>NZ_QOSC01000008.1:0-454470 GCF_008368845.1 Bacillus sp. BB51/4
CAGGATATGAATCCAAAGTAAATGGTACTGACATCACAAATACAAAAGTAGGCGAAACAAAAGTAGAAGGAACGAAAACATGGAAAGACGATAACGCAAAAGATCGTCCGGAAATGATTAAAGTAGATCTTTTACAAAACGGTAAAGTAGTAGACACAAAAGAAGTAACAGCGGCAACAGAATGGAAGTACACATTTGAAAAGCTCCAAGCATACGATGCAAACGGAGTGGCATACAAGTATGAAGTGAAAGAACAGCCAGTAGCAGGATATGAATCCAAAGTAAAAGGTTATGACATCACGAATACAAAAGTAGGCGAAACAAAAGTAGAAGGAATAAAGACGTGGAAAGACGGAAATGCAACAGACCGTCCGACAATGATCAAAGTAGACTTACTACAAAACGGGAACGTGATTCAAACACAAGACGTATTCGCAGTAATGGGTTGGAAATATACATTCACAGATTTAGAAGCATATGATGCGGAAGGAAAAGCTTACGAGTATACAGTAAAAGAACAACCATTAGCAGGATATGAATCCGAAGTAAATGGTACTGACATCACAAATACAAAAGTAGGCGAAACAAAGGTAGAAGGAACAAAAACGTGGAACGATAACAATGTAACAGATCGTCCAAGTTCAATTAAAGTAGATTTACTACAAAACGGTAAAGTAGTAGACACAAAAGAAGTAACAGCAGAAACAAACTGGAAGTACACGTTTGAAAAGCTCCAAGCATATGATGCAAACGGAGTAGCGTACAAGTATGAAGTGAAGGAACAACCGGTAGACGGATACAAATCCGAAGTAAAAGGTTATGACATCACGAATACAAAAGTAGGCGAAACAAAAGTAGAAGGAACAAAAACGTGGAACGATAACAATGCAACAGATCGTCCAAGTTCGATTAAAGTAGACTTACTACAAAACGGTAAAGTAGTAGACACAAAAGAAGTAACAGCGGCAACAGAATGGAAGTACACGTTTGAAAAGCTCCAAGCATACGATGAAAATGGAGTAGCGTACAAGTATGAAGTGAAGGAACAACCAGTAGCTGGGTATGAATCCAAAGTAAAAGGTTATGACATCACAAATACAAAAATCAAGGACGAGCCAAATGTAGATCCAAAAGATCCAAGTACAAATCCAAAAGATCCAAGTACAAATCCGAAAGATCCAAGCACAGATCCGAAAGATCCAAGCACAGATCCGAAAGATCCAAGTACAGATCCGAAAAATCCAAACACAAATACAGGCAACAATAGCGATTCAAAAGTTCCACCTACTACAGAAAATGATAAGCCAACATTACTTCCTAACACAGGAGGAACATCAGCAGGAATGAGTTCAATTCTTGGAGGTATGGTATTGTTCCTTTTAGGTGGAATCCTACTCGCTCGTCAGCGAATTAAATAATAAAAAAGCTTTAGATTATTGATTACACTGTAAACTGAGTAGCTGACAAATTAAAAAATTACTATTGATATTGCTCCCTTTAGGTAAGTATTCAAAAACACTTCACAATAAGGTGAAGGGAAGAATGCAGCCTGAAGGGTTTTTTTTTATAGAAAAAAGGGAACAATTTCAAGGTGGACTCAATCAGTGGCTCTAAAACGATAACAAAACCGTTTTTAAGAAGCACATTATCATTGGACCATAAGCTTAGAGCGTGGTATCTCATGTAATTTAAGGTCAATGCTATGTTTCATTAAGTTTTGGATGAATGCATAGCCATTTTTATGGCTAATTTAGAAATAGCATATTGTAAAGCTTTGTTCTTGAGTAGCTGAAGCAACGTTTATTTTAGGAATGAAGGCATTAGTTCCTGAAGTTCAAGTTAACACAACTGCAAGAGCACCTTTTTATAATTGAAAAACCTTCTCATTAGATGTAATCAATAGTATTTAAATTTTTTATTCTACATAATGCTATGTGATTGATATCCTTTATTTATATATTACGATTTTAATTATACACCATAATACCATGTAATGAATATGCTTTTATGCATATTCATTTTTTCTTAATAAACAGCCACCGATTAATCGGTGGCTTGAAATAGTATTAAGCGGCTTTCTCTCCTGTTTTTACGGTGGAATGAAGGCTATTATAGACGCCTGTACCAATAACCTCTAATGCCATTTTCATGCGTTCAGGTGAAATGTTCTCAAATACGTTATCTTGAGGTGTGTGATATACCTTCTCGATATGATAGATTAATGGATTCCAACTATCGACACCCATCCAAATAAATAGGGCGGCAGGAATACCAACTTCAGCAAATGGCACGTGATCACTGGAGCCGAATTTCCCTTGCAGTACGAGGTCATTATTTAATTGTTTACCTGCTTGTAAGGCTGCGTCTGTTACAAGGTTTGGAGAGCCGTTAGGCGTCATAGCATATAAATTCTTTGCTTTATCGTAATTTGTTGCAACCATGTCTGCGTTAAAGACACCTAAAATTCGATCGCGTTCTTTTTGGGATAAACTATTAACGTAATAATCGGAGCCAAGTAAGCCAGTCTCTTCAGAACCAAAAGCAATAAAACGAATTTCTTTATCAGTTTCTACATTTTGAAAAGCACGAGCTAACTCTAATACTAATCCTGTACCAGAAGCATTATCGTTTGCTCCAGGTGCTCCAACTACACTATCATAGTGCGAACTTACAACGACAGCTTTTTCATTACCTGTACTGTTTTTTGGTTTCTTTTTAGCGATGACGTTTAAGGATTTTAAATTAGATTCATGTCTCGCTTTTAGGGAAAGAATTGTTGTCCCTTTTTTAGCGATTTCTTCTTTAAATGCATTTCCTTGCGCATAAGCAAGACCAAAGACAGGAATAGATTGCTTTTTCGTTAGGCGGGGATTGAAGGTTTGTCCATAATTTCCGCGTCCACCAATTAAACTGTATAAAAGAACACCTTTTGCTCCTTTGCTAACAGCATTTTCAACTTGTTTATTGTAGTCTGCTACTGTTGTTCCCCTTTCAAATAGAACAATCTTTCCATTTACTTCATTTGGAATATCCTCTAATTTTGTCCCACCTTGAACAAAGATAAGAGGAGCTGTAACAGCTTCTGTAGAAATTAGTGCGTTAGGAGCAGCGCCAGCTTGCCAATTACGCTTTGTGGATAATGGGGATTCAATAAAGCCAACGTACTGATCTGGCACTTGAAATGGTTGATAGTCTACTTCATAGCCCATTGATTTAAGTTGCATACCAACGTAGCGAGAAGCCCATTCTTCTGATTTTGTCCCACCAGGGCGAGGACCAATTGTTTCGGATAAGAAACGGATGTGTTCGATGGCGCGGCTTGCATCAACTTGTTTTGTGATAGGTGAAGTCTGTGTGATTTCTGACGTGGAATCAGCTTTGGCTTGTCCAATTGGAGCCAAGCTAACAGCGAGTGATACAGCAAGCAAAGAGCTTACTATTTTTTGTTTTAAAGATTTTTTCATTTTTTCCTCTCCTATTCTTCTATTCTCTCTGACTGACAAAAGAAGACGGATAACGACTTTATTTTACCTTTACATTTTTTATTTTTCAATATTCTGACATTGAGAAATAAAAAATACTATATGCATATTTGCATATTTTTGGTGGAGATATGTATGCTATCATTTTAAATGAAGGTTCGCTTTCTGTTTGGAAAGCTCCTACATTGCATGAATCTAGTGTACCCAAACTTTAGATTATGTAGAGAAAAGAATCCACTGTAGGGTTTCTTTTCTCGTGTTTGAATCATGTGATGATAAATATGTTTCCGCATTTCATAATTATCATCAGTGATATATGTAAGGCATCCATATGAAAATACGAGGCTGTTCAAAGGTTTTCCGTACTTTTGGGCAGCCTCACCCCGTTAAAAAGGTGGTGCCTTGATGCACCACCTTTTATTTATATAAATTTTTGCATACCTAAAAGTAATAAAAAATAGCCGTTTGGTAATAAAAAATAGCCGCTAGGTAGGTTTCTGCTACCAAACGGCTATTTTTTATATTTCTGTTAAAATAATCGGTTCGCCGCGTGTTACGACAACTGTATGTTCACATTGTGCAACAAGGCTTTTATCAGGTGTAACGAATGTCCAACCATCATCGCCGCGCTCAATAATGTGATCAGCTTTCATAGAAATGAATGGCTCTACAGCGATAACAAGACCGTCTTTTAGAAGTGCATTATCCATTGGGTCAAAGTAGCTTAAAATGTGATTTGGTGCTTCATGTAAGCTAAGACCAATACCGTGACCAGTTAAGTTTTGAATCACATTGTATCCATTTTTATGTGCGAAATTTGAAACAGCACGACCAATTTGATTTTGCTTTGAACCAGCTTTAACCTTTTTCATTGCTGCCCAAAATGCATCAACAGCTGCTTGGCAAAGCTTTTCTTTTGCTTCATCTTCTCCAAGTACAAATGAAATACCTGTATCTGCATAATAGCCATCAAGTGCAGCAGATACGTCGACGTTTACTAAGTCGCCGTCTTTTAATACACGCTCTCCTGGAATACCGTGAGCAACTTCTTCGTTTACACTGATGCAAGTTACACCAGGGAAATCATATTCTTTTTCAGGTGCAGAAATAGCACCATGCTCATCTAATACTTTTTTACCGATCAAATCAAGCTCTTTCGTTGTCATACCTGGCTTCGCTTCTTTTTTCATTTCTTCACGTGCAAGCGCAACGATGCGGCCGATTTTTCGTAAGCCTTCTAAATCTTGTTCATTACGAATAATCATGAAAACCACTGTCCTTCCTCGAATGTATATCTTACCCGATTGTATCATGTTTATTTTCGTCCTGCTACTCGCTTGCGGTATGCGGATTGATTCCTCTCACAAAGAATACATGACAATTGTCATATCGATGTTATGACGCATCATACTATTTCCTAACTTTTTCAACACATACAATGTAAATATAAGAAACAGCGGGGGTGGAGAGATGGAAAAGATTATTGAAGTAAATGGTGTTTCTAAAACATTTAAACATAAAAGTGCAGTAAATAATGTTTCATTTCATGTAAATAAGGGGGAAATCGTAGCACTACTTGGACCGAATGGTGCAGGGAAAACGACGACGATGTCGATGATGCTTGGATTAAAGGATCCGACGGAAGGAACTGTTTCTATATTTGGAAAGAGTCCCAAACATAGAGATGTTCGTAATAGCCTCGGTGCGATGTTACAAGAAGTAAGTGTCATTGATAGCATTACAGTGGAAGAGGCAATTGAGTTATTCCGTAGTTATTATACGAATCCGGTAGCGAAAGAAACGTTGCTACAGTTATCAAATTTAGAATCGGAGCGAAAGCAAAGGTGTGAGAAATTATCAGGTGGGCAAAAAAGAAGGTTAAACTTTGCACTCGCACTTGCAGGTAATCCAGATTTGTTATTTTTAGATGAGCCGACAGTTGGAATGGATATTACGTCTCGAAGAACGTTTTGGGAAACAATTCGAAAGTTAGCAAGTGAAGGGAAAACAATTATTTTAACGACACACTATTTAGAAGAAGCGGATGCGTTGGCGGATCGTATTTTATTGTTTGCAAACGGAAAGATTATCGCAGATGGTACACCAGATGCGATGAAGGCGACGATTTCGCGAAAAACTATTACGTTTTATTCGAAGGAAAGTATTCCTGCAAAATTACTAAAAGAATTACCAAACGTAACAGAAGTACAGTCAAACGAAGGGCACTTCACTTTAACAACTGAAGATACAGATGCAACTTTAAAAGCAATTTATCAAAAGAACTTACCTGTAACAGATGTTTCAGTCGAACGTGGAAGTCTTGATGAAGCATTTGAACAGTTTGTCGCAAATCAGAAGGGGGAAATCGCATGAGAGCGTTTTTGATGCAATGTAAGATGGAGATATTACGTACGTTTCGCAATAAATTATTTATCTTTTTCTCATTACTAATGCCAGTTATGTTTTACTACATTTTCACAAATGTTGTTCAAGTGCCACAGAACGGGAATGAATGGAAAGCTCACTATTTAATTTCTATGACTTCATTCAGTATTATTGGAACAGCACTTTTTAGCTTTGGTGTTCGTCTTTCTGAGGAAAGACAAAAAGGGTGGGCACAACTGTTGAGAATTACACCTTTGCCAGAAGGGGCATATATTTCTGCGAAAATTGTTTCACAAACAGTAGTAAATGTGTTTTCAATCGTAGTTATTTTTATAGCAGGTATTTTAATTAATGATGTTCAGTTAACGTTCGGTCAATGGATGGGCGCTGGTTTATGGTTATTACTAGGTGTAACACCGTTTTTAGCGCTTGGATCGATAGTCGGTTCTATTAAAAAGGTTGATGCTGCTGCTGGTTTAGCCAATATTTTAAATATGTGTTTAGCAATTCTTGGCGGGTTATGGATGCCAATCGAAGTATTTCCGAAAATATTAAGATCTATTGGTGAATGGACACCAACATATCACTTCGGAAGCGGTGCATGGGATATTGTAGCTGGAAAATCAGTTGGTTGGGAAAATATCGCGGTACTAGGAGGTTATTTCCTTATATTTGTTGTAATATCAATATATATAAGAAAAAGACAGGAAGCGGTATAAATGATAGAGAAGAAGAGGATTGAGATTTTTCCGAAACAGATGGGTTTCTTCCCGTATATGTGGTTCGTGTATCTGTTATTTCCAATTTACCATTTAGTGCAGGCGTCAGGGTGGAAGCTTGTAATTGGAAGCGGTATGTTGATAGTTTTTATTATCACATACCGTCAGCTTTATTTTGTGCAGAGGACGTTCGTTTTTTGGGCATGTATTCAAATGGTACTTATCTTTTTATTTGCTTTATTTTACAATCCTTTCATGATATTCTTTGGCTTTTTCACCGCAAGTGCGATGGGATTTGCACCAAATAAGAAAGTGTTTCGAGTGCTATTATGTTTGTTAGTTATAATGCTTGGGGCATTTTTATTTGTAAATATGAATCAACTAACAACTGCAAGTTTAGTAAATATCGTTCCAATGTTTATTTTAATGCTTCTTACACCATTCGGAATGCGTAATTTTAATCAGAAAAAGATGTTAAGAAATCAATTAGAAGAAGCAAACGAACAAATTAAAGACTTAGTAAAACGTGAAGAGCGGCAACGGATTGCAAGGGATCTTCATGATACGTTAGGGCATACGTTATCACTCATTACTTTAAAAAGTCAGCTCGTGGAAAAGTTAATTGTAAAAAATCCGGAGCGTGCAAGTGTGGAAGCAAAGGAAATTACGCAAACATCTCGTACCGCTTTAAAGCAGCTAAGGGAACTAATTTCTGATATGCGTATGATTACAGTAGAAGAAGAGCTTGAGCAAATAAAAGCGATCTTACAAGCTGCTACTATTGAATTAGAAATAAAACAAGAAACGAGTGCAAGTTCGTTATCACCCATTGAACAAAATATTTTAGGAATGTGTTTACGTGAGGCTGTGACAAATGTTGTAAAGCATAGTAAGGCGACGCGTTGTACAGTTTCTGTACTAGAATCACAAGGTGAATTAATTTTGACAGTAGAAGATAATGGAATTGGTTTAGCGGATCAAAACCACGATGGAAATGGCATTCGTGGTATGAAAGAGCGTATCGCTCTTATTGATGGGTTTGTTGAACTGAGCACAATCAATCCAGGGACACTATTAATAGTAAAAGTACCAGTTGTCATTAGAACAGGAAAAGATGAGGTGAGGGCATGATTCGAATTATTATTGCAGAAGATCAGCGGATGCTTCGTGGCGCATTAGGGGCCCTACTTGATCTAGAAGATGATATTGAAGTAATTGGGCAAGCTGCGAACGGGGAAGAGGCGCTAAAACTAATTGAATCGCTACAACCTGATGTAAGCATTATGGATATTGAAATGCCAATTCAAAGCGGATTAGATGTTGCGGAAACGTTGCAGAAAGAAAAATCAGCATGCAAAGTAATGATTTTAACAACATTTGCGCGCCCTGGATATTTTGAACGAGCAATGAAAGCAGGCGTGCACGGATATTTATTAAAAGATAGCCCAAGTGAAGATTTAGCTGCAGCGATTCGTAATGTAATGAAAGGAAAGCGAGAGATTTCTCAAGATTTAATGTTCGGCTTATGGCAGGAGCAAAATCCGTTATCAGATCGCGAAAAAGAAGTATTGTTACTTGCGAAAGAAGGAAAGACGGCAAATGAAATTGCGAAGGCACTTTATCTTTCACCTGGTACAGTACGTAATTACATTTCTGAAGTATTAACGAAGCTCGATGCGAAAAATAGAATTGAGGCAATTACAATTGCGGAAGAAAAGGGATGGATATGAAAAAGAAGTTTACCTATGAGTGGTAAGCTTCTTTTTTCTTATAAACAAGTATTTCAATAGAGAGTTTCGTCGCAGTCGCATCGCTCAGAATTTGAAGTATATCGCGTAATTTAGATTTTACTTCATTTTTCGACAAAAAATTTGTTATAGTTAGATTAGGTTATTGGTCTGAATTTTGGACAACCTTGCCACTAACAGTTGTAATTACTCCATTTTTATCTACTTTTACAATGAAATCTTGACTATATATTTTATAGTTTTTGTAAGTTTGTGCAAGGCGAACTTCGGTTTAATTTTCTTTTATTTCTTTATTTGTAGGTTGGGAATCTACATTCATTTCAGTTGTCATTCACCCTTGTTGAGCTTTAGCCTCATTTATTTCACCCCTTAAATACTTTTTCGCCATATTTTTTCGTATCATTTTGAGGTTGTGTCATTTTTAAAGCGTTAAACTAGGCTAAGCAATTTCAATTTTCACTTCATTTTTATCTAGTTCTTGGGTGTAAATAGCTTCTGCTGATAAAGGATAAAGAAGACCGAATGTAACGAAGGCACGGGCAAATTTTCTATAATTTATCTATAAAACTACTAATCTATTATTGTATGTGAGATGGATTGTATGAACAATTTGCCGAATTTTATATATATTATGCATTATTTCATATCAAAAATTGTCGAATTCACATTATGGTAGTGGTATGACAACTTAACAAATTAGATTGTTATAATGGGATGGTGAGTAAGTATGCACGCAGAAAAATTAGGAAGTGAAATTAAGAAGATTAGGGTAATGAGGGGATTAACACAAAAACAGTTATCCGATAACATATGTCATCAATCGGAAGTGAGTCGAATTGAATCGGGCGCGGTATACCCAAGTATGGATATATTACAAGGTATCGCAGCAAAGTTACAAGTTCCCATTATTCACTTTTATGAGGTACTTATTTATTCTGATATTGAAAGAAAAAAACAGTTTAAAGATCAAGTCATTATGCTGTGTAAGCAAAAAAAATATAAAGAGATTTATAATAGAGTATGGAATGAGCTAAAAAAGGAAGAATATCATCCTGAATTCCAGCAGTTTCTTCAATGGCAATATCATGTAGCAGCTTACATATTGAAGAAAATCGATTACGAATATTGTATTTTAGAATTAAAAAAATTGTTAAACCAACAATTAGCTGGAATAGACGTATACCAAAATCTCTATATAGAGAATGCAATTGCAAATATTTATGCTGAAAATAATTATTTTAAGAAAAGTATTGAGTTATTTGAAGATATATTAAAACAATTAGAGACATTGCATGATAATGAAGAATTCGACGTGAAGGTAAGATATAATCATGCAAAAGCATTATACTTAGACGAGCAATATGAAGGGTCACTTTATCAAGTAAATAAAGCAATTGAAATATCATGCCGAATTAATAGTATGGCATTAATTGGACAGCTATATTATCAAAGAGGCGAATGCCTAGGAAAATTGGGGTATGATGAGCCAGAGATTGAAGATGCATATAAAAAGGCAAGTTTCTTTTTTGATATATTAGAAATGCATGCATATAAAGAAGCGCTCGCAGATAAAATCAGTAGATAGATAACCAAAAAATGGATATGCATAATTGCATAGGATATGGATAAAATTTCATGATATATTAAAATAAAAAATGTGGGTGATGGAATATGAAGAAACTACTTATTGGTAGCCTATTAACGTTAGCAATGGCATGGGGTATTTCATTAGGTGATACAGCATTAGAGAAAAGCCAAGTAATTTCTCATAATGATCAAGAGGTACAATTAGCTGGAGATCTACCTTTTGAATATTAAAAAACAACCGTCTTACTTAGACGGTTGTTTTTTTGTGTAGTAACATCCAAACGTCTTTACTAGAAACGGGCTTGCTAATAAGGAATCCTTGAATGTGGTCACAGTTTTGTTCATATAAAAACGTCCATTGTTCTTCCGTCTCTACACCTTCTGCAATAACTTCTAAGTTTAGTTCTTTAGATAGTGTAATGATGGAGGAGATAATCGCTTCCTCTAAAGGACTATTTGTAATTCCGCAAATAAACTCTCGAGCAATTTTTAATGTGTTGATTGGGTATTTTGTTAAATAAGCTAAAGAACTATAACCAGTTCCAAAGTCATCGATTGAAATTTGAATACCGAGATTTTGAAGCTGTTCTAGTTTGGAAATGACAGATTGATTTTGATTAATTGCGATACTTTCTGTGATTTCGATATCTAGTGCTTCTGATTTTAGTTCGGTTTCTTCTAACACTTTTGAAATAGTAGGGATTAAATCTGCATGGTTAAATTGAACAACAGATAAATTCACACCAACTTTTAAGTGAGAAAACCCTTGATTATGCCATCTTTTTGCCTCTAAGCAAGCGGTACGTAAAATCCAATTTCCAAGTTCAATAATAAATCCGGTTTCCTCCGCTAGAGGAATGAATTGGGCAGGAGACACGATGCCGAGTTTTGGGTGCTTCCAACGAATTAATGCTTCAAAACCGATAATTTGTTTTGTTTTTGTGCTTACTTGTGGCTGATATTCTAGGAAAAATTCATTTTGTTGTAATGCTTTTGTAAGTTCACCTTCTAAGAATTGGATTTCATTTTGGGCGATACTTATTTCTTTTGAGAAGAAAACAAATCTGTTTTTTCCATTTGCTTTCGCGCGATACATAGCCATATCAGCATTTTTCATTAATTCAGTAACATCGGTCCCGTAATCAGGATACATGGCAATTCCGATACTCGGTGTAATAGACAGTTCTTCGTCTTTAATGGAGAATGGTTTGTTTAAAACGGTTAAAATTTGTTCAGCTATAAAAGCCGCACTTTTTTCTGAGTACATATCTGGTAATAGAATTGTAAACTCATCTCCACCTTGGCGAGCAACGATATCTTTTGAACGCAAGCAACCACGTAATCTTTTTGCTACTTCAATTAATAATAGATCTCCGACATCGTGACCAAGTCTATCGTTAATTTTTTTGAATCGATCTAAATCAAGGAACATAACGGCAACATCATTCACGCTAGTTTGAGCTGTATTTAAAATGTTTTTTAAATCTTTTTCAAACTTTCGGCGATTTGGTAATCCAGTCAGTGCATCATGAAAGGCTAAATGTTCTACTTGTTTTTGTTTTTCATATAAAGTTGTAATATCACGTGCTATGCCGAACATCCCAACAACTTCTTTGTTTATGAAAGTAGGGATGAGTGTAACGTGAAGATAATAGTAATAGCCTTCTTTTTCTTTTGTGCGAACTTCTAAAGTTTGTGGTCTACCTTCTTTTGTTATTTGTAAAGCTTTCTTTAGTAGATCATGGTCTTTTGAGTCAATAAAGTGTAGAAGAGAATAGCTTTCTACTTCACAATAGTAGGCAGTAAATAAGCTTTCACAAGCTGTATTAGATTGTTGGAAAATACCATCCATATTTAAAGAGAAAACGGCATCAGGATGATCTTCGAATAACGATTTATAGCGTTGTTCACTCTTTGATAACGCAGATGCACCCTCTTCTACTTTGCCTTCTAGTTGTGTAGTCAACTGTTCATATGTATCGATTAGTGCTTGATTATCTTTCCACATGTAAAGTTGTCGTAGGAATAATAAGATGAGTGATAATACTAGACCGATTAGCATGAACTTATCATCCCAAGGTTGAATAAGAATAAAGGAAAAAGTAATGATTATACTGAAATAGGGTAATATAAAGCGCACATAATCAAATCGATAATACTTTGTTTTCGTTTCATGCTGCATTGGTTTGTCCAAAATGTATAGTATGGAAGATAAACCAATTAATAAAATTGAAGCAGTATGTACTAAATAAGAGACTTCAGAAGAAGTTTTCATCCCCATGTTTAGTTGGAACAGATGTATATACCCGTACACAAGTATGATAGTAAAACCGATAATTAATGAAATTCTGCTAGCAGAATATTGTTCTCGTCTATATAGGCTAATAACGGCGTAAATTACTAATGCTTGTGCAATAAAGTATCCAATTAAAACCCAGTGATCTGTTGTTAACATACGAAAGCTTGAGAGGTCCAAAATAAAAGTTAAGGTAAAATAAATATTCATAATAACAATAAAGATACTATCGAATGAAAATTGAGCAAGGCCTCTAATAGAATAATGTTTTATGAATTTGATAGCAAACCCAGAAAAGAGCAAAATATATTGTATGATGAAAAAAGGTAGTGCCTTATATGAGAATATGACTTGATCATATATAGAAAGTGAATGAAGGAATAAAGTTATTTCCATAGTTAGTCCGCATATGCAAGTGCAGAGTAATAAAACCCAAAATAATTTATCACTACGCTTCATTTTCTTAATAGCTTTATATAAGCAATAGCAAGAAAAGAGTGCAGCAAAACAAAATAAGAAGAGAATTCCAATTTCTTTTATATTCAAGTCCTTAGGGATAAGAAATATCCAAAGGGAAAATATAATTATATACATCGTGACAAAGTGTACATATTTTTTTTGATTAATCATATTATGGCTCCGTTTCAATAAAGTTGAATCGCAGGTGGAAAATGCTAATTCCAATCATAGCATATACAATAGGTTGTTTTTTACTATAAAAATTACTTTTTTTGAAAAAAATAGCTCAACATTACAATTTACCATTGTAATGTTGAGCTATTTATTCTTTTTATCCCTCTTATAGAGGATAATTCATGTATTAATTGCAGCATTGCTAAATCTTTCTGTTTACTTTCAATCATAATATCGAAATTATGGTTGATTTTTTTTGCAATGTGTAAGAAAGGCTTAATAAACTCTAAATCAATATATTCAGAGTGAGCCCTAAATTCTTTTTTTGATTTAGGGGAGGAAATGTGAACTTTAGGAGGGACATTTGTATGTGACCAAGTTTCAAAAATTGCAGGGAGTAATACTTCTAGCGGTTCTTCGCAAAGGTTTGCCATGTGATGATGATAATCAAATACGAATGGAATCTTTTCTTTTTGGCAAATCGATAAAGTTTCAGCAGTTGTATATGTTTTATCATCATTTTCAAGCGTCATTTGCTCTTTTATATGTGCAGGAAGTTTTTTTATATTTTTATGGAAACGTCCAACCGCCTGTTCTTTATTTCCATAGGCACCACCTACATGGATGTTAATATAAGAAGAATCTGCAATTCCTATTGCATCTAATACTTTATAATGATAGGCCATATCTGCAATAGCGTTAGTTGTAATATGTGGCTTGTCGCTTGTAAATAGCGTAAATTGATTTGGATGAAAACTTACTCGCAAATTGTATTCTTTAATTAATGTCCCAATTTTACGCCAAAGCGGTGTGAACAACCCGATGTAATCAAACTCGACTTCGGGATGTGTTGCAAGTGGGACGATGGAAGAAGATAAGCGATATAATGGAATTTCATGAGCTATATTGTAATGAAGAATACGTATTGTATGCTCAAGATTTTGCCGTGTAACATCGTATAATTTATCTTCTCGTTCTTGTTTACTAAGCTTTTGAAAGCTTGTAAATGTCATCGTTTTAGCCGGAGAACAGTCCCAGAGTGCCATTGCATGTGAGACATATCCGAAACGCATAATCATAATGAATACATCTCCTTTATCCATTATCTTTCCTATAGAAAGAAAGCAAGTATCGTTCCTACCCATTCTTTCCCTCTATCAATAAGGGAAAGGGGGCTAACATCTTTAAAGGAAAGTAATGACGCATTTTCTAGATCTTCATGGAATTTGTTTTTTACTGTTTGTATAAAATGTTTATCATATAAAAGGCAGTTGATTTCATGGTTAATATATAAACTTCTCATATCAAAGTTTGCAGTTCCAATATCACAAATATAATCATCGACTATAATAACTTTAGCGTGAAAAAAACCTTGTTGAAATGCGTAAATATTACACCCAGCTTGTATTAACTTTCGGCAATATGGGAATTTTGCTTCGCGAACAAGGGCGTGATCCGCTTTTTCTGGAACGAGAACCGTGATTTGAACCCCACGTTTTCGCGCTTTTAATAATGCATTCATAATTTTCTTCCCAGGAATGAAATATGGTGTACCGATAAAGAGTTCTTTTTCCGCACTTTCGATTAAATGTAAAAATGTATTTTGCAAATAGGCACCATCAGTAGGGATAAAACGATGTAGAATGATTCCTGGTTGTTGCTTAGGAAAATAAAGAGGTGAATCTAATAAATTTTGCTTCGTATCGTCGAGCCAATCATGTAAAAATTGCTTTTGTAAATCTTGTATTCCTTCTCCTGTAAGGCGTAAATGATAATCGCGCCATAATCCTAATTTTTGATTATGCCCTAAATATTCTTCTCCAATATTAAACCCACCAATATAACCAATTTTCCCGTCAATAACTGTAATTTTTCTATGGTTTCTTTGATTTGCAGAAAAGAACGGAAAAGGAAATTTCACTTTATGACAAAATGAAAAAGAGACGCCGTGTTTTTGTAGGGAACGAATTGCCTCGTTTGATAAATAATGGCTTCCCAATCGATCGAGTAAAAGTCTTACTTCAATTCCTTCCTGTGCCTTATCGATAAGTAACTTTAAAAATTCACGACTGATTTTATCGTTTTTTACAATGAAGAATAAAACGTGCACATGGTGCCTTGCTTGTTGTATATCAGTAAATAAAGCATCATATAAATCTTGCCCGTATGTATAAAGGTGAAAATTACTTTGACGTAAAGGGAAAGTACGAGAGCGCACACGCTTTAAATGAAGAATCCTCCCATATAAAAGGTCAATTGTGATCCAAAGAGTAACGCATATTAACAAGAGAGATAAGAAGAACATAAGTGAATTCCCTCCTTTGCATTCTTTTCGCCTTCATTTTACTGGCTGCCCGGAAAATCCCGATTGGCTTCACCTTATCCCATATTAAGGGGCGGTAAGCCTCCTACTTAAAAATTAGGCTTACTTAAAGGAATCAGGCGAGAGGAAACAACCCCCTACGGATTAAAGTTTCACTTTATAGTTTCACCGAAATAAACAGCTTTATTAAAAAATATGTTGTTGTATAACAAAAAACTGTTGACTGAATGCTCACTCATTATATAATGAAGACAGGGGATAAAATTCAGAAAATTATATGTTTTTGAAGATTCTAAAAAAGAAAGAGGGCTTACAAAGAGAGGGGTAGCATAAAAATGAATAGCTTACTGATCATTAATTGGCTGGCTGCCATTGCTGTTATTGCTTATGCAGGATATTTGTTTGTGTATCTTATACGGACGAGGATGGCCTACATACAGTTAGGAAAAAAGATTGAATTTGACCGTCGTTTTAAAGAGCGTTGGGATCTCCTTAAGGTCAATGTTTTCGGTCAGAAAAAGCTGCTGAAAGATAAGAAGAGCGGCATTATTCACGTTATGTTCTTTTACGGATTTATTCTTGTCCAATTTGGAGCAATTGACTTCGTTTGGAAAGGACTCGCACCAGGATCACATCTTCCACTTGGACCACTATACCCTGCATTTACATTCTTCCAGGAAATTGTCACACTTGTTATTTTAATTGCAGTCTTTTGGGCTTTTCATAGACGTTATGTTGAGAAGCTAGTTCGTTTAAAACGTAATTTCAAATCAGGTCTTGTTCTTATCTTTATTGGTGGCTTAATGATTTCTGTGCTACTCGGTAATGGGATGGGAATTATATGGCACGGCGAGGAGCTTTCATGGAGTGAACCGATCGCTTCTGCAATCGCTTACGTTTTCTCGGGAATAAATGAAACCGCAGCCATTTCTGTGTTCTATTTCTCTTGGTGGGTGCATCTACTAATTTTGTTAACGTTTTTAGTGTATGTTCCACAATCGAAACACGCGCATTTAATTGCGGGACCAGTTAACGTTTTCTTCGGACGTCTTTCAAATCCAGGGAAACTTGAAAAGATTGACTTTGAAGATGAAACGCAAGAAACATTTGGTGTTGGTAAAATCGAAGACTTTAGACAAAATCAGCTTATTGATTTATACGCTTGCGTAGAGTGTGGTCGCTGTACAAATATGTGCCCGGCAACAGGAACAGGGAAAATGTTATCGCCGATGGATTTAATTTTAAAACTTCGCGATCATTTAACTGATAAAGGAGCAGCAGTGACATCAAAAGCACCGTGGGTTCCAGTAGTTGCTTTTAATAATACACAAGGAAATCAGTTAGCGATGATGGCAGCTGGGAAAGGGCAACAAGAATCAGCAGCTACAACGCTTGCTTACGATCCGAGTTTAATCGGAGATGTTATTACAGAGGAAGAGATTTGGGCTTGTACAACGTGCCGTAACTGTGAAGATCAGTGTCCGGTTATGAATGAGCATGTTGACAAAATTATTGATTTACGCCGCTATCTCGTTTTAACAGAAGGAAAGATGGACGCGGAAGCGCAGCGTGCGATGACAAATATCGAGCGTCAAGGGAATCCGTGGGGACTGAACCGTAAAGAGCGTGAAACTTGGCGCCAAGGTGATGATGAAGTAACGGTTCCAACTGTAAAAGAAAAATCGAAAGCTGGCGAGGAGTTCGAATATTTATTCTGGGTTGGTTCAATGGGATCATATGATAATCGTAGTCAGAAGATTGCGATATCGTTCGCGAAGTTAATGAACGAAGCAGGCATTTCATTCGCGATACTTGGTAATAAAGAAAAGAATTCTGGAGATACACCGCGGCGTCTTGGAAATGAATTTGTCTTCCAAGAGATGGCGACAAAGAATATCGAGGAATTTGAAAAAGCAGGAGTGAAGAAAATCGTTACGATTGATCCTCACGCTTATAACACATTTAAAAATGAGTATCCAGACTTTGGCTTGCAAGCAGAAGTCTATCATCATACAGAATTGTTAGCTCAGTGGGTGAAAGAAGGACGCTTAAAACCTGTTCACGCTATTGAGGAAACAGTTACGTACCATGATTCCTGTTACTTAGGAAGATACAACGAAGTATACGAAGCGCCACGCGATATTTTGAAAGCAATTCCTGGTGTGAATCTTGTAGAAATGGCACGTAACCGTGAAACCGGAATGTGCTGTGGCGCAGGTGGTGGCTTAATGTGGATGGAAGAGACAGCAGGTTCACGTATTAACGTTGCTCGTACAGAACAAGCACTAGCTGTGCAACCATCCATTATCGGTACAGGTTGTCCATATTGCTTAACGATGATTAGCGATGGGACGAAAGCGAAAGAAGTAGAAGAGAAGGTTCAAACTCTTGATGTAACAGAGATTTTAGAACGCTCTGTTATCGGACAGAAGAAAGAAGCGATGTAATCTGCAAGCATGAATACAACTTTAGAGAGAGGTGCAATCATTGCACCTCTTCTCAACGTAAGAACACCGAGCGAGCGCTCGGTGCTAAAAAAAGAGATGGGGGAAATAGATATGAGTAAAACAGTTATTTTAAGTGCTGCAAGAACACCGGTTGGGAAATTTGGAGGATCTTTAAAAGACGTGAAGGCGACAGAACTTGGGGGAATTGCAATTAAAGCAGCACTTGAGAGAGCAAATGTTTCTGCTAGTGATGTTGAGGAAGTTATATTTGGAACAGTTATTCAAGGGGGACAGGGGCAAATTCCATCGCGCCAAGCTGCGAGGGCTGCTGGAATCCCTTGGGAAGTACAGACGGAAACAGTGAATAAAGTTTGTGCATCAGGGCTTCGTGCGGTTACGTTAGCGGATCAAATTATTCGTACTGGCGATCAATCACTAATTGTAGCTGGCGGTATGGAGTCAATGAGTAACAGTCCTTACATTTTACGAGGCGCAAGATGGGGATACAGAATGGGTAACAACGAAATCATCGATTTAAACGTTGCTGACGGCTTGACATGCGCATTTTCAGGTATACACATGGGTGTTTATGGTGGAGAAGTTGCGAAGGAAGATGGAATCTCTCGCGAAGCGCAAGATGAATGGGCATATCGTAGCCATCAGCGTGCGGTTTCAGCGCATAAAGAAGGACGTTTTGAAGAGGAAATCGTGCCAGTAACGATTCCGCAAAGAAAAGGCGATCCTATCGTCGTTGCAAAAGATGAGGCGCCGCGCGCGGATACAACGATTGAAAAATTAGCGAAATTAAAACCTGTATTTGATAAGACGTCGGCAGTGACAGCGGGTAATGCTCCTGGACTAAATGATGGCGGTGCTGCGCTCGTATTAATGAGCGAAGACAGAGCGAAGCAAGAAGGAAGAAAGCCATTAGCAACAATTTTGGCACATACAGCAATTGCAGTGGAGTCTAAAGATTTCCCAAGAACGCCAGGTTATGCAATTAACGAATTGTTGAAAAAAACAGGCAAGACAATTGAAGATATCGATTTATTCGAGATTAATGAAGCATTTGCAGCGGTAGCAATTGCAAGTACAGAGATTGCAGGAATTGACCCAGATAAATTGAATGTAAATGGCGGCGCAGTGGCAATGGGACATCCAATTGGAGCAAGTGGAGCGCGTATTATCGTTACACTTATCCACGCACTGAAGCAGCGCGGCGGCGGAATTGGAATTGCTTCTATTTGTAGCGGTGGCGGTCAAGGTGACGCAATTATGATTGAAGTTCGTTAATTTACGTGTAGGTGATTTTTGATTTATTAACAATTTATATTGAGGGGGAAGAAAGAATGGGTGTACAAAAAATAGTTGTAATTGGTGCAGGACAAATGGGTTCGGGAATCGCACAAGTATGTGCAATGGCAGGATATGATGTGAAGGTACAAGATTTAAAACAAGAGCAATTAGACAGAGGATTGGCTATTATTACGAAAAACTTAGCGCGCCAAGTAGAAAAAGGACGCATGAAGGAAGAAGAGAAGGAAGCGACGTTAAATCGCCTTACAGTAACGCTTGATTTAGATTGTGTGAAGGAAGCGGATCTTGTTATTGAAGCGGCTGTTGAGAAAATGGATATAAAAAAGAAAATCTTTGCGAATCTAGATGAAATTGCTCCAGATCACGCAATTTTAGCGACGAATACGTCATCTCTACCAATTACAGAAATTGCAGCGGTAACGAAACGTCCGGAGAAAGTAATCGGTATGCACTTTATGAATCCCGTTCCGGTTATGAAGCTTGTTGAAATTATTCGTGGTTTGGCTACAGATGATGAGGTGTACGAAACAATTGAAGATATTACGAAAAAAATCGGGAAAGTGCCAGTTGAAGTAAATGATTTCCCAGGATTTGTATCGAACCGTATTTTATTACCGATGATTAACGAAGCGATCTATACGTTATATGAAGGTGTAGCGACGAAAGAAGCGATTGATGAAGTAATGAAACTAGGTATGAATCATCCGATGGGACCACTTACATTAGCTGATTTTATCGGTTTAGATACATGTTTATACATTATGGAAGTGTTGCATGAAGGATTAGGAGATAGTAAATATCGCCCATGTCCATTATTACGCAAGTATGTGAACGCAGGATGGTTAGGACGTAAAACAGGCCGTGGTTTCTACGTTTACGAATAAAGTCCTCCTTTTATTAAAATAGTGGTCTTACCAAATTATTAAAAAGATATATAGCAAACGGAGGCGGAGTACATGAATTTTCATTTTACTGAAGAGCAACAAATGATGAGGAAAATGGTTCGAGATTTTGCGCAGAAGGAAATAGCTCCCTTTGTTCCTAGTATGGAACAAGGGGTGTTCCCAAAAGAGATTTTGCAGAAGATGGGTGAGCTTGGACTAATGGGTATTCCAGCGCCTGCAAAATATGGCGGGGCAGAAATGGATTTTATTTCTTACATTTTAGCAATTGAGGAAATTTCAAAGGTAAGTGCGACGGTTGGTGTAATTTTAGCTGTACATACGTCAGTTGGAATGAACCCGATTTTATATTTTGGAACAGAAGAACAGAAGCAGAAATATGTTTCTAAACTTGCGACTGGTGAATATTTAGGTGCATTTGCATTAACAGAACCAAATGCAGGATCAGATGCAGGGAGTTTGAAATCAAGAGCTGTAAAGAAAGGCGATCACTACATTATTAATGGATCGAAAGTATTTATTACAAATGGCGGTGAAGCAAGTACATACATTGTATTCGCTTCTACAAATCCAGAGGCAGGAAAAAGTGGGATTTCTGCATTTATAGTAGAGAAAGATACACCGGGCTTAATTATCGGCAAAGATGAGCATAAAATGGGACTTCTTGGTTCTCGCACGGTACAACTTACGTTTGAAGATATGAAAGTGCCGGCCGAGAATTTACTTGGTGAAGAAGGACAAGGATTTAAGGTGGCAATGGCGAATTTAGATGTTGGACGAATTGGAATCGGAGCGCAGGCATTAGGAATCGCGGAAGCGGCGCTTGCATGTGCGATTGATTATGCGAAAGAGCGTGAGCAATTCGGCAAGCCAATTGCGGCGCAGCAAGGAATCGGATTCAAACTTGCAGATATGGCAACTAGTGTAGAAGCAGCGCGATTACTTGTATACAGAGCGGCATCGCTAAGAGCGCAAGGATTACCATGCGGTAAAGAAGCTTCTATTGCGAAATTATTCGCTTCTAAGACGGCTGTTGAAGTTGCGATTGAAGCGGTGCAAGTATTTGGCGGTTATGGTTATACGAAAGACTATCCAGTAGAACGATTTTTCCGTGATGCGAAAATCACGCAAATATATGAAGGAACGAGTGAGATACAGAAACTTGTTATTAGTCGAGCTTTATAAAAGGACAAGGGGGAGACGGGAATGCATTTTAAACTATCAGAAGAACATGAAATGATAAGAAAAATGGTTCGGGATTTTGCTAAGAACGAAGTAGCACCGACGGCAGCTGAGCGTGATGAAGAAGAGAGATTTGATCGTGCAATATTTGATCAAATGGCAGAGCTTGGTTTAACCGGAATTCCGTGGCCTGAAGAATACGGTGGAATTGGAAGCGATTACTTAGCGTATGTGATTGCTATCGAAGAATTATCTCGTGTTTGTGCTTCAACAGGTGTAACGCTGTCTGCACACACTTCACTTGCTGGTTGGCCAATTTTTAAATTTGGAACGGAAGAACAAAAGCAAAAGTTTTTACGACCGATGGCAGAAGGAACGAAAATTGGTGCATACGGTTTAACGGAACCAAGTTCTGGCTCAGATGCTGGCGGAATGAGGACAACTGCGAAACGAGATGGAGACCATTACATTTTAAATGGATCGAAAATCTTTATTACAAATGGCGGTATTGCTGATATTTATGTTGTTTTTGCGTTAACTGATCCCGAATCGAAGCAGAGTGGTACGAGCGCGTTTATTGTGGAAAGTGATACACCAGGATTTTCAGTTGGGAAGAAGGAAAGCAAGTTAGGGATTCGCTCTTCACCAACGACTGAAATTATGTTCGAAGATTGCCGTATTCCTGTAGAGAACCTACTCGGGGAAGAGGGCCAAGGATTTAAAGTTGCGATGCAAACATTAGATGGCGGCCGTAATGGTATTGCCGCGCAAGCAGTCGGTATTGCGCAAGGGGCTTTAGATGCTTCTGTAGATTATGCAAGAGAGCGTCATCAGTTTGGGAAACCAATTGCGGCGCAGCAAGGAATTGGCTTTAAACTTGCAGATATGGCAACGGATGTGGAGGCGGCACGTCTTCTAACATACCAAGCGGCTTGGCTTGAATCGGAAGGGCTTCCGTATGGGAAAGAGTCAGCGATGTCAAAAGTATTTGCAGGGGATACAGCGATGAAGGTGACGACTGAAGCGGTACAAGTATTTGGTGGTTACGGTTATACGAAAGATTATCCAGTAGAGCGTTATATGCGCGATGCAAAGATTACACAAATATATGAGGGAACACAAGAGATTCAAAGGCTTGTAATTTCTCGTATGTTAACGAAGTAGGATCAAAGGCGTAGGTATTTTCCTACGCTTTTTCCTTCCAAAAAATAATAGGGAGAGGTGAAGGGGATGGTTAAACACAATGTACATGCGTCCGTGAAAGATGAAAAATTAGTTGCGTTAAGACGTGAACAAATGATTAAAGGTGCGGTGCAATTGTTTAAGCAAAAAGGGTTCCCACGTACAACAACGAGAGAGATTGCGAAGGCGGCTGGGTTTAGTATTGGAACACTTTATGAGTACATTCGTACAAAAGATGATGTTTTATATTTAGTTTGTGATAGTATTTATGAACATGTAAAAGAAAGATTAGAGGAAGTAGTGTGTACAGAGAAGGGAAGTATAGAAAGCTTAAAGATAGCGATAACGAATTATTTTAAAGTGATGGATGAATTGCAAGAAGAAGTATTAATTATGTATCAAGAGGTACGTTTTTTACCGAAAGAATCACTCCCATATGTATTAGAAAAAGAGTTTCAAATGGTCGGGATGTTTGAGAATATTTTAGAGCAGTGTACAGAAAATGGGACATTTACATTAAATAAAAAAGAGATACAGCTTCTTGCACATAACATTTTCATACAAGGACAAATGTGGGGATTTAGACGTTGGGCCCTGCAAAAACTGTATACGCTTGAAGAATATACAGAAATGCAAATTAGGTATGTACTGCAAGGAGCGCATATGTTTCCGAAATAAGGAATAGACAAATTATAATTTTATTACCATATTAAAGTTTCCCGTTTTTTTTGTAGCATATTTGTGCGACTTTTGTTTATAATGAATAGTATGGATTTTTTTAAGCAGACCGTTATATATAAGGTTATATTTGAAGAAAGGAAGTGCCGCATAAGTGAATTTTAAGCAATATTCACCAGAAGAGCTAAAAGAATGTTCAATGATTGAAGTTGTACATAGCGTTTTAGGGGATAAAAGACAAGCAACGACATTCAACGAGTTGGTTCGAGAAATCGCTCAAGTGCTGGGACTATCTCAAGAGCAAGTTAATGCGAAACTCGCACAATTTTATACAGATTTAAACATCGATGGACGTTTCATTAATTTAGGAGAAAATCGTTGGGGACTACGTAGCTGGTACCCATATGAGCAAATTGATGAAGAAATCTTACCTCAGCCAAAACCGAAGAAGAAACGTAAAGTTGAAGAGGACGGTTTTGACGACTACATCGAAGAAGATGAAGACTTCGACGATGCAGAAGCAAGTGAAGAAGAGGTAGAAGATTTGGACAAGGTTCTTGAAGAAGAAGACGGAGATGACGATGATCTTGATGATTTAGATGAAGATGATGAAGATGACTTCGCCGAAGAAGAACTTGAGTACGATGAAGCTGAAGCTGAAGAAGAAGAAGAGGAAGAACTGTAGTTCTTGACTTTTCATTATCGTCCATGTAGAATCATTTTTGGGCTCTTTAAAAAAGGACGATAATACTTTTAAAGTGTAAATATAAAAGAAAATTGCTCCCTACTTATTACTTTATGTGATGAGGGGAGCAATTTTCTTTTTTGTTTTTTGTTTAGAAAATAAAAAGAGTCTAACAATAAGATGGATACAGTGTTATCTACATACGTTGCGCTTTGCAACGGTGATTATATAACAGCAAAATAGGAGGGAGCTTTTTCATGACTAAGTATATTTTTGTAACAGGCGGTGTAGTATCGTCTCTAGGAAAAGGTATTACAGCAGCATCTCTTGGAAGACTTTTAAAAAATCGTGGTTTAAACGTAACGATTCAAAAGTTTGATCCGTACATTAACGTAGACCCAGGGACTATGAGCCCATACCAACACGGTGAGGTATTCGTAACAGATGATGGTGCAGAAACTGATTTAGACCTTGGTCACTATGAGCGTTTCATCGACATCAACTTAAACAAATACAGCAACGTAACAACAGGTAAAATTTACTCTTCAGTTCTTCAAAAAGAGCGCCGTGGTGAATACCTAGGAGGAACAGTTCAAGTTATTCCTCACATTACTAACGAAATTAAAGAGCGTGTATACCGTTCTGGTCGCGAAACAAACGCGGACGTTGTTATTACAGAAATTGGTGGAACTGTTGGTGACATCGAGTCTCTACCATTCTTAGAAGCAATCCGTCAAATTAAGAGCGACATCGGTCGTGACAATGTAATGTACATTCACTGTACGTTAATCCCGTACTTAAAAGCAGCGGGTGAAATGAAAACAAAACCAACGCAACATAGCGTTAAAGAGCTTCGCAGCTTAGGTATTCAACCAAATATTATCGTTGTTCGTACAGAATTGCCTGTTTCTCAAGATATGAAAGACAAGCTTGCATTATTCTGTGACATTGATACAAAAGCAGTTATCGAAGCACGCGATGCAGATACTTTATATGCGGTTCCATTATCTCTTCAAGAGCAAAATATGGACCAAATCGTTTGCGATCACTTAAAATTAGACAATCCAGCTGCAGATATGACAGAATGGACTGCGCTAGTTAATAAAGTACGTAACCTTTCTAAGAAAACAAAAATTGCTCTTGTTGGTAAATACGTAGAGCTTCAAGATGCATACATTTCTGTTGTAGAAGCACTTCGTCATGCGGGTTATTCATTCGACACAGATGTAGAAGTGAAATGGGTAAACGCTGAGCACGTAACACTAGAGAACGTACAAGAATTAGTTGGTGACACAGATGGTATCCTTGTACCTGGTGGATTCGGCGATCGTGGTGTAGAAGGTAAAATCGTTGCAATTCAATATGCTCGTGAAAACAAAGTTCCATTCTTAGGAATTTGCCTAGGTATGCAACTTGCATCAATCGAATTCGCACGTAACGTATTAGGATTAGAAGGAGCTAACTCTTCTGAAATAAATCCTGACACACCTTATGCAATCATTGACTTATTACCAGAACAAAAAGATGTAGAAGACTTAGGTGGCACACTTCGTCTTGGTCTATACCCATGTAAGCTTGCTGAAGAAACAAATGCTTACAATGCTTACAACGAGCCGGTTGTATATGAGCGTCATCGTCATCGTTATGAGTTCAACAATCAATTCCGTCCGGATATGGAAAAAGAAGGATTTGTATTCTCTGGTACAAGCCCAGACGGTCGTCTAGTTGAAATCATTGAATTAAAAGACCACCCTTGGTTCGTGGCAGCACAGTTCCATCCAGAACTTGTATCTCGTCCAAATCGTCCACAACCATTGTTCCATGACTTCGTAAGTGCTTCTATTACGAATAAAGAGAGCAAGTAATAAAAAAAAGCGCCTGAAATAGGGCGCTTTTTTTAATATTCATTTAACATTTCATCGATTGTAAATTTGATTCCATGATATGCAAATAAAGCTATCATTAAACTTGGGAATCCGTAGCGATTGCCTTCATCGTCTGGAATAAGGCCTTTTAACAGCTTAGTATCAATATGTACATCTGTATATTGTTCTAGTGATTCAGTACCTTCTTGAATAGCAGAGATGCCGACAATAGAGTGTCCATCAGCTTGAAGTTTTTTTGCCATTGCTACAACTTCTTCATCTGTTGAAAAACGGCTAATAAGAAGTACGCGGTCTGCAGAAGTTACCTCTACTTCTTTACCATTTTCAAATAATCGTTTTGCTTGCTTCATTGGCTCAGCACCGAATAATGCTTCAGCAACAACGCCCTCCATTTCATTTGTACCATGTAAATAAATGAAACCGTCGCCAACTAATGCTTGAGCAAGTAGACGGGCGCTATCTTCTATATTCATTTCTTCTTTTTGAGAAACTCTGGAGAAATAACCACTTAATTGAGTTGAAAAAATTTTTAACATAATGTTACTCCCTTTCGTACGTGTTTACCGGCTTTCATTATAGTTTATTTTTTTAGAAAGGTGAAATCGAAGGGTAGCATAACAAAATAGGAAACGGTAAAATAAGAAAGAATAGGAAGGGATTTGCCAAAGAATAGCGAAAATTAATCGTTAAGATATAAGAAGCTTTAAATCTTGTATTTATACAGAAAGGTTGGGAGTTATGGAAGGTAAAATTTTAATCGTTGATGATCAATATGGCATTCGTGTGTTATTACATGAAGTGTTCCAAAAAGAAGGTTATCAGACATTCCAAGCAGCGAATGGATTTCAAGCTTTAGATATCGTGAAAAAAGATAATCCAGATTTAGTAGTGTTAGATATGAAAATTCCAGGTATGGATGGTATAGAGATTTTAAAACATGTAAAGGAAATTGATGAGAGTATTAAAGTAATTTTAATGACTGCTTATGGAGAGCTTGATATGATCCAAGAAGCGAAAGATTTAGGAGCTTTAATGCACTTTGCTAAACCGTTTGATATTGATGAGATTCGTCAAGCGGTGAGAGAACAGCTTGCTGTAGAGGCGTAAAAAATGAATTTTTTATAAAAAATATGGAAAAAAGCGTTTACATGGACTAATGAGCAGGTGAATACGGTTGAGTTTTTGAGTACAAGTTGTTATCCTATTGAGTGTAGAAAAAAGTCCGGTATGTAAATATACATATTTTACCTTATTCTGGTCATACTACCAGCGATAAGAACTTATCGGATACAAAAAACGTTTTTTAGGAGGATTCACCATGCCTTTAGTTTCTATGAAAGAAATGCTAAACACAGCACTAGAAGGAAAATACGCAGTTGGTCAATTCAACATGAACAACTTAGAGTGGACTCAAGCTATCTTAGCTGCTGCGGAAGAAGAAAAGTCTCCTGTAATCCTAGGTGTATCTGAGGGTGCAGCTCGTCATATGACTGGTTTCAAAACAGTTGTAGCTATGGTTAAAGCTTTAATCGAAGAAATGAACATCACTGTTCCTGTAGCGATTCACCTTGACCATGGTTCAAGCTTCGAAAAATGTAAAGAAGCAATTGATGCAGGTTTCACATCTGTAATGATCGACGCTTCTCACCACCCATTCGAAGAAAACGTTGAAACTACTAAAAAAGTAGTAGAATACGCACACGCTCGTAACGTATCTGTTGAAGCTGAGCTTGGAACAGTTGGCGGACAAGAAGACGACATCATCGCTGAAGGCGTAATTTACGCTGATCCAGCAGAGTGTAAGCACCTTGTTGAAGCAACAGGTATCGATTGCCTAGCTCCAGCTTTAGGTTCTGTACACGGTCCTTACAAAGGTGAGCCTAACTTAGGATTCGCTGAAATGGAACAAGTTCGTGACTTCACTGGCGTACCTTTAGTATTACACGGTGGTACTGGTATCCCAACTGCTGATATCGTAAAAGCTATTTCTTTAGGTACTTCAAAAATTAACGTAAACACTGAGAACCAAATTGAGTTTACAAAAGCTGTTCGTGAAGCATTAAGCAAAGACCAAGAAGTTTACGATCCTCGTAAATATATTGGACCTGGCCGCGACGCTATTAAAGCAACTGTTGCTGGTAAAATGCGTGAATTCGGTTCTAACGGTAAAGCGTAAGAATAAAATTCCGTTTTGGAAACCGTCTAGTCTTTTAGACGGTTTCCTTTCGTTGTATAATGAAAGCGTGAACAAGTCTAAAGATTTTTATCATTTTGTTTTTGAAATAGAAAATAATGTGCATAGTCCTATTAATAAATGTGATAATGTATCTAAATTGATAATGTAAATTCGATGAATAGTTAATCTTTATCTATTCGTACTACGGGAGAAATGAAGATAATGGTTTCCTATTTATTGAGTGTTAGGGTGGAAAGAGTGATTGAGATTCTTAAGGGGAGCTTTCTATAAGGATATAGAAAGTAAATACATTCACAAGAAGGGAGCTCAATATGGAAAAATTGCTAATTGAAGGCGGAAGAGCTTTAAATGGAACAATTCGAGTGAGTGGTGCAAAGAACAGCGCCGTTGCACTAATTCCAGCGACAATTTTAGCAGATACTCCAGTAACTATTGGTGGTGTCCCTAATATTTCGGACGTGAAAATGTTAGGAGACTTGCTAGAGGAAATTGGAGGAAGAGTAGCTTATGGACAGGAGGAAGAGATGATAGTCGATCCTTCTAACATGGTTGCAATGCCTTTACCGAATGGAAAAGTGAAAAAATTGCGTGCTTCTTATTATTTAATGGGTGCGATGCTTGGCCGTTTTAAAAAAGCTGTTATTGGGCTTCCAGGTGGATGTCATTTAGGACCGAGGCCTATTGATCAGCATATTAAAGGATTTGAAGCGTTAGGTGCACATGTTACGAATGAACAGGGTGCGATTTATTTAAGAGCAGATGAATTGCGCGGGGCACGTATTTATTTAGATGTTGTTAGTGTAGGAGCTACAATTAATATTATGCTAGCAGCTGTGCGAGCGAAAGGTAGAACTGTTATTGAAAACGCAGCGAAAGAACCAGAGATTATTGATGTAGCTACATTGTTAACAAGCATGGGTGCACGCATTAAAGGTGCGGGCACAGATGTAATCCGAATTGATGGTGTGGATTCACTGCACGGTTGTCACCATACGATCATTCCGGATCGTATTGAAGCGGGTACGTATATGATTTTAGGAGCTGCATCAGGAGGAGAAATAACGGTTGATAATGTGATTCCTCAGCATTTAGAGTCAGTTACAGCGAAGTTAAGAGAAGCTGGTGTCCAAGTTGAAACGAACGATGACCAAATTACAGTGAACGGTAATAGAAGGTTAAAAGTAGTTGATATAAAAACGCTTGTATATCCGGGATTCCCAACAGATTTACAACAACCATTTACAACGCTTTTAACAAAGGCGCACGGAACGGGTGTTGTAACGGATACGATTTACGGCGCACGCTTTAAACACATTGATGAATTACGTCGTATGAATGCACAAATTAAAGTGGAAGGTCGTTCGGCAATTGTAACTGGTCCTGTTTTATTACAAGGTGCAAAAGTGAAAGCGAGTGATTTGCGAGCTGGAGCGGCCCTTGTTATTGCAGGGTTAATGGCGGATGGAATTACAGAAGTAACCGGACTTGAGCATATTGATCGAGGTTATGAAAATATAGTAGACAAGCTTAAAGGTCTTGGCGCAAACATTTGGCGAGAACAAATGACAAGTCAAGAAATTGAAGAGATGAAGAACGCATAAGTGATACTTCCGCAAGGGGGAAGCGAAGCATCACTACTTGCGGAAGTATACTTTGTAGAGAAACACGGTTCACAAAATACGGCAGAAATATAAAGACTTAAAGGAGAGGGATTATCGTGGAAAGAAGTTTATCTATGGAGTTAGTACGTGTAACAGAGGCTGCAGCATTATCATCAGCGCGTTGGATGGGGCGCGGGAAAAAGGATGAGGCAGACGGTGCAGCAACATCAGCTATGCGTGATGTATTTGATACAATCCCGATGAAAGGTACAGTTGTAATTGGTGAAGGCGAGATGGACGAAGCACCAATGCTGTATATCGGAGAGAAATTAGGTACAGGATATGGACCACGTGTAGACGTTGCGGTTGATCCTTTAGAAGGGACAAACATCGTAGCAGCTGGTGGATGGAATGCTCTTGCTGTTATTGCAATTGCAGATCATGGTAATTTGTTACATGCTCCTGACATGTACATGGATAAAATCGCGGTTGGCCCAGAAGCGGTTGGGGCGGTCGATATTGATGCGCCTATTATCGATAACTTACGTGCGGTTGCGAAAGCGAAAAATAAAGATATTGAAGATGTTGTAGCGACAGTTTTAAACCGTCCACGTCATCAAGCGATTATCGAAGAAATTCGTAAAGCTGGTGCTCGTATTAAATTAATTAACGATGGAGATGTGGCTGGAGCAATTAACACCGCATTTGATCGCACAGGTGTAGATATTTTATTCGGCTCTGGTGGAGCACCTGAGGGTGTATTAGCAGCAGTTGCATTAAAATGTTTAGGTGGAGAAATTCATGGAAAGCTTCTGCCTCAAAATGAAGCTGAATTAGCTCGCTGTAAAAAAATGGGTATTGAAGATATAAATCGTATCCTTCGCATGGAAGACTTAGTAAAAGGTGACGATGCAATCTTTGCGGCAACAGGCGTAACAGACGGAGAACTATTACGCGGCGTTCAATTTAAAGGTAGCGTAGGAACAACACAATCCCTTGTTATGCGTGCAAAATCAGGCACAGTACGCTTCGTAGACGGACGTCATAGCTTGAATAAAAAACCAAACTTGGTTATTAAGTAAAAAGCGTAAGCAGCTCGTTCAGAATGGGAGGGGCATTGTAGCTCCTGACCATTCTAGCTACTGGAACTAGGTTAAATAAAAGCGAAGACAAATTTTCTTGTCTTCGCTTCTTGTATTTGTGTTTCAACGTATTGATTAAAACTAGATAAAAGGGTTACAATAGTGAATATTACCCTACTTGAACTTATTGCCTTTCATTATTAATTATTTGCCTTCCGTATTTTTTCCCTTTACCCATGTGAAAAGAGAATAACGTTAAAGTGTGGTGTCTGAATGAATTTGTCAATTGCAGCATTAGAAAACATGAAATTAAAAGAGTTATACGAGCTTGCGAAAGAATTTAAGATTTCGTATTATAGCAAATTAACGAAAAAAGAGTTAATCTTCGCTATCCTAAAAGCTCGAGCAGAAAAAGAAGGTTTCTTCTTCATGGAAGGCGTATTAGAAATTATTCAATCAGAAGGATTTGGATTCCTACGTCCTATCAACTATTCTCCAAGCTCAGAAGATATTTATATCTCAGCTTCGCAAATTCGTCGTTTCGATTTACGTAATGGAGACAAGGTTTCTGGTAAAGTACGACCTCCGAAAGAAAATGAACGCTATTTTGGATTATTACAAGTTGAAGCTGTAAACGGAGATGATCCAGAGTCAGCAAAAGAGCGTGTGCATTTCCCTGCATTAACACCATTATACCCAGATCGCCAAATGAAATTGGAAACGGAACCGAAAAAGTTACCGACACGCATCATGGATTTAATCGCACCAGTTGGATTTGGACAACGTGGTTTAATTGTCGCGCCTCCAAAGGCTGGTAAAACAAGTCTATTAAAAGAAATCGCACACAGTGTTACAACAAATCACCCGGAAGCTGAATTAATTGTACTTTTAATTGATGAGCGTCCAGAGGAAGTAACAGACATCGAACGTTCTGTTAAAGGAGATGTTGTAAGCTCTACTTTTGATGAAGTGCCAGAAAATCATATTAAAGTAGCGGAACTTGTGTTAGAACGTGCAATGCGTCTTGTAGAGCACAAAAAAGATGTTATCATTTTAATGGATAGTATTACCCGTTTAGCGCGAGCTTACAACCTTGTTATTCCGCCAAGTGGTAGAACATTATCGGGTGGTATCGACCCAGCTGCCTTCCATAGACCGAAGCGTTTCTTTGGAGCTGCACGTAATATTGAAGAAGGCGGTAGCTTAACGATTTTAGCAACAGCGCTTGTTGATACAGGATCTCGTATGGACGATGTAATTTACGAAGAATTTAAAGGAACTGGAAATATGGAACTTCACTTAGATCGTTCATTAGCTGAGCGTCGTATCTTCCCGGCAATTGATATTCGCCGTTCTGGTACACGTAAAGAAGATCTATTAATTCCGAAAGAACATTTAGACAAGCTATGGGGTATTCGTAAAACAATGCGTGATACACCAGACTTTGTCGAAGGTTTCTTACGTAAACTTCGTCAAACAAAGACAAATGAAGAATTTTTACAAAACATTGTTGCAGACTCAAAAAGATATGTAACAACTAAGTAAAGGGAAAAGATTGGGACTCGCTTATTTTGTGGTAAGCGAGTTTTTTATGTTTTTTTAAGGGAATATTAGAGAGAGCAATATATGGGGGAATTTTGTTTTTTGAGATGAAAATCATATTTGGGTCGAGAGTTTGAAGTGTCCTGGATTCTGAACGAGCCGCTTGTGCTTTTAATTCGATCCAGCTTCAGCGGCTAGAATGGTCGGTGGCTTCACTTCTTCCTACGAGGCAAAAAGCGCCTCTACCGTCCGATGCTCCATCCCCCTCCCATTCTGAGCGAGCTCCATCCCCCTCCCATTCTAAACGAGCCGCTTGTGCTTTTAATTATATCCAGCTCCAGCGGCTAGAATCTCCGGCCATTTCGCTCTCTCGGTCGAAGCAAAAAGCGCTTCTTGGTCGAGAGCTCCAATGTCCTGCGATTCTGAATGAGCCGCTTGCGCTTTTAAATTTTAAAAAGACAAAAACAGGTAGTTGCAAAATGGAGTTAGCCTTGTTATAATTTCATCATATGTGTTTCATCAATATAGTTGTGTAAGCAGCTGAAGATGAAAAACTCTGTTTCGAAAATGATTCAGGGCGGAAGGAGATGAAAAGAATGAAAGCAGGAATCCATCCAAATTACAATAAAGTTGTATTTATGGACACGAACACAGGCTTCAAATTCTTAAGCGGGTCTACTAAAGGCTCTAGCGAAACTGTTGAGTGGGAAGATGGTAACACTTATCCATTACTAAAAATTGAGATCAGTTCTGATTCTCACCCATTCTACACTGGACGTCAGAAGTTTGCTACTGCAGACGGACGTGTTGACCGCTTCAATAAGAAATACGGTATCAAGTAATAAAGAACATAAAACAGGCAAGTGTATGTATTCGCTTGTCTGTTTTTTTTGCAAAAATATTAAACCTTTACCCTACTTTGGATTAGGAAAGTAGATGAAAGGAGAGCTCAATGTACTTAATGAATCAAAATGGTTGGATTGAAGTGATTTGCGGGAGTATGTTTTCTGGAAAATCAGAAGAGCTCATCCGCCGTATACGCCGTACGCAATTTGCGAAACAACATGCGATTGTATTTAAACCATGTATTGATAATCGTTATAGTGAAGAAGATGTTGTATCACATAATGGATTAAAGGTTAAAGCAGTTCCTGTTTCAGCTTCAAAAGATATATTTAACCATGTAGCAGAAGAAATGGATGTTATTGCAATCGATGAGGTACAATTTTTTGATGGGGACATTGTGGAAGTGGTGCAAGTATTGGCAAATCGTGGCTATCGTGTCATTGTAGCTGGATTAGACCAAGATTTCCGTGGTCTACCATTTGGACAAGTTCCTCAGCTGATGGCGATTGCTGAACATGTAACTAAGTTGCAGGCAGTGTGTTCTGCATGCGGATCTCCTGCAAGTCGTACGCAACGTTTAATCGATGGAGAACCAGCGGCATTTGATGATCCAATTATTTTAGTTGGGGCTTCAGAATCGTATGAACCACGTTGTCGTCATTGTCATGCAGTACCTACAAAACAAAGATAAATGAAACTCGCTATGTAGAGCGGGTTTTTTTCGAAAATAGATGAAGATTGGTGGCCGGCTCTTCGTACAGCTAAGAACTTTAGGCAGTCAGAGCTGAGCAAGCCGCTTACGCTTTTAAATATTATCTAGCTCCAGCGGCTAGAATGGTCGGTGGTTTCGCTTCTTCCTGCGAGGCAAAGAGCGCCTCTCTGTCAGAAGCTCCAACCTCCTCCCATTCTGAGCAAGCCGCTTACGCTTTTAAATATATCTAGTTCCGGTGGCTAGCTCTTCGTGTCTAAGAACCTCCCGCACGAGAAGACAAAAAGCGTCTTCTGTGCGAGAGAACCTTAGCCAGTCAGAGCTGAGTGAGCCACCTCCACTTTTAAATATAATTTGCGTTTTTTTGATTAAGTACCATATACTATTTGTATTAGATACTAGGATGTAGAGGTGAATGGTGTGTTAGATCGTTTGCAGGCTGTAGAAGATCGTTATGAGAAGTTAAATGAATTGTTAAGTGATCCAGAGGTTATTAGCGATACGAATAAGCTTCGTGAGTATTCAAAGGAACAATCTGATATGCAGGAAACGGTAGAGGTGTACCGTGAGTATAAAGATGTTCGTGAGCAATTAAGAGATGCAAAAGCAATGTTAGAAGATAAGTTAGACGCTGATATGCGTGACATGGTAAAAGAAGAGGTTTCTGAATTAGAAGGACAAGATAAAGAATTGTCAGAGCGTCTGAAAATTTTACTTGTTCCAAAAGACCCTAATGATGATAAAAACGTTATCGTTGAGGTTCGTGGTGCTGCTGGTGGTGACGAGGCCGCTTTATTTGCTGGTGATTTATATCGTATGTATAGCCGTTATGCTGAGGTACAAGGTTGGAAAACTGAAATTATCGAAGCGAGCTATACAGAGTTAGGTGGATATAAAGAGATTATCTTTATGATTAACGGTAAAGGTGCTTTCGCGAAGCTGAAATTCGAGAATGGTGCTCACCGTGTACAACGTGTTCCTGAAACGGAATCTGGTGGACGTATTCATACATCTACAGCAACTGTAGCTGTATTACCAGAGGCAGAAGAAGTAGAAATTAGTATTCATGAAAAAGATGTTCGTGTTGATACGTTTGCTTCTAGTGGTCCTGGTGGACAAAGTGTTAATACAACGATGTCAGCGGTACGTTTAACGCATTTACCGACTGGTGTAGTTGTATCGTGTCAGGATGAGAAATCACAAATCAAGAATAAAGAAAAAGCGATGAAAGTATTACGCGCACGTGTTTATGATAAGTTTAGACAAGAAGCGCAAGCTGAGTATGATCAAAACCGTAAACAAGCTGTTGGTACGGGTGATCGTTCAGAGCGTATTCGTACGTATAATTTCCCGCAAAACCGCGTTACAGACCATCGAATCGGTTTAACGATTCAAAAGCTAGATCAAATCTTACAAGGTAAGTTAGATGATTTCATCAATGCCTTAGTGATGGAAGATCAGGCTCAAAAGATGGAGGCAGCTGAGTAATGCGTGTCTATGAAGCCCTGAAATGGGCTTCTTCTTTTTTACAGGAAAATGGACGAGATGAAAATGCGGGAGAACTTGTCCTTTGTCATGTATTAAAGACGAACAGAACCGGAATGCTCATGAATATGCGTGAAGAAATAACTGTGGAACAAGAAACAAGTTTTACGGAGTTTATTCACAAGCATGTAGAAGGTATTCCTATTCAATATATGATTGGTTATGAAATGTTTTATGGACGGTCGTTCTTTGTGAATGAAGAAGTATTAATACCAAGACCGGAAACAGAAGAGCTTATAGTGGGAGTGTTAGAAAGAATCGAGCGTCATTTTGGCGATGAGAAACTACATGTGGCGGACATTGGTACAGGTAGTGGAGCGATTTCAATTACGCTTGCTTTAGAAAATAAAAATCTTCATGTGTATACGGTAGATATTGCACAAGAGTCGATTGAAGTTGCAAAAGAAAATGCAAAAACTTTAGGCGCAGAAGTAACGTTCTATCATGGTGATTTATTGTCACCATTTTATAAAACAGGTCAAAAGTTAGATGTTGTTGTTTCAAACCCTCCATATATACCGGAAGAGGATTGGCGTGGCCTTTCTCCTGTGGTGAAAGAGCATGAGCCAAAGAGAGCACTTGTTGGCGGTGAAGACGGATTAGATTTCTATCGCCGTTTTATGGAAGAGTTGCCGAATGTATTGCAGAAGAAAGCAATTGTGGCATTTGAAATTGGAGTAGGGCAAGGTGAGGATGTAAAATGGTTGTTACAACAAGCTTTTCCACATGCTCATGTTGAGGTTGTTTTTGATATTAATGGAAAAGATCGTATGGTATTTGCAGAGATGGAGTAAGGTTCACACCTTACTCTATTTTTTTTGTGGAAAAATTTATATAGATTTTGAATTTAATAGTTTAGAAAGATGAAAGTCTGTCCACACTGTTTGTAGAAGGGACGGTGGAGGAAATGAAAAAACAAGTTATTGCTTATCTTCTTCTATTATTAATTGGTGCACAGTTGCTTGTGCAGTTTGGATATATGAAAGCTGATGCGAAAGGGCCTTCAGTTATTCCGAAAGAGGCCGTTCGATTACGGATTTTAGCAAATAGTGATTCAGATAAAGATCAGGCTTTAAAGCGCAAAGTGCGTGATGAAGTAAAAGCACAAATTGATGGATGGGTAGCAGATTTAACTTCATTTGAAGAGGCACGTAAAGTCATTCAAAGTCATATTCCAGAAATCGAAAAAATAGTGGCAAATACGTTGAAAAAAGAAGGAAGTAAAGATTCATTTCAAGTGAAATTTAGTAAGAATGTAAAGTTCCCTACAAAGGTATATGGTAATTTTATTTATCCAGCAGGGGAATATGAGGCGGTATTGATTACAATTGGGAAAGGGGAAGGGGCAAACTGGTGGTGTGTATTATTTCCACCGATGTGTTTCTTAGATTTTTCAAGTGGTACAGCTGTAAGGAAAGAAGAACATGTTGTGAAGGCTGAATCTCCTGAAGAGGAGCAAGTAAAACAAATAGATGATGAAGAAGTAGTAAATACAGAAGAGAAAAAAGAGGATGAGGTGAAAGAAAAGAAAGCTGTAAAGCAGGAAGTCGCAAAAAAAGTAACAGCTTCTGAAAAGAAAGTAGTAAAAAATGAAACGAAAGTAGAAGAACAACCTGTAAGTAAAGAGGAAACAAAAACTGTGGAAAAAGTGGAGAAACCTGTGGAACAAAAACAAGAAAAACAAAATGAGTATGTAAAAGTAGAGGAGGAAGAAGAAAAGCCAGAAGTTAAGTTATTTATTGTAGAAGCTTTTACATCTTTATTCTCTAAATAGTACTATTCGTAAATCCCTTCTCATATATAACAAAGAGGAGGGATTTACTATGAAGAAAGTATATTTTGCTACGAAAGCAGATGTGGAAAGATTGCATTCTTTTTTCGGACAAGCTAATAAAAAAGATGATAAAATAAATGAGTTGTACGCGCAATTTATGATTTTGGAAGAGGCGGAAGAAATACGGGCTGTCATCGGATATGAACAAAGTGAAGAACACGCACTGATTCGTTCTTGTTTATTCACACCTAATGTGGATAAACAGACTTTCTTATATTTTTTCGAAATGTTTTTGCAGTATATGAACGAAAAAAATATTCGACAATTGTACTTACTAACAAATCATCCACAATCTATAACAATCTTTCAGTTTTTTGACTTTGTTACTATAGAGAAAGAAAACGTACCAGAGGGAATTCGACAGTTAGAACACTTTTGTAAAAATATAAAAGAGCCAAATGCAATAATACTAAATTGTCAGCTATTCACAAAGTTATCCACGGATTAATTAGGTTTATCCACATTTTGTGGATAAACCTTGTTTGTCTTTTGGATAAATCTCATAGTAAACTAAAAATAGACAAGTATTTCAGGGTAGAAAAGGACGTGGGAAAAAATGCATACAAATATGTGGGTTGTGGATAATGTTGTGGAAAGAAAAAAATATTATCCACAGTTACAAGAAGCAGCAAAATTATTAAGGGAAAACGAGGCGATTGCCTTCCCTACAGAAACGGTATATGGACTAGGTGCAAACGCGATGAATGATGAAGCAATCGCGAAAATTTTTGAAGCGAAAGGAAGACCGAGTGATAATCCACTTATTGTCCACATCGGTACAAAATCACAGTTAGATGGGATTGTGAAAGAAATCCCGCCAGTTGCAGAGAAGTTAATGGAGCATTTTTGGCCAGGCCCGTTAACAATTATTTTACCTAGAAAAGAAGGAATTTCAGAGAAGGTGACGGCAGGACTTAATACGGTTGGAGTAAGAATGCCTGATCATCCAGTAGCGCTTGCTCTTATTGAAGAGGCAAATGTACCTGTTGCAGCACCGAGTGCGAATCGCTCTGGTCGCCCAAGTCCGACACTAGCTTCTCACGTATATGAAGATTTAAATGAGAAAATTGCAGGTATTGTAGATGGTGGTGCGACGGGAGTAGGTGTTGAATCGACTGTAATTGATTGTACGAGCGAGGTTCCAACGATATTACGCCCAGGTGGAATTACGAAAGAACAATTAGAAGCGGTAATTGGTACTGTTTCTTTAGATCCGGCTTTAAAGGACGAGAAGGAAAAACCGAAATCACCTGGAATGAAATATACACATTATGCACCGAAAGCGCCGCTTAGCATTGTTGAAGGTTCACGTGAGTTTATTCAGCGCCTTGTGGATGAGAAGAAGGAAGAAGGATTCAAAGTGGGTTTATTAACGACAGAAGAGTATCAGCATGTATATAGCGCGGATGTAGTATTATCTTGTGGTGTTCGAAGCGATTTAGCTAGTGTGGCGACTAAATTATATGATGTACTTAGAACATTTGATGCAAGTGAAGTGGATGTTATTTTTAGTGAATCATTTCCAAATGAAGGAATAGGGAATGCCATTATGAATCGCTTAACGAAAGCAGCAGGACATCAGATTATTACTGAATCATAAGGTACGATTAGCAAACAGAATATTTCTCCTCGGATAAGCATATTTTGAAGTAGCACGTCCGAGGAGGGACATGAATGACGTTTGAACAGCTAATACCTTTAACAATTATGGCATTCGCCTTAGGGATGGATGCGTTCTCGGTGAGTCTTGGTATGGGAATGATGACCTTAAAGGTAAGACAAATTCTGTATATCGGTATGACGATAGGGATATTTCATATTATCATGCCATTTATAGGAATGATATTAGGTCGCTTTTTATCAGAACAGTATGGAGACATTGCGCATTTTGCAGGTGCTATTTTATTAATTGGACTAGGATTCTATATTATATATTCATCTATTTTGGAGAATGAAGAGACTAGAACGGCCCCTATTGGAATTAGTTTATTCGTATTTGCATTTGGCGTTAGTATAGATAGTTTTTCAGTAGGCCTTAGTCTTGGTATTTACGGGGCGCAGACAATTATTACGATATTACTTTTTGGATTTGTTAGTATGTTATTAGCGTGGATTGGTTTATTAATTGGTAGACATGCAAAAGATATGCTCGGTACATATGGTGAGATAGTAGGTGGTATCATTTTGGTTGGATTTGGATTATATCTCCTTTTTCCTATATAATTTTAAATAGGAGGGAGTTATGAATAAATTATTGGAATGGTATATTCGATTTTTAACTTTTTTCCCTAGGTGGTTAAGACGGCTTGTTATTTGGGGTATTATTTTGCAAATTTCAATTTTAGGTTGGATGAAGTTAATTCGCGAATGGTAAGATAGTTCCTTTCTGTGCATAGTTTTATTTATACTATACTGATTACACTAAAAAATTATAGATATAGAAAGGATGAGATAAATGACGAGATTGAAGCAAGTTTTTGGTATTATTATTAGTTTTTTTGTTTTTTGGTTTAGTATGCTCGGTGTACAAATGTTTGCTGAGTTTTTAGATATTGAGTCATTGAAGTTTGTGGCGGGAAAAACGGAGGCAGCGCGTGCCTTTTATTCTCCATATCCGTTTATAATCGTTTTTCTTATTACATTGCTTTCCCTATATTTCTTAGTAATTAAGCTTGGGAAACCGAAAAAAGAGAAAGTACCTACTTTAGAGGAAAAAAAGGAAGAATTACAATGATAAAATCCCTTGCTAAATAGCAGGGGATTTTATGTTTGAGTGATGGAAGGAATCGAGCCGCTTCCGCTTTTAAACTGGTCTTACCAACTCGAATTGTTCGCCTAGTTTAGCGTAGTTGTGTCCTGCTAGGCGGCTTACTGGTTTTAGTCCTTCTGCATGAATGCGGCCGTTTTCGTATAGGTGTTCTGCGACGTGGAAACGAACGACGCGTCCGATTAGTAGATCGCAAGCTGGTGAGTCTTCTGTTCCGCCAAGAGGGATTGCGCGTTCTAGTACGCATTCCATTCGAATATTAGCTTCTTTCACACCTGGAACGGAGATGACATCACTTTCAATTGGTGTTAGTTTTGCTAGTTCAATTTCACTTTCATTTGGCGGGAGGTTAGCCGCTGTTTCGTTAATTGCTTCTACGTAAGATTCATCAGAGATATGTACGACAAATTCACCTTTTTCAATTGCGTTTCGGGAAGTGTCCTTTCTTTCTCCGGCTTTTCGTTGTACAGAAACTGAGATAAGTGGTGGATTAGCAGCGACAATATTGAAATAGCTATACGGTGCTCCGTTTAATACGCCGTCTTTTGTTACAGAAGTAACGAATGCGACAGGGCGTGGAATGATACTTCCCGTTAATAATTTGTAATTCTCTTTTTCCGTTTGTTCATTTGGATTAATGGATAACATGCGTAAAATCCCCTTTCTAAATATGACGACTTATTGTTTGTTTACAAGATGTTAGTGGAAAACTCCTGCTGAAAATAATATTTTTATTACATAAAAAGAACTTACTTCATTGTGATTGAAGTAAGTTCCGTCTAAATAATCTCGAATTCAAGATAAAAATTATAATAAAACGTATGCACCAGGTCCGATTAAAGCTACCCCGATAGCAACGGCGATTAACATTAAGTTGTATTCATATCCGTTTTGGGTTACCCAGTAACCATTTTTCCCGTGAACAGTGAAGATTGCCATTAACATTGTTCCGACGATAAATAATGAACCGATTGCAGTGAAAATACCTGATGCGAATAAGAAACCACCTAATAATTCAGTTGCGCCAGCCATAAATGCCATAAATACACCAGGGCGTAAACCGATTGATTCCATCCAGCCACCTGTTCCTTTTAAACCGTAACCACCGAACCAACCAAATAATTTTTGAGCACCATGACCCATGAATGTAATACCTATAATAAGACGAATAATAAGAAGACCGAAATCCATCATTTTTGAAACCTCCTAAAAGTTATTAACTTACCTTATGTAAGTAATAATAAAATAGTTACTTACTTTAGTCAAGCGGATTTTGAAAAAAGTTTGAAAAAAATTTTACAAATTAAAAACAAAAAACAAAATGTAGTAAAGACCTCTAGACAAGTTGGGTAAAAAAAGAGAAAATATAAGTAGAAGTTAACTTCTTATTGTTATTCAGACAATCAGAATTGACTGGAATTTTGCAAAGAGCTACAATAAGAGTCTATTAGTAATGACGTAATTTATTTCGAAAGCGTTTTTACAGTATAATATTCGAAGTATGAAGTCTTACATGTATCCCGAGTTTTACTAGGGATTGCCCTATAAACTTTTAGGTAAATTATGAGGAGGACTATCCTATGTTTAAAAAATTATTCGGTTTTGGTTCAAAAACAAATGAAGAAACAATCGTAGCTCCATTAACTGGAGCAGTGAAAAATATTGAAGAAGTACCAGATCCAGTATTCGCTGGTCGTATGATGGGTGAAGGTGTTGCAATCGATCCTACTGAAGGTGTAGTTGTATCTCCAGTTGATGGTGAAATCGTACAGTTATTCCACACAAAACATGCTGTAGGAATTAAAGCGAAAAACGGTACAGAAATTTTAATCCACGTTGGATTAGAAACTGTAAAAATGGAAGGCGAAGGTTTCGAAGCTCACGTTTCTGAAGGCCAAGCTGTAAAAGCTGGAGATAAATTAATCTCATTCGACTTAGAATTAATCCGTGAAAAAGCGAAAAGTACAATTACCCCAATTGTTATTACAAACACAGATGCAGCTGAGTCTATTAAAACAACTGTAGGTGTAACAGCTACAAAAGGTTCAACAGAAGTAATGAAAGTTACAATGAAATAATTATTGTATAAGAGGAATCCGTTTCATATGAAATGGATTCCTTCTTTTGTTTTGTAGTACGCTTGCTATGTATGTTAAAATACTCTAGGCACTTGGAAATAGGGTTTCACATATATGTGGATAAGGCGCATTTTTCTTAGAAAAAATATAAGAGAAATGCGCCTTTCGTATATTCACATTTCTTTTGTTCTATTCTTATGTACGTTATGATGAAAGATAGGAAAAAGAAGAAAAGGGGTGGGTTTGGATGGAACGAGTGTTATTTATTTGCACTGGAAATACATGCCGTAGCCCGATGGCTGAGGCGTTACTTCGTCATCATGGAGAAGGGAAGTTTGAAGTGCAATCTGCTGGTGTTTTCGTCTATCCTGGAAGTGATGCGTCGATATATGCAAAGGAAGCTTTAGCTGAAAAGGGAATTACAATCGATCATGCTTCGCAACAGATAAATGAAGCTTTGATTGATTGGGCAGATATTGTAGTAACAATGACGGAAAACCATAAGCAAATTGTACTTGGGCATTATCCGAGTGTTGAAAAGAAAGTGGATACATTATATGGAGTAACTGAGGGGATAAGTAAGGATATTTCAGATCCATTTGGCGGTTCACTTTCTATTTATAAAGAAACGTTAGAAGAGATGGAAAAACTTGTACAAACTTTACTGAAAAAACATTCAGAAGGTTGATGTTTCGTGTATAATACGATATTGGAGATTACTTCGTTCCGTTAAGGTAACGAGTGAGAAATGAAGATAATTGATTGAAACTTTGGAGGGGTAAAAATGAAAGTAGTAGTAGCATCTGATCACGGCGGTATGAATATCCGTAAAGAACTTGTAAGTTTATTAGAAGAGTTAAATATTGAATATATTGATTTAGGTTGTGAATGTGAAGCTGGTTCTGTTGATTACCCTGATTTTGCGTTTCCAGCAGCGGAAATGGTAGCGAATGGTGAAGTAGATCGTGGTATTTTAGTTTGTGGGACGGGCATCGGTATGTCAATTGCAGCAAACAAAGTAAATGGTATTCGTTGTGCATTAGTTCATGATACTTTCAGTGCGAAAGCAACGAGAGAGCATAATGATACGAACATGTTAGCAATGGGCGAGCGTGTAATTGGTGCAGGTCTAGCACGTGACATCGCAAAAATTTGGTTAACAACTGACTATGAAGGTGGTCGACATGAAAACCGCGTAGGAAAAATTAAAACATACGAAACAAAGTAATAGATTCTAACTAGAAGTAGTATGAAATATAATTTGGTGAACCAACCTGTGAAAGGAAGAGGCGTAATGACAGAAATCGTAAAGGTAAGAGAACAGTTACAAATTTCGCTTGCTGATTTCCAAGAACAAGCTTCATTACAAAGTGGTCAAATTTTTGTAGTGGGGTGTAGCACGAGCGAAGTGCTAGGAGAAAGAATTGGGACATCAGGAACGATGGAAGTAGCAGAGGCGATTTTTTCTGAGTTAAAACAATTTCAAGAGCAAACAGGTATTGAGTTGGCGTTTCAATGTTGTGAGCATTTAAACCGTGCTTTAGTAGTTGAGAGAGAGTTGGCGATGAAATATCAATTTGAAATTGTAACAGTTACGCCTGTTAGATCAGCAGGTGGTGCATTAGCAACATATGCGTATCACAATTTGAAAGATCCGGTAGTAATTGAGTTTATTAAAGCAGATGCAGGAATGGATATTGGTGATACATTTATCGGTATGCATTTAAAGCATGTAGCTGTTCCGGTTCGTACAGGTGTGAAGGAAATTGGAAGTGCGCATGTAACGATGGCAACAACACGTGGAAAACTAATTGGTGGAGCACGTGCTGTTTATGCGGCGAAGGAAGAGACTATAACTTGCCGTTAGACATGAAAAATTATAAAGTCGCATAATAGCTTTATATCGAGAGATAAAAGGTATGTAGTCTGACTTTATAATAGAAGAAAGAAAAGACCGATTTTCGGTCTTTTTTTTCTTTTATGATATAGAAAGTCATGTTAGAATGTAGTTGAAAACATGAAGGTTCGAAAGAATTACAACCTGAATTTTCGTTTTTTCTGAATAAATGAGAAAAAACTATTGGGAATCGATGTAATTCGTTCAGAAAAGGGGGATTTTGGTGGATCATTTAAAACGTCAAGATGAAAAGGTATTTGCTGCAATTGAGGCAGAACTAGGAAGACAGCGTTCAAAGATTGAGTTAATTGCTTCGGAAAACTTCGTAAGTGAAGCAGTAATGGAGGCGCAAGGTTCTGTTTTAACGAATAAGTATGCTGAAGGATATCCTGGAAAACGCTACTATGGTGGCTGTGAGCACGTAGACGTAGTGGAAGATATCGCACGTGATCGCGCGAAAGAAATTTTTGGTGCAGAGCATGTAAATGTTCAACCACATTCTGGTGCACAAGCGAACATGGCAGTATACTTTACGATTTTAGAGCAAGGCGATACAGTACTTGGTATGAATTTATCTCATGGTGGTCACTTAACACACGGAAGCCCTGTTAACTTCAGTGGAGTACAATATAATTTCGTAGAATATGGCGTGGATGCTGAATCTCACCGTATTAATTACGATGATGTATTAGCAAAAGCGAAAGAACATAAACCAAAATTAATCGTTGCAGGTGCAAGTGCATATCCTCGTGTTATCGATTTCAAACGATTCCGTGAGATTGCAGATGAAGTGGGTGCATACTTTATGGTTGATATGGCACATATCGCTGGTTTAGTAGCTGCTGGTTTACATCCAAACCCAGTACCACACGCACATTTCGTTACAACGACAACACATAAAACATTACGTGGTCCACGTGGTGGTATGATTTTATGTGAAGAGCAATTTGCAAAACAAATTGATAAATCAATCTTCCCTGGTATTCAAGGTGGTCCACTTATGCACGTAATTGCCGCAAAAGCTGTTGCATTTGGTGAGACGCTACAAGATGATTTTAAAACATATGCACAAAATATCATTAATAATGCGAACCGCTTAGCTGAAGGTCTTCAAAAAGAAGGACTTACACTTGTTTCTGGTGGAACAGACAATCATTTAATCCTGATTGATGTTCGTAACTTAGAAATCACAGGTAAAGTAGCAGAGCACGTATTAGATGAAGTTGGTATTACAGTGAACAAAAATACAATTCCATTTGAAACAGCAAGCCCATTTGTAACAAGCGGTGTACGTATCGGTACGGCAGCTGTAACATCTCGTGGTTTCGGTTTAGAAGAAATGGATGAAATTGCGTCACTTATTGCTTACACATTAAAAAATCATGAAAATGAAGCTGCATTAGAAGAAGCAAGTAAGCGTGTAGAAGCGTTAACGAGCAAATTTCCAATGTACACAGACCTATAATAGATTAAAGAAGACTGCTGAGACGTAATTGTTTTGGCAGTTTTTTTTTGGACATATATTGTTCTTTAAGTATGTATACAAATGATGAATAAATTTTGGCGATATAATGAAGGATACAGCTCCCATAATTGGTAAAGATACTAGATAGATTCATCGTAAAATCATGATTTTGCCAAATTTGCCCTTGAATATTAGTAGCGTTTTCTTTACAATCGTAAATAGTGTAAAAAAGCGTGCAAACGCATGAATATCATCTAAAGGAGAGATTCACATGGGAAAACTGTATGTATTTGATCACCCGTTAATTCAACATAAGATTACATATATTCGCGATAAGAATACAGGTACGAAAGATTTTCGTGAATTAGTGGACGAAGTAGCAAGTTTAATGGCTTTCGAAATTACTCGCGATCTTCCACTTAAAGACATTGAAATTGAAACACCTGTAAGCAAAGCGACAACAAAAGTGATCGCTGGTAAAAAGCTTGGTTTAATTCCGATTTTACGTGCAGGTTTAGGAATGGTTGATGGAATTCTGAAATTAATTCCAGCAGCAAAAGTAGGACACGTTGGTTTATACCGTGACCCTAAAACGTTGCAACCGGTAGAATACTATGTGAAACTTCCAACGGATGTAGAAGAACGTGACTTTATCGTACTAGATCCGATGCTAGCAACAGGTGGTTCTGCAGCTGAAGCAATTAACTCTCTGAAAAAGCGCGGTGCAAAACAAATTAAATTAATGTGTATCGTTGCAGCTCCAGAAGGAGTAAAAGTAGTACAAGAAGAACATCCTGATGTTGATATTTATGTAGCAGCATTAGATGAGAAATTAAATGACCACGGATATGTAGTACCAGGTCTTGGTGATGCTGGTGACCGTTTATTCGGAACGAAGTAAGACAACTGACGAGAGGGGATTCCCCTCTCGTTTTTTTTGTTCCGAGTAAGTAGGGGAGGGAGATAAATATACAGGCTATATACAACATAAGTTGTATACACACCACATATAATATAGAAGTCTTACGTCTAGCAAACACTATATATGGAAGGGGAGCGTTATATTTTAAAAATATAATAGTGACAAACTTGTGAACATTATCTTCTATTATAAATAGAAAACTGTTAGAAATTGCATATCTATAACCAGTATTTAGAAGGGTAACGTTTTCATTTTTGGGAGGAAATACCTGATACTCAAATTTTTTGATTTTTTACGATTTCTCGTTGACACTGTTAATACCCTATTGTATGCTAACAACGGGGATAGATGGTAGGGCTTTCAGTGACAAAAATACATCTATTCCGTGACGAAAATGTAAACTTTTTATTTTGTATAGGATTTATGCAAAAAAATGAGTTATTATTAACACATCGTGAATGAGGGTTACATATTGGAGGGATGAATCCTTGCAAAAAAACGATCGCAGCCATATAAAAGCTTATGCTTTAATGTCAGGTATTCTTGCTCAGTTAGTCGGTTCTATTCTTATTGGAATCTTTGGTGGGCAGTGGATTGATAGTAAGGTTGGAACGTTTCCATTGTTTCTTATTATAGGGTTATTACTCGGATTAGGAACAGGGATATACGCAATGATTCGACTCATTCGACATTACTATTCGGGAGAGCAATGATGATAGACGTACATGGACTTGTCCAAAGACAAAAGAAATATATGTACTACTTGCTTGCGCTTCTAGTGCTAGGATGGGGATTCACCTCTTACAAGGATGTATTTCTTGGACTGATTATCGGAACGATTTTCAGTTTTCTTAGTTTGCGCATCATTGCACGTAGAACAGACAAGCTGTTGGATCGCGTAACAAATGGAGAAAACGTGAAGTTTAAGGCGACAGCGGTAAGTACATATTCGAGATTCGCCACGATTGGGTTATTAATTTTATTTGCAGCCAAATATCAAGAGTTAATTGCGATGTGGGGCCTAGGTGTAGGATTGCTGACAGGATATCTTGTCATGATCATAGATTTTCTTTATTTAGAGTATAAGAGCAGGGAAGAGAGGTGAATTACTAGTGGAACACGGTAAATTAGTTGAATTTCTAGGTTTAACGTTCGATTTGTCATCAGTTATGATGGTTACTGTAGCAGCAGTTATTGTTTTCTTAATCGCTGTTATCGGAACTCGCAGTTTAGCCCTTCGCCCAACCGGGATGCAAAACTTCATGGAATGGGTGTTTGACTTCGTGAAAGGGATTATCAATAGTACGATGGATTGGAAAACAGGTGGACGTTTCTTAACGCTTGGCGTTACGCTTATCATGTTTATCATCGTATCGAACTTCCTTGGTTTACCATTCATGTATTCAACAGTTGAGGCTGGCGAACATATTGCATGGTGGAGATCACCAACGTCTGATCCAGCAGTTGCATTAACATTAGCCGTGATGGTAGTTACCCTCACCCATTATTATGGAATTAAGATGAAGGGTACGAAAGAATACGTAAAAGGTTATTTCCAACCTATGAAATTCTTATTCCCATTAAAGGTTATTGAGGAGTTTGCTAACACATTAACGTTAGGTCTTCGTTTATTCGGTAACATTTATGCAGGTGAGATCTTATTAGGATTACTTGCTAAGTTAGGCGGAGCATCATTCCTTGGAGCATTAGGTGCGCTTGTACCAATGTTAGCATGGATGGGATTCAGTGTATTCGTTGGATCAATCCAGTCATTTATTTTCGTTATGTTAACGATGGTTTATATGGCTCATAAAGTAAGCCATGACCATTAATATAATTTAAGTAAGAAAAAATTTATTTTTTTATAATACAAAGGAGGACAAATTAAATGAGTTTAGGTGTAATCGCAGCTGCAATTGCAATTGGTTTATCAGCATTAGGTGCAGGTATTGGTAACGGTCTTATCGTATCACGTACAATCGAAGGTGTTGCTCGTCAACCAGAATTAAAAGGCGCACTTCAAACAATTATGTTCATCGGGGTTGCTTTAGTTGAGGCACTTCCAATCATCGGTGTAGTTATTGCATTCATCGTAATGAACAAATAAGGGAGACTCCCCTTACATAGATGGCGAAGAGTGTTTTTCCGAACTTTCTTCGCCATTGCTTTATGAACGAAACGTATGTCTTTTTTTTTCATATGATCAATTTAGATATTTTGAAGGGAGTGAATCCTTGTGCCAACTTTATTATTAGGGGCTTCCATTCCATTTGGAACGATTGCTTATACATTGTTCATTTTCTTACTTCTATTAGTAATGCTACGCAAATTCGCGTGGGGTCCTTTAATGGGAATTATGAAAGAACGTGAAGAGCATGTTACTAATGAAATCGACGCTGCAGAAAGAAGTAATGCTGAAGCGAAGAAATTAGTAGAAGAACAACGTGAAATGTTAAAACAATCGCGTGTTGAAGCACAAGAGTTAATCGAAAGAGCGAAAAAACAAGCTGTAGATCAAAAGGATGTTATTGTTGCTGCTGCGAAAGAAGAAGCAGAATCAATTAAAGCATCTGCTGTACAAGAAATTCAACGCGAAAAAGAGCAAGCGATTGCTGCTTTACAAGAACAAGTCGCTTCTTTATCTGTTCAAATTGCTTCTAAAGTAATTGAAAAAGAGTTAAAAGAAGAAGATCAAGTTAAGTTAATTCGCGATTATATTAAAGAAGTAGGAGAAGCGCGATGAGCAATGGGATTGTAGCAAAACGTTATGCTGTCGCTCTTTTTAAAATTGCAAAAGAAAAACACGTATTAGAAATGTTTGAAGAGGAATTACGCCTTGTACAAAACGTTTATGTAAAGAACGAAGACCTACATAGCTTTTTAACGCAACCGAACATTTCAAAGGAACAAAAGAAAACGTTTCTTGCAAACGTATTCGGATCTGTTTCTGAATCTATTTTAAATACGTTATATATTTTAATTGATAACAAACGCATTGATATTTTACCTGAAATTGCAGATGAATATGTTGTTCTTGCTAATAAAGAACGTAACGTAGCCGACGCAACTGTATATTCTACTCGTCTTCTATCAGAAGAAGAGAAGCTTAACATTGCAGAAGCATTTGCAAAGAGAACGGGAAAAGATGCAATTCGCGTAAAAAATGTTGTAGATGAAGATTTACTAGGCGGCATTAAAGTACGTATTGGAAATCGCATTTACGATGGAAGCTTACAAGGAAAATTAGCACGTATTCAGCGTGAATTAATGAAGAATAGATAGGGGTGAAGCACATGAGCATCAGAGCTGAAGAAATTAGCGCACTGATAAAGCAACAAATCGAGAACTATCAGTCTGAAATCGAAGTTAGTGATGTTGGTACAGTTATCCAAGTTGGTGACGGTATTGCGCGTGCTCATGGTCTTGATAACGTTATGGCTGGTGAACTTGTAGAGTTCTCTAACGGCGTTATGGGGCTAGCACAAAACTTAGAGGAAAACAACGTAGGTATCATTATTTTAGGACCTTACACAGAAATTCGTGAAGGTGACGAAGTTCGTCGTACTGGTCGCATCATGCAAGTACCAGTAGGAAAAGAACTAATCGGTCGTGTTGTAAACCCATTAGGTCAACCAGTTGATGGTTTAGGCCCAATCAATACAACAAACACTCGTCCAATCGAAAGTCCAGCACCAGGTGTAATGGATCGTAAATCTGTTCATGAGCCACTTCAAACAGGTATTAAAGCGATCGATGCTCTTGTACCAATTGGCCGTGGTCAACGTGAGTTAATCATTGGTGACCGTCAAACAGGTAAAACAGCAGTTGCACTTGATACAATCATTAACCAAAAAGATGAAGATATGATTTGTATCTATGTAGCTATCGGACAAAAAGAATCAACTGTACGTAACGTAGTAGAAACACTACGTAAGCACGGTGCATTAGATTACACAATCGTTGTAACTGCATCAGCTTCTCAACCAGCTCCATTATTATACTTAGCTGCTTATGCTGGTGTAACAATGGGTGAAGAGTTCATGTACAATGGTAAACACGTATTAGTAGTATATGATGACTTATCAAAACAAGCAGCGGCTTACCGTGAGCTTTCATTACTATTACGTCGTCCTCCAGGTCGTGAAGCATATCCAGGGGATGTGTTCTACTTACATTCTCGCTTATTAGAGCGTGCAGCAAAATTAAGTGATGCAAAAGGCGGCGGTTCTTTAACTGCACTACCTTTCATCGAAACACAAGCAGGGGACGTATCAGCTTACATCCCAACAAACGTAATTTCTATTACGGATGGACAAATCTTCTTACAATCTGACCTATTCTTCTCTGGCGTACGTCCAGCGATCGATGCGGGTACTTCTGTATCTCGTGTAGGTGGATCTGCTCAGATTAAAGCAATGAGTAAAGTATCAGGTACACTTCGTCTTGACCTTGCATCTTACCGTGAGTTAGAAGCGTTCGCTCAGTTCGGTTCTGACCTTGATAAAGCAACTCAAGCGAAACTAAACCGTGGTGCTCGTACTGTTGAGGTATTAAAACAAGGGTTACACAAACCATTACGTGTAGAGAAACAAGTTATCATTCTTTACGCTTTAACACGTGGATTCCTAGATGATATCCCGGTAGTAGATATCACTCGTTTCGAAGAAGAATTCCATGCTTGGTTAGATTCTAATGCGACTGACTTATTAGAAGAAATCCGCACAACTAAGAAACTTGCGGATGACGATAAATTTGCAGCGGCAATTAACGGATTTAAAAAAGTATTCGTAGCTTCTGAATAATAAAAGCGGAAGCGGCTCGTCCTGAATGTGAGGGGGGTGGAGCTTCTGACGAAGAGGCGGTCTTTGTCTCGTAGGAAGAAGTGAAGCCACCGAACATTCAAGCCGCTGGAGCTAGATAATATATAAAAGGCATCTCAAGATTTGAGATTGCTGACGGTTATGTAAAGGAAAAGAGTAGGTGCACCTATTCTTTTCCTTCAATCATGAGCAAGAATATCTTGCAACGTAGATTAGGAAGAGGATTCTTACTAATCGTGCCAACTTCTGGAAAAAAGGTGGTGAAAACCTGTGGCATCTTTACGCGATATAAAAGCGAAGATTACCTCGACAAAGAAAACGAGCCAAATTACGAAAGCGATGGAGATGGTATCTGCATCTAAGTTAAACCGTGCAGAGCAAAATGCTAAATCTTTCGTTCCGTATATGGAAAAGATTCAAGAAGTAGTAGCGAGCATTGCGCAAGGAAGTAAAGGGATTAATCACCCAATGCTAAATTCGCGCCCTGTAAAGCGTACAGGGTACATCGTTATTACATCTGATCGCGGACTAGCAGGTGGTTATAACAGTAACGTATTACGTACAGTAAGTAACGTAATTCGTGAACGTCATAATATGGATTCAAACCAATATTCAATTATTGTGCTTGGCCGACTAGGACGTGATTATTTAAAACGTCGCGGCTTTAACATCATTGATGAAGTAGTTGGATTATCTGACCACCCATCATTTACTGATATTAAAGACCTTGCTTCTCGAGCAATTGCGATGTTCGCAGATGGTGCTTATGATGAGCTGTATATTTACTACAACCATTACGTAAGTAAAATTTCACAAGAAGTAACGGAAAATAAAATTTTACCGCTTACTGATGTGGCGTCTGACAAACCGACGACAGCTTATGAATTCGAACCTTCTGAAGAAGAAATTTTAAAAGTATTATTGCCACAATACGCAGAAAGCTTAGTGTACGGTGCATTACTAGACGGTAAAGCAAGTGAACACGCAGCGCGTATGACAGCAATGAAGAGTGCTACAGACAACGCAATGGAAGTTATCGATTCACTTACACTTTCATTCAACCGTGCGCGTCAAGCAGCGATTACGCAAGAGATTACGGAAATCGTTGGTGGAGCAGCAGCGTTAGAATAGTATTAAAAAGCGGAAGCGGTTCTTTCAGGAGAACTGCGAAAGCTACACTAATAAAAAATTAAAAGCCGACTTCTCTTAGAAAGCTGGCTAATTAAAAGAAAGCTAGGAGGGAACCCGATGAATAAAGGGCGCGTTACGCAAATCATGGGTCCGGTTGTAGACGTTAAGTTTGATGGCGGAAAGCTACCAGAAATCTACAACGCCCTTACGGTAAAACAAAGCAACGAAAACGGAACAAGCATTAACTTAACATTTGAAGTTGCACTTCATTTAGGTGATGATACAGTTCGTACAGTTGCAATGTCTTCCACAGATGGACTTGTTCGTGGCACAGAAGTAGAAGATACTGGTAAAGCAATCTCTGTACCAGTTGGTGATGTAACACTTGGTCGCGTATTTAACGTATTAGGTGATGCAATTGACTTAGATGGTGAAGTTCCTGCGGATGTACGTCGTGATCCAATTCACCGTCAAGCACCTGCATTCGAAGAATTATCTACTAAAGTAGAAATTCTTGAAACTGGTATTAAAGTAGTAGACTTACTTGCTCCTTATATTAAGGGTGGTAAGATCGGTCTATTCGGTGGTGCCGGTGTAGGTAAAACTGTATTAATTCAGGAATTAATTAACAACATCGCACAAGAACACGGTGGTATCTCTGTATTCGCTGGTGTAGGTGAGCGTACTCGTGAGGGTAACGATTTATACCACGAAATGAGCGATTCTGGCGTAATTAAGAAAACTGCGATGGTATTCGGACAAATGAATGAGCCACCTGGAGCACGTCAACGTGTTGCATTAACAGGTTTAACAATGGCTGAACATTTCCGTGATGAGCAAGGACAAGACGTACTATTGTTCATCGATAATATCTTCCGTTTCACGCAAGCAGGTTCTGAAGTATCTGCCCTTCTTGGTCGTATGCCATCTGCGGTAGGTTACCAACCGACACTTGCAACAGAAATGGGTCAATTACAAGAGCGTATTACATCTACAAATAAAGGGTCTATCACGTCTATCCAAGCGGTATATGTACCAGCCGATGACTATACGGATCCAGCACCAGCTACAACGTTCGCTCACTTAGATGCAACAACAAACTTAGAGCGTCGTTTAACACAAATGGGTATTTACCCAGCCGTAGATCCATTAGCATCTACATCTCGTGCACTTTCTCCAGAAATCGTAGGAGAAGAGCATTATGAAGTAGCTCGTCAAGTACAGCAAACTTTACAGCGTTATAAAGAGCTTCAAGATATCATCGCTATCTTAGGTATGGATGAGTTATCTGAAGAAGATAAGTTAGTTGTACATCGTGCTCGTCGTATTCAATTCTTCTTATCTCAAAACTTCCACGTAGCTGAGCAGTTTACAGGTCAAAAAGGTTCTTACGTACCTGTAAAAAATACAGTTAGCGGATTTAAAGAAATTCTAGAAGGAAAATATGATGACCTTCCAGAAGATGCATTCCGTCTTGTAGGTGGTATTGAAGAAGTTATTGAAAACGCGAAGAAAATGATGGCGTAAGGCCTTAGGAGGGACGAATTATGAAGACATTTCCAGTCAGTATTGTAACTCCTGATGGACCGGTTTACGAAAAAGAAGTAGAAATGGTAAGCGTAAAAGCAGAGAGTGGGGAAATGGGGATCTTACCGGGTCACATTCCAACTGTTGCACCATTAAAAATTAGTGCAGTTCGTCTGAAACATGGTGGACACACTGATTATGTAGCAGTAAGCGGTGGCTTTATCGAAGTTCGTCCAGATAAAGTAACTGTATTATCATCATCTGCTGAAGAAGCAAACCATATCGATATCCATCGTGCAAATGAAGCGAAGCGTCGCGCTGAACAACGTATGCAAGATAAACAAGCACATGTTGACTTTAGACGTGCAGAAATGGCATTACAACGTGCTGTGAACCGTTTAAACGTTTCCGATATGAAATAAAAAATCCGTAAAGGCTTTGCCTTTACGGATTTTTTTGTGTAGTTCATGGATAATTTTACAAAAATGGTATACTTATATTGATGCTTGTATAAGTAGAGAATGTACAACAATTTATAAAGGGGATGAATAAATGATCGGTGAAATGAAACGAGAAGCGTTGCACTCTTTAAAGGGAAAATGGGGGCTAGGTGTTGGATCAACGATTTTATATTTTATTTTAAGTTATGTTGTTTCAATGGCTGCAATGCTTATAATGTTAATTCCAGGAATTATTATATTTTTCTTAGTTGTTAGCTTAACTGGATCAGTTGAAGAGGAAACGATGTCAATCGGAGCAGGTATTACATTTGGTATTTTTTATTGCATCATAATAATTTTGAGTAACGCATCGTATGGAATTACATCATACGGTTATACAAATGTATTTTTACAGATTAGTAAACGAGAAGGTGCTAAAGTAGATCACTTATTCGAAGGATTTCGTGGCTTTAAAAGAATGATGAAAACGATGTGGGCAATGCTTGCGATTTTATTATATACAGGTACATGGATTCCAATGTTGCTAGTAGCCTTATTCGCATTTTTCGGTGAAGAAGGAAATACGTCGTTTACTATCGCTTTCTTTGTACTATTAGCTATTTCAATCGTTGTTATGATTGTGATGTATTTTTCTTATGCGATGACGTACTATGTAATGATTGAAAATCCAGAGTATAGTGTGTCACGAGCAATGAAAGAAAGTAAGCATCTTATGAAGGGACATAAGTTAGATTTGTTTCTTTTATGGCTTAGTTTTATAGGATGGGGTATTTTAGCAATTCTTACACTTGGAATTGGTTTTCTTTGGCTTAGCCCGTATATGAGTACAACGACAGCGCATTTTTATCGTTATCTTTCAAAAGACGAATTGTAGTAGGAACATGCTATACTAATAGAGTTATTACGTATAGGAGGAACAATATGATTAGTGATTTAAAAGGAGAAGCGTTAGATTCATTAGAAGGGAAATGGGGATTAGCTGTCGGGGCAACATTACTGATTTCGATTCTTATTTTAGCTTTTAGCTTTAGTATTGATTTCATTTTCTCTCAATTTTGGGATTGGAAAGAAGTAAATAACTCACTTTCAGTAGACGTTATTACAATATTGATGGTAGGTCCATTAACGCTAGGTGGTTATCATTTAGCGCTACATATCATTCGTGAAAAGGAAGCACGTATTGGGCATATATTCAGATGGTTTACAGAAGTAAGTAAGTTTATAAAGTCATTTTTATTATATATAGTAGTGAACATTTATATTTTCTTATGGTTTTTACTATTTATTATTCCAGGCATTATTAAATCATTTTCTTATGCGATGACGTACTTTATAATAAATGATCATCCTGAGTATTCCATAAATCAAGCTATTACAGAAAGCCGTCGTATGATGGATGGACATAAGATGGAGTATTTCATTTTATGTTTAAGCTTTATTGGTTGGTTTATATTAAGTTGTATTACGCTCGGGATTGGATTCCTATGGCTAATTCCATATTTTTATACGACGTCAGCAGCTTTTTATGAAGAAATTGCAGAGGAGTATTACGAGAAAACAATTCCGACACTATAAAAACACCCAGTATGAGCTATTGGTTCATACTGGGTGTTTTTTGTAGAAATTTTATAAATTGATGACTAGTAAGTGGTTTACTGAAATAGTAGCCTTGCATATATTTACAGTTGTTCTTTTGTAGAAACTTAAGTTGTTTTTCTGTTTCAATTCCTTCAGCAACGACAGAAAGGTTTAAAGTATTTGCAAGGGAAAGGATAGTGGAAACAATAGCTCGTTCCTCAGGCCGATGATCGGCTAGTTGTGTAAATTCTCTCGGTACTTTTAATGTATCTATAGGGAAAATTGATAAATAAGCGAGAGAAGAATAGCCGGTACCGAAGTCATCAATGGACGTTTGAATACCATATTCCTTTAATTGTTTTAGTCTTGATAATGTTTCTTTTTCGTTGATCATTGCAATTCGTTCTGTTAGCTCAAGTGTTACATGCTTTGGATCGACTTTAATGTCTGTTAGTATTTGTGAAATGTTCTCGATTAAATGATCTTGCTGGAACTCTTTTGCAGATAAGTTCACACTTATTTTTAAATCTGTGTAGCCGAAAGTATGCCATATTTTTAACTGGCGACAAGATTCTTTTAATACCCAATGACCGAGTGGAATGACTTGAGGCGTCTCTTCTACAATTGGAATGAACTCACATGGCGGAATGTCACCTAGGAGTGGGTGTTTCCAGCGTATTAATGATTCAGCACCAATAATCTTTTTCGTCGTAATATCAATTTGTGGTTGATAGACGAGATAAAACTCTTCGTTTACTAAAGCGAGTGGTAAATCTTTTTCAATTCGAGCTTTTCGTTCCATTTTTTTATACAATTCTTTCGTGTACAGAGAGCTACCATTTTTCCCTTTATTTTTTGCTTCGTACATGGCCATATCAGCATGCTGTAAAATGGACAATGGATCTTCACCTGCTTCAGGATATATTGCAATCCCGATGCTCGGTGAGATTTGTAAATGTTGACTTTCAATTTCGAATGGTTCGTTCATGGCTGCTACAATCGTATCAGCCATTTTTTTTACATCGGGTCTTTTTTTATAATTTTCGATAAGGATTGTGAACTCATCCCCAGCTAGCCGGGCGAGCTTCATATTTGGTGTCGATAGTCTTTCTAGTCTTTTTGCTACGGCAATTAATAGAAGGTCTCCTACCCTATGACCGAGGGTATCATTAATAACCTTAAAGCGGTCTAGGTCGAGAAACATAACAGCAAAAGGCCTTTTTGATATTTCGGATCGAGCAATTGCTTGTTCTACATATTGATGAAATGCACGGCGATTTGCAAGCTCTGTTAAAGTATCATGATATGCTAGAAAATTAATTTGTTCTTGTTGTTGTTTGCTTTCCGTAATATCTTTAATCATTAAATAAACACCAGAAATATGATCCTTTAAAAAGATAGGAACTGCTGTAACATGCAAGTAGTAAATATCCCTATTTTTATGATATGCCCGTACTTCTAAAGAAATAGATTTCCCCTTTTTTACCCGATGAAAGGCACTAATGATTTCTTCCAAATCTTCTTCATACATAAGTGAATAGTAAGGTTGATTTAATAATTCATTCGTTTGATAACCGAGCAAAGTAGTACCAGCGTTATTCACTTTGAGAAAATTACCGTACAAATCTAAGGTGAAGATTGGATCTGGATGATGCTCATATAAAGATTTAAACATCTGTTGGTTATGATATAGTTCATTTTTTTGTTCTACTAAATCTTCTGTACGCAGTTCAATTTGTTTTTCGAGTTCCGAGTTGAATTGCATTTGGGCTAGTAATAATATTTTATTTTGTTTTCGAACTAAACTATGGCGTATGAGAACGAAGGAGAAAGTTATTATAAGCCCGATTACTACAATAGGTGCAAAAACATATTCAACTAGTATAAAAACAATAAGCATTACTACAGAAATATAAGGTAATGACAATCTGATCGATTCCCCAAGTTTAGGTGTTAATAGTACTTGCTCTTGTCTTTCAGGTTCTTTTGTATGCAGAATACAGGCGATTGCCACTAGTACTAAAGTTACTTGATAGAGAGGAGTAACTGTAAACATAGAATACTCGGGTGTGAAGTATTTGATATAAGCATAAATCGCATCTGTAGTAGCATATAAAATTAAAGCACTGCCAAGAAGCGCACCAACTTTTTTGGATAATAAGGATAATGGCTTGAATAACAGATTGATTCCTATGAGAAGAAAGAGCAAATCGGCCATTGGATAGGTAAGTTGAACAAATATGTCGATATAGGATGTTGAAGAAACGTGAATGGTGCGTTCAATAAGTAAGTAGTAACTTAAAGTGAATTGTGCTGTAACAATAATACAAATATCACATATCATAAAAAGCTTTTCTAATAAATCGCGGTTATAGATGATTTCATATAGAAAGGCAAATGCAAAGCTAATTAAAAAAAGTAAGTAAAAAAAATCGGACGGATCAACGAATGTATAGTAGTCCTTTAAAATTAAACGTTGATAGGCAACGACCATATCACCAATGAAATAAGAGAGGGTTCCAACAGATAAAATGGTCCAAAATAAACGAGGTAACCCTTCTTTCCTATTTGAAAAATAAAGTATATAACTACAAGCGATAATATCAATGAATAAGGTACTCATTCCAATTAATATTTGAAAAGGAAATGAGTATTCATATAGAAAAGGCATTGCCACGTAATGAATCGCTATAGATAACAATATAATGCTTATAAGAATACTTACATGTGTTTGTTTTTTCATTTATCTCACCCACGGTATATACATATAAATTCCTCTTTTTATTTTTTATTGTTTCTTGAAACATATATATAATTTCTATACTTATTTTACACAGGTTTAGCGAGTTGTAAAAATAGATTTCAATAATTCTCGTTTCGGTCCCCAATATATCGACATAGGAATTTGAAGTTTGCTATAATGATTAAAATAGTTGCATTATTTAGAAAAATTTAAAAATAATAATTACTGCAACTAGGACATATTGTTTACTAAGTGAACTTGTTCTTAATTCAGGGGGGAGGGTTTCACAATGGCAAGTGTATATGAAAATAGTTATATGATCGTTTTGATTTTCTTGCTATTAGGTATATTGCTGCCGGTAGTGGCTCTTACATTAGGAAAGATGCTGCGTCCAAACAAACCAAGTGCAGCGAAAGCGACGACGTATGAGAGTGGGATTGAGCCTTTTCATGATGCAAATATTCGGTTTCATGCTCGTTATTATATTTTTGCTTTATTGTTTGTCATCTTTGATGTAGAAACTTTATTTTTATATCCATGGGCTGTTGCATATGACAAGCTCGGTTTATTTGCACTAATTGAAATGCTCATCTTTGTTGTAATGTTGCTAGTTGGATTAGCGTATGCTTGGAAAAAGAAGGTGTTACAATGGTTATAAATTTTGAGGAATTACATCCAAATGAGCGGGCGGAATTAGAACGAAATATCTTTTTTTCTACATTGGAGCAGTTAAAAGGATGGGCACGAAGCAATTCTTTATGGCCGATGACATTCGGACTGGCATGCTGTGCAATTGAAATGATGGGAGTAGGTTCATCACATTACGATTTAGATCGATTTGGGTCATTTTTTCGGACATCGCCAAGGCAATCGGACGTTATGATTGTGTCGGGAACAGTAACGAAGAAGATGGCTCCTATTGTTCGGCGTTTATACGATCAAATGCCTGAACCAAAATGGGTGATTGCAATGGGATCTTGTGCGACAGCAGGTGGCCCATATGTAAATTCATACGCTGTTGTGAAAGGTGTGGATCAAATTGTACCAGTTGATGTGTATATTCCTGGTTGCCCACCCAATCCTGCTGCTTTAATTTATGGAATTAATAAATTGAAAGAAAAAATTCGTTACGAGGCAAAGACGGGAAAGCAGGTGACGAATAAATGAGTGATCCAAATAAAGACCTAGAGGATTTAAAAAGAGAAGCGGCTAGGCATGCGAAAGAAGAGGCGAGAAAGCGTCTCGTTGCGAAACATGATGCGGAAATAAGTAAACTTGAGGAAGAAAATCGAGAAAAAGAGAAAGCGCTACCAAAAAGTGATGGTATGACTGTGGAAGAAGTAAAACGACGTGCAGCAGCAGCCGCAAAAGCAAAAGCGGCAGCATTAGCAAAGCAAAAAAGAGAAGGAACCGAAGAGGTAACGGAAGAAGAAAAGGCAAAAGCGAAAGCGAAGGCAGCAGCAGCCGCAAAAGCAAAAGCGGCAGCGTTAGCAAAGCAAAAAAGAGAAGGAACCGAAGAAGTAACGGAAGAAGAAAGGGCCAAAGCGAAGGCGAAGGCCGTGGCGGTAGCAAAGGCAAAGGCAGCGGCTTTAGCGAAGCAGAAGGCCTCGCTAGGTGATGGGAAATCGGGAGATGAAAAGGCGAAGGCAATTGCAGCAGCGAAGGCAAAAGTGGCAGCAAGGGCGAAAACAAAGGGCGCTGAAGGTAAAGCGGAAGAGGAGCCGAAGCAGGAAGAGCCATCCGTGAATCAGCCGTATTTAAATCAGTATGTTGAAGTTATTAAGGGGAAAATTGGAGAGGATACGTTAGTAGATTCCTACATTAATAAACTTTCAAAAGACGTGCCAACTCTTGTGGTGGAGCCCTCAAAATATTATGAAGTAATGGAGTTACTGCGATTCCATGAGGGACTTGCTTTTGATTATATGTCAGAGCTACATGCGACGGATTTTGTGACACATATGGAAGTGTATGTTCATTTATTTTCATATGGAAAGAAACAGTCAGTAGCGGTGAAGGTGAAGTTGGATAGGGAAGCACCAGAAGTAGAGTCGGTTGCAGCGCTTTGGAAAGGAGCGGACTGGCCAGAGCGAGAAGCGTATGATTTGCTCGGCATTGTATTTAAGGGACATCCGAATTTATCACGTATTTTAATGCCTGATGATTGGATAGGGTATCCGCTTCGGAAAGATTATGAACCGTATGATGTGGAGGTGTAGCTTATGATCCGTACGGAAGAAATGCTTTTGAATGTAGGGCCTCAGCATCCGAGTACGCATGGTGTGTTCAGGCTTGTTATTAAGATTGACGGGGAAATTATTAAAGAAGCTACACCAGTTATTGGATATTTGCATCGCGGGACCGAAAAGATTGCCGAGAGCTTACAGTATACGCAAATTATCCCTTATACAGATCGAATGGACTATTTATCGGCCATGACGAATAATTACGTCATTTGCCATGCTGTAGAGACGATGATGGGGCTTGAAATCCCGGAGCGGGCCGAATACTTACGAGTACTTGCAATGGAGCTTGGAAGGATTGCGAGCCACCTCGTTTGGTGGGGGACAAATCTTCTTGATATAGGAGCGGTCAGCCCGTTTTTATACGCTTTTCGTGAACGAGAGATGATTATAAATTTATTAAACGAATTATGCGGTGCCCGTCTTACTTTTAACTATATGAGAGTCGGGGGTGTAAAGTGGGATGCGCCGGACGGTTGGATTGAAAAAGTGGAAGAGTTTGTTCCGTATATGCGAGAACAATTGGCAGGTTATCATGATCTCGTTAGCGGTAATGAGATTTTCTTAAATCGCGTAAAAGGCGTTGGTATATATAGCGCGGAAGAAGCGATTTCGTATTCTTTAAGCGGAGCGAATTTGCGGTGTACCGGAGTAAACTGGGATCTTCGCAAGGATGAACCGTACTCCATTTATGATCGTTTTGATTTCGATATTCCTGTTGGGAGTGTGGGAGATGCTTGGGATCGTTACGTTTGCCGCATGCAAGAGATTGAGGAGTCATTAAAAATTGTTGAGCAAGCTGTCCAGCAGTTCCCGAAAGACGGAGCTGTGCTAGCGAAAGTGCCGAAAATCATTAAGGCGCCTAAAGGGGAAGCGTTCGTCCGTATAGAATCGCCGCGAGGAGAGATTGGTTGCTATATTGCTAGTGATGGAAAGAAAGAGCCGTACCGCTTGAAGTTTCGCAGGCCGTCTTTTTACAATTTGCAAATTTTACCGAAGTTATTGAAAGGTGAAAACATCGCCAATTTAATTACGATTTTAGGTGGAGTTGATATTGTACTTGGGGAGGTTGATGGCTAATGATTGAAACGCTCTTACAATCACCTTCAAGCTGGACGAATTTCTTCATTTTTTTCGGATTAGCGGTGCTTCTATTATTTGCAGTCCTTGGCTTCGTTACATATGGTATTTTGGCAGAACGGAAAGTAATGGGTTTTATGCAAGGGCGGATTGGACCAAACCAAGTTGGGGGCCGGTTCGGTTTACTGCAAACGGTAGCTGATGTTTTAAAACTATTATTGAAAGAAGATAGTATTCCGAAAGCGGCAGATAAACCGTTGTTTATATTAGCGCCTGTCATTGCATTCGCACCGGCATTTATGGTGCTTGCAGTCATCCCATTTACTGATAAATTTCAGTTCGCGGATATTGGCGTAGGCTTACTGTATTACATTGCTGTTTCTGGCATTACGACGATTGGTGTCGTAACCGGAGGATGGGCATCCAATAATAAATATTCCCTTTTAGGAGGGATGCGTGCGGCGGCGCAAATGATTTCTTATGAAATTCCGCTCGTAATGAGTGTAATTGGCGTCGTTTTGTTAGCTGGTAGCCTGAATTTAAATGAAATTGTAGCGGCACAGGAGAATGTTTGGTACATTTTCGTGCAGCCAATCGGTTTCGTCGTTTTCTTAATCGCGGCGGTAGCAGAGTTAAATAGGACGCCGTTTGATTTACCAGAAGCAGAATCGGAACTTGTTTCTGGATATCATACGGAATACTCAGGGTTTCGATGGGCGTTTTTCATGCTTTCAGAGTACGTATATTTCTTCGGAATGTCATCTTTAATTACAGTGCTCTTTTTAGGCGGATGGAATCCAGTTATGTTCCTTGGATTTATCCCGGGATCGGTATGGTTTGCTTTGAAATTTAGCAGTGTAGTCTTTCTATTAATTTGGTTCCGCGTTACGTTTCCGCGTATAAGAGGTGACCAGTTAATGGAGTTTGGCTGGAAAGTATTATTGCCAATTGCACTTGCGAATATTTTCTTAACGGCATTGATTAAGGAGTTATTCTTCTAATCTATGAGGGGGGTGCCAGTAAGAGATGAAAGGACTATTTAAAGGATTAAAATATACATTAAGCAATTTGAGTAAGAAGAAGGTGACTTACGATTATCCGAATCAACCGTTGCCGTTGCCAGACCGCTTTCGAGGTATTCAAAAGTTTTATCCGGAAAAGTGTATTGTTTGTAACCAATGCTCCAACATTTGTCCGACAGACTGTATTCAGTTAACAGGAAAAAAACATCCGGATCCTACGAAAAAAGGAAAAATTATCGACACGTACGATATTAATTTTGAAATTTGTATTCTGTGTGATTTATGTACAGAAGTTTGTCCGACAGAGGCGATTGTTATGACAAATAACTTTGAGCTCGCGGAATATTCACGTGATGATTTATTTAAAAATTTGCAATGGCTTGACGAAAACGACGAAAACGTCAGGAAGGAGAATAAAGCATGAATGGCGAGTTTGTAGCATTCTTTATACTATCCTTGTCTGCAATTATCGGCGGTGTTCTTATGTTGAACTTAACGAAAGTCATGCATATGATGCTAGCTCTCGTTCTGACATTTCTTAGTATCGCAGGTTTGTACTTTCTTTTATCGGCCGAATTTATCGGAGTTGCACAAATTTTACTTTACTCCGGTGCGATTACAATTATTATGATTTTTGGCATTATGTTAACGCAACATAACGCAGAAAATGAATCGCGTCTTACTCTTCGAAAATGGATTATCTTCTTTGCGGTTGTAGCATTTGGGGCAGTTATGTATTTCGCTGTTAACAATATTGATTTTGCAAATGAAAGCACACAAGGAAGTTTACCTCTCCATGAAAAAAACACACTTCAAATCGGTACACTTCTCTATTCGAAATATATTATTCCATTTGAGTTAACCTCAGTTATTTTACTTGTAGCACTTGTTGGCGCGATTATACTTGCGAAGAAGGATGAGAAAGAGGAGGATTCCAATGAGTAGTGTTCCAGCTTCTGCATATTTAACGCTTGCGATTATTTTGTTTTGCATCGGTTTGTTTGGAGCTTTAACGAAGCGAAATACAGTGATTGTATTAGTTTGTATTGAATTAATGCTAAACGCGGCCAATTTAAATTTAGTCGCGTTTAGTAAATTAGGTTTGTTCCCAAATTTAACAGGGCAAATTTTCTCTCTGTTTACGATGGCTGTAGCAGCAGCGGAGGCGGCGGTAGGACTCGCCATTTTAATTGCTTTGTATCGTAATCGTACGACGGTTCATGTAGATGAAATGGATACGCTCAAAGGATAACATTGTGACCGAAAAGGGGGAAGGAAACAATGATCGATTATGCATGGCTCATACCGCTTTTCCCGCTTGTTTCGTTTTTTTTATTACTTATATTCGGGAAGAAAATTAGAGAAGGAAGCAGTGTACTTAGTATTTTCCTCGTCTTTCTCTCCTTTATATTTGCGGTACTTGTATTAGTAGAACGGTTTTCGAAAGTAGGATTGAAGCATAAGTGGGTATGGCTTAGAACGGGAGATATTGATATATCATTTGGCTTTGAAGTGACTGCATTAGGGGCTTTAATGCTGTTTATCGTTACACTTGTGAGTTTACTTGTACATGTGTATTCGAAAGGTTATATGAAAGGTGATGAAAGATTACCAACCTTTTATGCCTATTTAGGGCTCTTCACATTTGCAATGCTCGGGCTCGTTATATCACCGAATTTATTACAGCTTTATATATTTTGGGAGTTAGTTGGCCTTGGTTCATTTTTACTCATCGGTTTTTATTTCTTTAAAGAAGAAGCGAAAGCTGCTGCGAAAAAGGCTTTTATTATGACTCGTATTGGAGATGTCGGTTTATTTATTGGGATGATCTTAATTTTCTGGCATGCAGGTAGTTTTGAATATGACGCAATTTTTAGAGCGATTCATACAGGTGATCTTACCCCTACGATGATTACAATAACAGCGATATTAATTTTTATCGGGGCGATGGGGAAGTCAGGTCAGTTCCCGCTTCATACGTGGTTACCAGATGCAATGGAGGGGCCTACGCCTGTTTCGGCACTTATTCATGCGGCGACGATGGTCGCAGCTGGCGTGTATTTAGTGGCGACGATGTTCCCGCTATTTTCAGCAAGTGCGGTGGCGATGCAGACAGTGGCAATCGTTGGAGCTTTCACGGCAATCTTTGCGGCTTCTATCGGTCTTGTACAAACGGATATAAAGAGAGTGCTTGCTTATTCTACGGTTAGCCAGCTAGGTTATATGATGCTCGCATTAGGATCTGCTGGTTATGTAGCTGGTGTTTTCCATTTAACGACACACGCCTTTTTTAAAGCGCTACTATTTTTGGCGGCAGGAAGTGTCATTCATGCAGTGCATACGCAAGACATTAATAAAATGGGCGGTTTACAGAAGAAGATGAAAGTAACGGGTGCACTATTTTTAATCGGTACACTTGCAATTAGTGGGGTTCCGCTCCTTTCTGGTTTCTTTAGTAAAGATGAAATTTTAGCGGTGACTTGGATGAATGGCAATTACGTTTTATTCATATTAGCAGTAATTGCAGCATTTTTAACAGCATTCTACATGTTCCGGCTCTACTTCCTTGTCTTTACTGGGGAAGCAAAGACAAAGGAAGATGTGCATGAATCGCCCCGCGTTATGACGTATCCGATGATCGTCCTTGGTGTTCTCGCCGTAGTGGCGGGTTATATGAATACACCATGGTTTGGGACATTCCTCGGGGATTGGCTTACGAAAGATGTAGCATTTAAAGTGCGAGAGGCACATGGACCAGTTTGGATTATGATTGTTGCGACGCTCGTTTCCTTGGCTGGGATTGCTCTTGCATATTTCATATATGGCAAGAAATCTATTTCTAGAGATTGGGCTGGGGGCGATGGAACACCTCTTTATAACCTTTTGAAAGAAAAATATTATGTGGATGAACTATACAATATGACGGTGCTCCCTATTACGAAGGGAATCGCTCATGTGCTTCGCTTATTTGAGGTGTATGTAGTCGAAGGAATTGCCGTTTTAATAGGGAGTCTAGTTAAAGGGATAAGCGGACTCGGTTCTAGACTCCAAAACGGAAATGTACAAGTGTACGGCACTGTAACAGCTGTTTCGCTTGCAGTACTCGTCATTATTTTGCTCTATACGGGAGGGGATTTACGATGAATGATTTGTTATTAACGTTCTTCATTTTTTCCCCGCTTTTAGGAATTCTCTTACTTGTATTAACGCCAAAAAAAGAATCGCGTACTGTGCGAGCGCTTGGTTTATTTGGGACGGCGCTTCCATTTGGAATCGCTATCGTCCTCGCTTGTACATATGCTTCTGGAAAGAGTTTGTCGCTATTCGATGAAAAAGTGAAATGGATTAAATTTGGGGATTTTGCAGCGGTGGATAAAAGATGGTTTTCCATTTATTACGAGCTCGGCATTGATGGTTTATCGCTCGTTATGATGGTGCTGACAGCCCTTCTAGCGATGCTTGCAGCAATTGCGGCATTTACTATTAAAAGAAACTTGAAAGCCTTTTATATGCTGCTACTCATGTTAGAAATAGGGATGTTCGGCGTCTTCGCTGCTCAAAATTTAATGTTGTTCTTTATCTTCTTTGAAATTACGTTGCCGCCAATGTTTTTATTAATTGGAAAGTGGGGGAAATTGTCGAGTGAAAAGGCTGCTTATAGTTATTTAATATATAACGGTATTGGCTCCGCTATTTTACTCATCGTTTTCTCAGTTTTATTTGCAAAAACAGGTACAACAAATATTACAGAGCTTAAAGAAATATTAACGAGTGTAGGTGCTGGGGGAGGAATGGCTGTCTCAAGTAGCTTACAGTTCGGATTGTTTCTTGCCATAATGATTGCTTTTGCGATTAAACTACCCGTTTTCCCGTTACATCGCTGGATGGTCAATGTGCATATTGAAGCGCATCCGGCTGTAGTTATGCTTCACGCGGGCGTTTTACTGAAGATTGGGGCATACGGTATGATTCGTTTCGGAAAGGGGCTATTCCCGGAATACTTTCGCGAGTTTGCAACGCTTATTGCGATTTTAGGAGTCATCAATTTATTGTACGGAGCCTTCTTAGCGCTCATCCAAACGGATTTTCGGAAGGTGCTTGCTTACTCTAGTATTTCGCATATGGGCATCGTATTAATGGGCCTTGCGGCGTTAAATGCACCAGGTATACAAGGGGCACTATTCCAAGTTGTCTCTCACGGTTTAATTGCAGCCTTACTCTTTTTCTTACTGGGCGTTATAGAACAGCGCTTTGGAACGTCGGATATTACAGCGCTTGGCGGACTCGCAAAAAGTGTCCCGGTACTTAGCGGATTCTTCTTAGCAGGAGGAATGGCATCGCTTGGATTGCCAGGAATGTCTGGATTTGTTAGTGAGTTTCTTGCCTTTCTCGGTTTATTCCAAGGGGAGCCAGTCATTGCTGCAGTCGGTGTACTTGGCATCATTTTAACCGCTGTATACGTATTGAGAGCGACACTTCAAGTAACATTTGGTAAGAAAGAGTGGGAGGCGAAAGCTGATATACACGGATGGGAGTATGTGCCTATATTGCTACTTATCTTCTGCATTATTGCAATTGGAGTAATGCCAGAAATACTAGGGGATCCGCTTCAAAATACATTGAAAACATTGGGGGTGAAGTAGGATGGATATGAATACGTTACTTAGCTTATCATGGCATCTCATGGTGCCAGAATTCATTATTCTCGGAGCTGCCATCCTTCTTTCCATATGTGATTTGTTTTTTAAGTTGAATCATAGATATGTAGCGCTTAGTGCAATCGCAGCCGTCATATTAGCAATCGTGTCGTTAATCACGCTATACGGTGAACCGACAGGAGATATTTTAAATGGATCGTTTGTGTTAGATGGTTTTTCAAAAGGGTTTAAAACGTTGTTATTAGGCGGAGCGGCCCTCATCTTATGCACCGCCATGAGCGATGATAAGAAGAATCCAATTGAAGATAAGGGAGAATATTATTACTTATTTTTAATGGCACTTCTTGGGGCTATGTTTATGGCTTCTAGTATCGACTTCATTACACTTTTCGTCGGTTTAGAATTGCTTTCACTTTCTTCATATATTTTAGTAGGAATACGAAAAAGGAACCGTGCGTCAAACGAGGCGGCCATGAAATATGTCATTAACGGAGGAATTGGAACGGCAATTACGCTCTTTGGAATGAGTTATTTATACGGTATTACAGGATCAACTAATATCGTGGATATGCAAAAAGTATTCGCAGGGGAGCTTGTTGGTGGTATTCAGTTATTGTTAGCTCTCGCATTTCTACTATTACTCGTTGGACTCTCGTTTAAAATTGCGACAGTGCCGTTTCATATGTGGGCACCAGATGTGTATGAGGGAGCGGCTACGCCTGTTACTGCTTTTCTCGGGACGATTTCTAAAATTGCTGGATTCTTACTCATTATTCGTCTGTTTCTCATGGTTTTTGCAAGTGTATCGGTACAAGGAGACATGCAATCTTTATACGGACGTATGAGCATATACATTGCAGTACTAGCGAGTATTACGATGATTATTGGAAACGTAGTAGCGTTAAAGCAATATAACGTAAAACGCCTATTTGCCTATTCGGGAATCGCGCATGCGGGGTATTTACTCGTTCCGCTTGTAGCATTATCACCATTTACGATGGATAGCATGTGGTTTTACATGCTTGCGTATATGCTTATGAATATAGGCGCATTTGCAATTATTCACGGCTTAATCTTACAAAGTAACAAAGAAAACATTACCATTTTTACCGGATTATATAAGCGATCGCCATTTACAGCGATAGTGATGACGATTTTTATATTATCGTTGGCCGGGATACCAGGAACAGCTGGTTTCATCGGGAAAATTAACATCTTTTTAGGTGCACTGCATGTAGAGCCAGCTCATTACGTACTAGCTTCTATTATGATGGGGACGACAGTCATCTCATTCGTATATTATTTCCGTATTCTACAGCAAATGTTTTTCCGGACGGGAGGAGTGGAAGAGAAAATTCGTTTGCCATTGAATATAAAGGTTGTTATGAGCCTTTGTGCAATCTCGATTGTAATACTAGGGATTATGCCGATGATTGGATACAATTTCTTTTATGAATATTTTCCATTAATGAAGGATTTCTTCTTCTTAGGGAACGTGGTACAATAGTGAAAATAAAAGGTGTGGAGTTGTTACTCTGCGCTTTTTATTTTGTGTGAATTATAATTGAAAATGCATGTAGGTATATGTTTTTTGAGAGCAAATTATGATGTAAAATGTAAGATGCTTATTTGTATTTGAAAAAGTGTGGCTCCTACTTATTATGGTATCGTTTTTATAGTATTTCGTAAGTAGTAGCTGGGTAAAAAGGGGTCGATTTTTTGGCACATCTTTTAGGGCAACAAGCACTGATTGCCATTGTTTCGCATTTATTGTTTATTACCATTACGTGGTGGGCCTTACAAGGTGTTCACATTGAGCGTTTAATGAAGTCTGGAAAGGTGATGCAGACGCGAGTGTTACTCATCCTAATTACAATTGCAATTGGGACATCTGTAAGTAACTTTTTCCTTGATTATTTAGGCTATTCAAAGAGTTTAACGTATTTAGTAAAGTAAGTGTATAGAACCTCATATCTCCGTTAACAATGGGGATAGGAGGGGATGAAATTGAAGCTTAAAGCCATTCTTATTGTTGTGATAAGTGTTGTTTTATTTTTGGTTGGATATAGAGAGATGAAACCGATCAGCGATGAACAGAAAATGGAGAGCATGATTGCAACTTTAGAGAAAAATGATGCTAAAGTAGAGAAGTGGTCATGGTTAGCGCGAGAAACAAAAACAATTTCTAATATACATATGTTTCAAAAGTTGTTAAACGATGTGAAGGACAAGGCGAATATTCAAAAGTGGGAATTAGAGCAATCTCCAGATGGATATAAAGCTACATCCTATAAAAAGTTTTCTTCTTATGAAGAACGAGTAGTAGTAACATGGAGTAAGGAAAATACTAAAGAAAACACTTTCATTATTTTTGAAGTAAGCGGGGCGAAATGGGACCCGAAGTACATTCAGAAAACAAATAAAATTTTTAGTGAAAAACCTATAATTTACACTTGTGTTCAAGGTGTACTGAATGATAAGATTGAAGGTGTTTTGCAAAATAAAACCAATCAGTTTTTGAAAGATCTTTCAGCAAGAGCGATCGAACAGATAGAAGAAAGAGCATTTGTGTCAGTCTCCGCATACAATAAAAAGTGGGATGACGCTCTTTCAACAAATAGAGAGAAAATAAATGTGCAAATAGCAATACGTTCTACAGACAACAAAGATACAATTGTGGTTGGCACACCGATCATAACTTCTGAGTATTGAGTGAATAGATACTGAAAAAAGGACACGGAGGGGAATAATTTGGAAAAGATCATCGTCCGTGGCGGAAAGCGGTTAAACGGCACAGTGCGTGTTGAGGGCGCAAAAAATGCTGTATTACCTATAATCGCTGCAGCCCTATTAGCGAGTGATGGAAAGAATGTACTATCTGAAGTACCAGTTTTGTCTGATGTATACACAATTAATGAGGTATTACGTCATTTAAATGCTGAAGTCGTATTTGAAAATAACCAAGTAACAATCGATGCTTCTAAAGAACTAAACATTGAAGCACCATTTGAATATGTACGTAAAATGCGTGCATCTGTTCAAGTAATGGGACCATTACTTGCACGTAACGGCCGTGCTCGTATTGCACTTCCTGGTGGATGTGCAATTGGTTCACGTCCAATTGACCAACATTTAAAAGGCTTCGAAGCAATGGGAGCAAAAGTACAGGTTGGTAATGGTTTTGTTGAGGCATACGTTGAGGGAGAACTAAAAGGAGCTAAAATTTATTTAGACTTCCCAAGCGTGGGCGCGACAGAAAACATTATGTCTGCAGCTACATTAGCAAAAGGGACAACAATCCTTGAAAACGCAGCGAAAGAACCAGAAATCGTTGACTTAGCTAACTTCTTAAATGCGATGGGAGCGAAAGTACGCGGAGCTGGAACTGGAACGATTCGTATCGAAGGCGTTGATAAATTATATGGTGGAAACCACTCTATTATTCCTGACCGTATTGAAGCGGGAACATTCATGGTTGCAGCGGCAATTACTGGTGGAGACATCTTAATTGAAAATGCTGTACCTGAACATTTACGCTCAATTACAGCGAAAATGGAAGAAATGGGTGTTAAAGTTATTGAGGAAAATGAAGGTGTACGTGTTATCGGCCCAGATAAGTTAAAAGCGGTTGATATTAAAACTATGCCTCACCCAGGTTTCCCAACAGACATGCAATCACAAATGATGGCATTATTACTACAAGCTGATGGAACAAGTATGATTACAGAAACGGTATTCGAAAACCGCTTTATGCACGTTGAAGAATTCCGTCGTATGAATGCTGATATTAAAATCGAAGGTCGTTCTGTTATTATGAACGGTCCAAACAGCTTACAAGGTGCTGAAGTAGGCGCAACTGACTTACGTGCTGCTGCTGCATTAATCTTAGCTGGTTTAGTATCTGAAGGTTACACTCGTGTAACTGAGTTAAAGCATCTTGACCGTGGTTATGTAGATTTCCATAAGAAATTAGCTGCATTAGGTGCAACTATTGAACGTGTAAACGAAAAAGTAGAAGAAATGAAAGAACAAGAAGTTTCTGATCTTCACGCTTAATTGAAATAGTCTCTACGTCTTTTGACGTAGGGACTATTTTTTTGGGTTATTACTGTTATAGTCAATAAATTCTATACTTATGCACGTACCAGTAAAAATATTTAGAAAATTTTCGTTTTAGCTGGTTCCCCTTAAGTATGTTCTAAAAGAAAGAGTTGTTCCATAAGAATGAATGGAGTAAAGCTTTTGGATATTGGGGGAAATAAGATGAAATTTTCAAAGCCACTTTTTATCACAGTAGCGCTTCTAATAGCGCTCGTTATCATTGTACCTGCTGCTCTTGTTATTCCGTTTGCGAAAGCAAAAGTAGGGGAAGAAGCAGCTTCTAAAACTCCTCCAGCGATAGAAAGTATACCAGCTCCAGGGAAAGTGGATACAGCGGTTCAAGTTGCTGTATATCGTGATCGGCAAAAGAAGGTAGAAACATTACCTATGGAGGAGTATGTGACCGGTGTAGTAGCTTCTGAGATGAATGCCAGTTTTGAAATAGAGGCGCTAAAGGCGCAGGCATTAGCAGCGAGAACATTTGTGGTACAGCGTATGCTAAGCGGAGGTAAGAAAAACAATGCGGACGTGACCGATACGGTGAAAGATCAAGTGTACAAAAGTAAAGAAGAATTGAAGAAACAATGGGGCAATAACTACGAAAATAATTTGAAGAAAATCGAAGAAGCCGTTTCGAAAACCGCAGGACAAGTTTTAACGTATGATGGAAAACCAATCTCAGCATCCTTCTTCTCAACGAGTAATGGCCGGACAGAAAATGCAGCTGATTATTGGGGAAATGATTATCCGTACTTAAAGAGCGTAGATAGTCCGTGGGATCAAGCCTCTCCAAAATTTACGAGCGAGCAAACCTTTACAGTAGCTGACTTTCAAAAGCGTCTCGGTGTGAAGGTGTTGGCAGATGGGAAGGTTGGAAATATTAAAGATCTTACGGAAGGAAAGCGAGTAAAAGATGTAGCATTTCAAGGGAAAACATTAACAGGAAAGCAAGTTCGTGAAAAGTTAGATTTACGCTCTTCTGACTTCACATGGAAACAAGAAGGGGATAAAATCGTCGTTACAACGAAGGGATTCGGTCACGGCGTTGGCATGAGCCAATACGGAGCAAATGGCATGGCAGCGGAAGGTAAGAAATATACAGATATCGTTGCTCATTATTATAAAGGTGTCGAAATAAAGTCGATGAATGATTATGAAGGAAAGTTGATGGTGAAGAAGTAGGGGGAAAAGAAACCGTTCCAAGAGGTATATTGGGACGGTTTTCTTTTGTTAGTAGATAGGTTCCTTATCGAATCGTTGATATATTAAAAAAATCGTCAATGTTCAGTGGTGACAGAACTCTGTTTAAAGGGCCCATGGATCGCTGGAAGCTATTATAAGGATGAACGTACAGAAAAGAATCAATGAAAGACGGTTGGCTCTATACAGGAGACATTGTCATGGTTGATTCGGAAGGATGTATTAAGATTGCTGATTGTACGAAAGACTGAATTAAAAGTGGAGGCGAATGGATTTCTTCCGTAGATTTAGAAAATGCCTTAATGTCGCACGATAAAGTGTTAGAAGCATCTGTTGTGGCGGTGCCGCATGAAAAATGGCAAGAACGTCCCGTTGCTTGCGTTGTATTAAAAGAGGGACAAGCAGTAGAAAGGGAAGAGCTGTACGCTTTACTAGAAGCAGAATTTCCGAAATGGTGGATGCCAGGTGATATTTTATTTATAAACGAAATTTCGAAAACATCTGTAGGGAAATTCTTAAAGAAAGCGCTGCGTGATCAGCTCAAGACGTATATAGAGCAAAACTAGAGAAGAAGGCTATCCTTTCATTTGGATAGCCTTCTTTTTATGATACTTCATAAAATATCTAAATCTTCCATTAATTGTTTGGTATAATAGGATAAAAAGTATTTGGGGGAGACGGAATGGCACTACTGGAGTTGAAACAATTAGGAAAAACGAATCAGTTGCCGGCAGTTGAACTGAAGGTTGAGAAGGGACAATGTGTTGTTTTGCAATGTAATAACCATACAGCTAAAGTGTTGCACCGCATCATTATTGGTGAGGAAGAAGCTTCAACTGGTAATGTGCTATTTGAAGGTGAAGCGATTGGAAAGAAACATTATTCCCGCATCGGCTTTTGTTTCTTGAAAGATGAGGCATATGATCGTTTGAAGGTAAAGGAATACTTCAAGTTCTTAATAGGACTGTATGAATCAAATATGAGCACAGAAGAAGTAGTGCAATATGTCGGCCTCTTAGATAAATTAAACATTAAAATAGAAAAACTATCATTTTCAGAGAAACGTCGCCTTCATATCGGGCGTGTTATGATTCATAATCCAGACTTAGTTATTTTGGAAGAGCCAGAGCAAAATGTAGATACAGAGAGTACAATTATTACTCGAAAAGCGATTATGAAAATGAAAGACCAAGGAAAGGCGATTTTTATTACATCATCTTTCCTATCGGACGCCCTTTCGTTAACAGAAGATGTATACATATTAAACAATGATGGCGTGAAAAAAGTAGAAATCGAACAAGAAGAAGTGGAAGAGGTGGATGAAGAAAAGGTTGTTCAAATGATTCCGCAAATGAAGTTAGAAAGAATACCAGCGAAAGTGAATGATAAAATCATTTTACTTGATCCGATGGAAATTCATTTCATCGAAACGCAAAACGGAGTGACACATATTCATGTGCGTGAAGGTGATTTCGTATGTGCATTAACATTAAGTGAACTAGAAGCGAGATTAACAGGATTCGGGTTCTTTAGATGTCATCGCTCGTACCTTGTGAATTTACAAAGAGTGCGAGAAGTGATTACGTGGACTCGTAACAGTTTTAGTTTAATTTTGGATGACGAAAGAAAAAGTTCAATTCCGTTATCGAAAGGACGAATGGATGAATTAAAAGGTGTGATTGGGCTATAAAAATTGCTCCAATAAGCTTAAAATACGATTCATTCACCGGTAAAAATACTCCTTTTACCGGTATTTTACTGCGTAACTCCTTTGTTTTTCATATGATTGAGTCAAGAAAAGCGAAACAAACAAACGAAAAGCGCTAAAGCGACTTTCATCTATAAAAAGAAAAACAAAGGGGATGACGAGATGACATTGGCAATTGAAATGAAAGATGTAATGAAAAGTTTCAACGAAAAAACGGCACTTCGAAATGTAAATATTGAGGTGAAGCAAGGAGAAATTTTTGGATTCCTTGGACCGAGTGGATCTGGAAAAACAACAACAGTAAAGATTTTAACTTCTCAATTGCTGCATAGCGTTGGAACAGTGAGGGTACTAGGTAAAGATATTACAGGACCAAGCAGCATCGATTATAAACGAATTGGTATTTTAACAGACAACAGCGGTTTATATGAAAGACTTAGCATTTATGATAACTTACTATTATTTTGCGATTTATACGATTGTAAAAAAGAACGAATCGATGAAGTGCTAGCGCAAGTGAATCTATTAGATGATAAAAAAACATTAGTAAAGAAACTATCAAAAGGGATGAAGCAACGCGTTACACTAGCAAGGGCAGTCCTCCATAAACCAGATATCCTCTTCTTAGACGAACCAACATCTGCACTCGATCCAGTTAACGTACAAAACATTCATAAAGTCTTAAAAGATTTAAATAAAGAAGGAACGACGATTTTCTTAACGACTCACAATATGGAAGAAGCAGAGACGCTTTGTAATCGCATCGCCTTTCTATGCGGCGGAGAAATTGTAGCGCTTGATACACCAGAAAACCTTCGCTTACAATACGCGAAAGATCAAATACAAGTCGTATTAAAAGATAAGCAAAAAGAAGTCGTGCAAAAAGACGAATTAGGTGCAAAACGTATTTCAGAATGGATGAAAAAGGGCGAATTACTATCGATTCATTCACACGAACCAACGCTAGGCGATATCTTTATTGAAGTTACTGGGAGGGGATTATAATGACATTTTCAATGAGACGTGTATCAGCTATTTTTAGAAAAGAAGTACAGGATTTTAAGACAAATTCACAAGTTTTGTTAATGGCATCTTTACCAATTATATTTGCATTTATATTTAGCCGATTTGGAGAAGGGCAGGCAGGAGTTGGCATTATTACTTTAATGTCCTTTCTATTTGTAGCAGGGTTTGTTCAATCAATGGTAATTGCAGAAGAGAAAGAAAAACATACGTTACGTGTGTTAATGCTATCACCGGCTTCTTCTGTGGAAGTTCTTCTTGGGAAAAGTATATTAACAGCATGTTTAACGTTAGGTATTTCCATTGTAAACTTATTCATTTTAGATCAATTAAGTGGAAATTTTTTATTACTCGCATTTGTTTTCTTATGTGGAACAATTCTATTTACTTTAATTGGAACAATGATTGGATTACTAGCTGAGTCTGTCCCCCAAACATCACTAATCGGAATGCCCATATTAATGACGATGTATTTAGCTGTACAATTTGAGCCAATGGTTGAAAATGAAGTAATTAAGACGATGATTAGTTATCTTCCAACATCTCACCTTGAAAAAGCAATTAAAAGCTTAGTAGAGGGTGCTGGGTTTAGTAGTATTAGTGGGCATATGATAAATGTTGGAGCTTGGCTTATTATTTCACTTATTGCATGTTTGATCGTATATAAAAAGAAACAATTAGATTAAAAACTGAGCCGAAACGCTCAGTTTTTTCTTTTTTCTATCATTTCCTCGGAAATTTTACAATTACTATACATATTTTTACAGATTTTGTCGAAAAGTAATTAGTTATACGTTGTATAGGATACGTGGATATTGTTCAAAATGATTGCTGAGGTGATGATGGAATGCGAGGAAGAAATAATAAAAAGTCGCAAAAGGTAGTACATTTATTTCAAAAAAGATGGGTGTTTCCGGCACTATACATTGCTTGTGCAGCGGTAATTTTAATGGTTGCGCTATGGTTCCAAGGAGCTAATCCGAAGAAGACTCCGAACCAAGATCAAGCAACACCGTATACACAATCGGAAGATCCAGCAGTACCAGTAACGAAATCTTCAGAAGTAGTGAAAATGCCAGCAGCCGCGAATGCGGAAGTAGTCGTACAGAAGAAATTCTATGAAGATGCAGCAACTGAGGCGGAACAAGAAAAAGCACTTGTCTTTTATAACAACACATATTCCCCAAATAAAGGAATTGACATTGCTGCGAAGAATGGAAAAGAATTCAATGTAGCTGCTGCTTTAAGCGGTACAGTAACGAAAGCTGAAAAAGATTCACTTCTTGGTTATGTTGTAACAGTTGATAGCGGAAATGGTGTAGCAGTTTCTTATCAAAGCTTAGGCAGTGTGAAAGTAGAAAAAGGTGCACGAGTTGCACAAGGTGAAGTATTAGGAAAATCCGGTCTAAGTGCAATGAATAAAGAAGCAGGTTCTCACGTTCACTTTGAAGTACGTAAAGACAACGTGGCTGTGAACCCTGAGCGCTACTTAAATAAGTCAGTAGCAGAAATTAAAGCTGATGCAGGTGCTGCAAAGGCAACGAACGCTTCTGGTAAAAAAGCTGAAGACAAATCTCAAAAAGAAGAGAAGTCAACAAGCACGAAACCAGAAAATAAAACAGAAGACAAGTCTCAAAAAGAAGAGAAATCAACAAGCGGTTCGACTAGTGACAAAAAGGAAGAGCCGAAGAAAGAAGAAAAATCAACAAATGGTTCTACAGAATCATCTAACAGTTCTTCTTCACAAGAATAAGAAAGTGAAAAAATCAGTTCTCACTAGGAGAGCTGATTTTTTTACTTTTACCCCGCATTAACGGGCAGTAAGACCCCTATTTCAAAATTCAGTGAAAGCTAAGAAGTTAGGTTAGGGGCAACTGCCCGTAAAAGCCCGATTGGTGAAGGCTAATAATCAGTGGGGTGTCCCCCACTGATTAAAGTTTCACTTTATATAAAAATACTCAATTTCGAGAAAAAAGTTGCAATAACAAGGAAATATGACGAGATTCTCGAATATATATTACAAAAGGGAGGGGATACTGTGTCATTTTTGTTTGTTCTGTCGACTGCTATTATTTTATTGTTTGTTTTATTCACTTTATATTATTATATTGCCAGTAAGAAAGAGGTTCCCCACCATCAATTGTTAGAAGAAGAGTTGGAACGAGAAGAATGACGCCTTATATACAAGGTGTCATTTTTTTCGCCAAAATAGTCACTGTTAACGTATTTCTCACAAAAAAACGTAATTTTTCTTCACTTAGTCCGCAAAAATAGTGAACATGTAGCATATATCAGTAGTGCGGGCAATACAATGGTATAAACCAAAGCAAAGAGAGTGTTTGAGGTGAGAAATCGTGAATCATTTCATTATAAATCCAAGAATGTTTAACGCTTACAAACAGCACTCACACTTACTTCTTAGTCGTATGCAGCGAGGCTCATTTCACACTTCTCACATCCAATTTAGGGAGGCGAGTGGTGTGCACGATTACATCAAAGAGAGAACTATCAAGATTGGTAAGTATATCGTGGAGACAAGAAAGACAGTGCGTGTCATTGCAAAGGAATTTGGGGTATCAAAGAGTACAGTCCATAAAGATTTAACGGAACGTCTACCAGAAATTAATCCAGAGCTCGCAAATGAAGTGAAAGAAATTCTTGATTATCATAAGTCTATTCGTCATTTAAGAGGCGGAGAAGCAACAAAGCAAAAGTATAGAAAAGAAGATGTAGAAAAGCCGGTCCGTCAATAAATATGCGATCGCAAACATTCCGTTTCAATTCGGTAATATTTTTCAGAAGAATTCTTTTTGCGAATATTACGTTTCTGTTAAATTTATGATAAAATCAGAAATTAGGTGTAAAAGAATTCGGGTGTAACCTGATTTTGAATATCGAGGAGGAAATGACGGGAATGTTTGCGCGAGATATCGGAATTGACCTAGGTACGGCTAATGTATTAATTCATGTTAAAGGCAAAGGTATTGTATTAAATGAGCCATCTGTTGTGGCAATTGATCGTAACACAGGTAAAGTATTAGCAGTAGGTGAAGAAGCAAGAAGTATGGTGGGACGTACACCTGGTAATATTGTAGCAATTCGTCCGCTTAAAGATGGTGTAATCGCAGATTTCGAAATTACAGAAGCAATGTTAAAGTATTTCATTAACAAATTGGACGTGAAGAGCTTCTTTTCAAAACCTCGCATTTTAATTTGTTGTCCAACAAATATCACATCAGTAGAACAAAAAGCAATTCGTGAGGCTGCTGAACGTTCAGGTGGTAAAACAGTATTTTTAGAAGAAGAACCAAAAGTAGCCGCAGTTGGTGCTGGTATGGAAATCTTCCAACCAAGCGGTAACATGGTTGTTGATATTGGTGGAGGTACAACGGATATCGCTGTACTATCTATGGGTGATATTGTTACCTCTTCCTCTATCAAAATGGCTGGCGATAAGTTTGATATGGAGATCTTAAACTACGTTAAACGTAAGTATAAGCTATTAATTGGAGAACGTACTTCAGAAAATATTAAAATTAAAGTTGGTACAGTATTCCCAGGTGCACGTAGCGAAGAGCTTGAAATTCGCGGACGTGACATGGTAACGGGCTTACCACGTACAATTACAGTATGCTCTGAAGAAATTACAGAAGCACTAAAAGAAGACGCGGCTATCATTGTACAAGCTGCAAAAGGCGTACTAGAGCGCACGCCACCAGAACTATCTGCGGACATTATCGACCGCGGTGTTATTCTAACAGGCGGTGGAGCTTTACTACACGGTATCGACATGCTTCTAGCAGAAGAACTAAAAGTACCAGTATTAATTGCTGAAAACCCAATGCAATGTGTTGCGGTTGGTACAGGTATTATGTTAGAGAATATCGATAAATTACCAAAGCGTGCTTTACGATAAAGTGAAACTTTAATAAGTGGGGGCATCCCCCGCTTATTATTAGCTCGCAAAAGGCGGGGAAGATGAGAAGAACTAAGGTGTTAACCGTAGTTCTTTTTTGTTTTTTTATTCTTTCATTTTTTTATTTTATTTTGATTTATTGAGAAAATAGAAGAAAAATAAAGAAAAACGAAGGAAATAGGTAAAATATTCATATATATGGTTAAATTTAATATTTCCTTATTTGAAAACGTTTATAATATAATGAGTCGAATACGACATTAAGGCAAATCATGTTCAAATACATATTGCCTTTCCCTAATTTGGGCATACACTCTTTTCTACCTCCGTGTCAGTTGCTGGAATATGCAACTATTTTAATGGAATAGGGTGTGTGCATTTTTTTATATATAAAGCTGAAAAGATATTAAAGTTTCACTTTACCCCGCATTAACGGGCAGTAAGACTCCCACCTCAAAATTTAGTGAATGCAAGGGAGTTAGGTGGGAGATCAACTACCCGTAAAAGCCCGATTGGTGAAGGCTAATAATCAGTGGGGATGGAAAAAGCTCCCCACCGATTAAAGTTTCACTTTATAATGACAAACAATAAACAAAATGGGATAATAAACAATATGTCCAAGTGGTAAGACCAATATTATAAAAGGGGCGATTATTGTATGCTAAATATAGAACAAATTAAAGAAATCATTCCTCACCGCTATCCATTTTTACTTGTTGATAAAATATTAGAAGTAGATGAAGGAAAAAGAGCGGTTGGAATTAAAAATGTATCCGCAAACGAAGAATTCTTTAACGGGCACTTTCCTGATTATGCAGTTATGCCCGGTGTACTTATTGTAGAAGCGTTAGCGCAAGTCGGCGCTGTTGCGGTATTAAAGAAAGAAGAAAACCGAGGAAGACTTGCTTTCTTCGCTGGTATCGACAATTGTCGTTTCAAAAAACAAGTACGTCCAGGTGATCAACTTCGCCTAGAAGTAGAAATGACACGTGTACGTGGTCCAATCGGAAAAGGAAAAGCAATCGCAACAGTAGATGGTGAAGTTGCATGTGAAGCTGAAATTACATTTGCGATTGGTGATAAAAAAGAATAGATGTTAATTAAAAAAATTCTTCTGTAACATGCAGAAGAATTTTTTTAATTAATGTATTTTTTATTCGGAATATTAAAATGCAGAGTAATCAGAATTTTTGTTGTAAATGAATGGAAGTTCGTATATAATGACGCTATAAATATCTTGGAATTAAGATAAATGATAGCGCGATGAAAATAGAGATGTCGTTGTCACATTATAGAAGGTGTGGGATAGGACAAAGGTTATTCTGATTCGTTATGATGAAGAGCAGAGGAAAGTAATGGAGAAATTTAACGGTAGAAGTAAATGAAAAATTGGCGTAGCATATCGAGCATAAAAGAGAAAAAGGGGAAAATGACGTATTCTGAAAAAGGAGACCATAACATGTTCGGGAGAAAGAAAAGAAAGCCATTAAGACAATTAATTACAAATAAAGAGCCTAAATCACGCATTACGGAACAATACCGTAATATCCGTACAAATATTGAATTTACATCTGTAGATAACCATATCCGTTCTATCATTGTCACTTCAGCAGATCCAGGTGATGGGAAAACAACAACCATTTCTAATCTAGCAGTTGTTTTTGGACAACAAGGGAAAAAAGTATTGTTAATTGGAGCTGACTTACGTAAACCAACATTGCAAAATTTATTCGCTGCACACAATCCAAATGGATTAACAAATTTATTATCAGGACAAGCATCATTTGTGCAATGTATTCAAAAAACAGACATAGAGAACGTATATGTTATGTCAGCGGGTCCAATCCCGCCAAACCCAGCGGAGCTACTAGGCTATCGTAAAATGGACGAAGTACTTCTAGAGGCATATAAGATGTTTGACATCGTTTTGATTGATACACCACCTGTATTGGCCGTTACAGATGCACAAATACTCGCTAATAAATGTGATGGAGTTTTATTGGTTGCGCGCAGTGAAAAAACAGAAAAAGATAAACTAATAAAAGCGAAACAAATATTAGATAAAGCATCCGGAAAGCTACTTGGTGTTATATTAAACGATAAAAGAGAAGAACAAGAGCAATATGGATATTATTAGAAAATAATGTATGAAATAGTATTTTTTAAAGCTAGTAATTTTTTTACTAGCTTTTTTGAATTGTTTTAAAATTTTGTATCGCATTATACAAAAAACATAATATAATAGAATTTTTGGCAAATTGATGGAATGTGTTGTCATATTTAAGATTATTTTGTAAGATTATATATGTTTTTAAATAACAATCGTACATAGATATTACTAAAATAAAAAAATGTAAGATTATATGTTATAATTTTTGTTATGTGCAAAATTTAGAAAGTTGGAGGAACTTATGGAAGAAACAATTAGTTTGAAAGAGTTATTTCATATTTTAAAAAAACGTTTAGCAATGATCCTCGTAATTGCCTTTGGTGCAGCTATTGTAAGTGCTATCATTAGCTTCTTCTTCATGACACCAATCTATCAATCTTCGACGCAAATTCTTGTGAATCAGAAGAAGCAAGAGGGTGCAATGATTCAAGCTGGTGAAGTTCAAACGAATATTCAATTAACGAATACATATAAGGTTATTATTAAAAGTCCAGTAATCTTAGATCAAGTAAATGAAAAATTAAATTTAAATATGACACCACAAGCGTTAACAGAAAAAATTAATGTTGCGAATGAAAAAGATTCACAAGTTATTTCTGTAACAGCTGAGGATAAAAATCCAAAACTAGCTCGCGATATTGCAAATGCAACTGCAGATGTATTTAAAGGTGAAGTTGCAAAAATTATGAATGTGGACAACGTAACAGTATTATCGAAAGCAGAAGTTGCAGAAAATCAATCTCCAATTAAACCACGCCCAATGTTAAATGTAGTAATTGCCTTTGTTGTTGGCTTAATGGCTTCCGTTGGTCTAGCATTCTTACTAGAATACTTAGATAACACAGTGAAAAAAGAAGAAGATGTAGAAAACTTACTTGGCTTACCAGTGTTAGGTATTGTAGCTCGTATGGATGAAGAAACAATGAACGTGAAATCACACGCTACATCATCAAGAAAAGTGAGGGGACAAACAATTGGCTCTTAATTTATTTAAAAAGAAAAAGAATCATCGTCAACGCCGTCAATTAATTGCTCATCAACAACCGAAATCACCAATCTCAGAACAATATCGTAATATTCGAACGAATATCGAATTTGCAGCTATTGATACGAATTTACATTCATTAATGGTAACGTCTGCGAACCCAAGTGAAGGGAAAACTACAACAACAGCGAATATGGCAGTTGTGTTTGCTCAACAAGGTAAGAAAGTATTATTAATTGATGCAGATATGCGTAAACCAGCGATGCATCAAATGTTTCAAGTAGATAATATTTTCGGATTAACGAACGTATTAACACATAGTGAACGTTTAGAAAAATGTGTACAGACGACTTCAGTTGATAATTTACACTTTTTAGCTTGTGGTCCAATCCCACCGAATCCAGCAGAGCTGTTAGGATCGAAATCAATGCAAGAGCTTCTTGCCCAAGCATATAGCCTGTACGATTTGGTTATTTTTGATTTACCACCAATTTTAGCTGTAACCGATGCGCAAATTATGGCAAATGTGTGTGATGCTTCCATTCTTGTTGTTCGTAGTGAATCAACAGAAAAAGAAACGGCAGTAAAGGCAAAAGGGTTGCTAGAATCAGCTAAAGGGAAATTGTTAGGTGTTGTTCTGAACGATCGTGAACGTGAACAGGGAAAAAAGATTACTATGAGAGAGGGAGGATGAAACAAATGATAGATTTACATTGTCACATTTTACCTGGTATCGATGACGGTGCACAAACGGTAACAGATAGTTTAGTGATGGCACAAAAGGCAATAGAGGAAGGTATTCATACAATTGTCGCAACACCACACCATCAAAATGGAAAATATATAAATGAACGTACTTCAATTATTCATCAAGTAAAACAACTAAATGATGAACTGCAACAACATAATATTCCGCTTACCATTTTACCGGGGCAAGAAGTGAGGTTATATGGTGATTTATTAGAAGACTATGAAGCTGGTAAAATCGTTACTTTAAATGAAACAAATAAATACATATTCATTGAATTTCCATCTAATCATGTACCTCGTTATGCAGAACAACTATTGTATGAACTACGTGTAAAAGGAATGATCCCAATTATCGTTCATCCCGAACGTAATGCCGAGTTAATCGAGCGGCCAGATAAGTTATATAACCTTGTCAATAAAGGGGCATTAACACAAGTAACGGCAGGCAGTTTACTGGGTAAGTTTGGTAAAAAAATTAAAAAGTTCTCACTACAACTTGTTGAACATAATTTAACCCATATGATTGCATCGGATGCGCATAACATAACTTCAAGAGGATTTCATCTGACAGAAAGCTACGAGTTAATTGAAAAAGAATTCGGAATGAATGTTATGAGCGACTTAAAGGAAAATCCGTATTTAATCATTAGTGGGAAAGCAATTTATAAAGAAGATCCAGAACAAATTCGTCGCAAAAAGTTGTTTGGCATCTTTTAAATAAAGAACAGGTGATGTCTCCTAACCGTTATCAATGGAGGCACTCGGTCGTGCTGTGGGTAGAAATTTTCATTTCGAACCTACCTTAGACGCTTGTTGTCGGGAGTATGACGTGAGGATGGGTTAGATGCCCATAATTTATTTGTAATAGAAACTCTACCTATGGAGTTATAAACATGACTCTATAGGTAGGGTTTTTGTTATTGTTACATACAAATAAAAGGATGCAGGGGGGAATACAATTGAAAAAAGTAAGAAAAGCGATTATTCCAGCAGCTGGTCTTGGAACAAGATTTTTACCAGCAACGAAAGCGATGCCGAAAGAAATGTTACCGATCGTTGACAAACCGACCATTCAATACATAGTAGAAGAAGCGATAGAATCTGGAATTGAAGATATTATTATTGTTACTGGAAAAGGAAAGCGCGCGATTGAAGATCATTTTGATCATTCCTTCGAATTAGAACAAAGCCTTTTAGAAAAAGGAAAGTATGAAATGCTTGAAAAGGTACAAGCTTCTTCAAGAATTAATATTCATTACATAAGACAAAAAGAACCAAAAGGGCTTGGTCATGCAGTGTGGTGCGCACGTAAGTTTATTGGAAATGAACCATTTGCGGTATTACTTGGTGACGATATTGTACAAGCAGATACGCCATGTTTACGCCAATTGATGGATCAATATGAAGGGACACAATCATCTGTTATAGGTGTACAAACAGTACCAGAAAACGAAACACATCGTTACGGTATTATCGATCCAGTTGAACAAAATGAACGTCGTTATCAAGTGCGTCAATTTGTCGAAAAACCAGCAGAAGGTACAGCTCCATCAAATTTAGCAATTATGGGTCGTTACGTATTAACGCCAGAAATCTTTATGTTCCTCGAAGATCAACAGACAGGTGCTGGTGGGGAAATTCAATTAACAGATGCAATTCAACGTTTAAATGAAATTCAACGTGTATTTGCTTATGATTTTGAAGGTACTCGTTATGATGTTGGGGAGAAGTTTGGATTTATTAAGACAACAATTGAAATAGCACTTCAGCACAAAGAACTGAAGGAAGAATTGATTAAATATATAAAAATGTTAGCCGGAAAAGAAGGGAATGAGGTGGGGTGAATTGGCTTTAATAAAAGTATCAGAAGAGAATATACAAAGGGAAAAGAATGCATTGTTTACTTTGGAAGAAGTAAATTCTAGAAAAGGTTATTTAATAACCAAACGTTATATGGATGTAATAGGCGCGTTAGTAGGCCTAATTCTCTTATCACCAGTTTTTCTAATTATAGCACTTCTTATTAAGTACGAGGATCCAAAAGGTACAGTGCTTTTTAAGCAGGTTCGTATTGGGAAAGGTGGAAAGGAATTTTATATGTATAAATTCCGTTCAATGGTAACGGATGCAGAGGAAAAACTAAAGGATTTGTTGGAATACAATGAAGTGTCGGGTGCCATGTTTAAAATGAAGGAAGACCCAAGGATTACGAAAATAGGGAAATTTATTAGACGAACGAGTATGGATGAGCTTCCACAATTAATTAATGTGTTACAGGGCGAAATGAGTTTAGTTGGACCAAGACCACCATTATTAAGGGAAGTAAAAGAGTACACCTCCTATGATAAGCAACGTTTATTAGTAACGCCTGGATGTACTGGATTATGGCAAGTGAGTGGAAGAAGTAATCTTTCATTTGAGCAAATGGTAGAACTTGATGTTTACTATATTATACAACGTAATATTATGTTTGATATTAAAATTTTGTTAAGAACTGTAAAGGTTTTATTAAAATCAAACGATGCGTATTAATTAAAGTTAATACATATAGATGAACAAATATTAGTGAAGGAGCTAAAATTTAAATATGACAAAAAGAGTAATTACTTATGGTACATTTGACCTGTTACATTATGGACATATAAATTTGCTAAGAAGAGCAAAGCAACTAGGGGAGTATTTAATTGTAGTTTTATCAACAGATGAATTTAATATGTTGAAAGATAAAAGGGCTTATTTTTCTTATAATGAAAGAAAATTATTATTAGAGGCAATAAAATACGTTGATGAAGTAATCCCAGAGATAACTTGGGAACAGAAAGTAACGGATGTTGTAAGCAATAATATTGATGTGTTTGTAATGGGAAATGATTGGGAGGGTGAATTTGACTTCTTAAAGGAATATTGTGAGGTTGTATATTTACCAAGGACAGATGGCATATCCACTACAAAAATTAAAACTGATATGAAAGAGGTACTTTCTAAATAATATAGGAGTAAGATAATGTCTACTACAAAGAAAATCACAGGAAACTTTATTGCGCTATTTGCTATGCAAATAGCTAATTTTTTATTACCTTTATTGACTATTCCATATTTAGGTATAGTGTTAGGGGCAGAAGGATTTGGATTAGTTATGTTTTCACAAGCATTTATCCAATACTTTGTTTTACTTACTGATTTTGGATTTAATTTGTCGGCGACTCGAAAGATATCGGTATATAGAGAAGATAACGATAAAGTAAGTGAGATAGTTTCAGCAGTATATCTTATTAAAGTTGTTTTATTAGTTATAAGTTTTATTATTTTATTAGTTATGACATTTTTTATTGATAAATTTCATCAACATATGTATGTATACATATTAAATTTTGGTGTAGTTATTGGACAAGTATTGTTTCCAGTCTGGCTTTTTCAGGGAATGGAAAAGATGAAATACACGACGATTTTGAATATAGTAGCAAAGTCAATCTTTACTGTACTAATTTTTATAATTGTAAAAAGTCAAGAAGAATTGTATTATGTACCACTTCTAAATTCCTTGGGATTCGTGGTGGCTGGGGGCATAGGGTTTTATATCGCTATAAAGCAATTTAATCTAAGACTGGCTTTTCCTCAAAAAGCTATAATTAAGGAATCTTTAAGAGAGAGTGGTCAATTCTTTATATCTCGTATTTCAGTGAGTGCTTATACTATATCTAATACATTTTTAATAGGCATATTTTTAGGAAATACAGCAGTAGGTTACTTCTCAGCTGCAGAAAAAATATGCAATGTAATTTCAACAGGTGTTTCTACTATTGTAGATGCTATCTATCCGCATATGGCTAGGAATAAAGATATAAAGATATTTAAGAAGATTTTCCTTGGAGTCATGGTTATAAGCACAGTTGGTTCCGTTGGAGCTTTTATGATGAGTGATTTTATAATTAACCTTTTATTTGGTTCAAACTATGATGTTAGTGTTGGGATTTTAAAAATAATGATAATTGCCGCATACATTTCAATTCCTAGTATGTTAATAGGATACCCATTGTTAGCAGCCTTTGGTTATCTTAATTATGCAAATTATAGTGTTTTAATTGCTTCAATTTTTCATATTCTTTCGCTGTTAATAATAGCTCCTTCAGGTAATATTTACTACATTACAGCTATACTTATATTGACACAGTTTATAGTATTGGTAATTAGGTTATATGGCTGCAGAAAAAAATTAAACGGAGTTATTTTTGAAAACAGCAGGTTATAAAAAATAGGAGGAAAAGAGATGGGAAATGTCATATTAAAAAAGGATTTTAAAAAAACAATTTTTAATATATTAAAATTACCGCTATATATATTGTCAAGTTTAATTCCTAAAAAAAGTAATTTGATAGTATTAGGATCATCTAAAGGGCAACATTTCGCGGATAATAGTAAATACCTGTACTTGTATTTGAAAGATATAGAAGAAAAAAAGGTTAATGAATTAGATTTTTATTGGATAACAAAAAATAAAGAACTTGCTAATAAATATAGTTCTGATAAAAGATTTATATATGGTTATACTCTTAAAGGAATGTATGTTTTATTGAGAGCCAGAATAGCGATTTTAACACATTCAATTGAAGATCTACCCTCATATTTAATGGGAAGAAAAAAAATCATACAATTGTGGCATGGAACGCCCTTAAAAAAGATAGGATACGATGCAGATTCCTGGAATGAAAGAGGAAAAATAAAGAATTCACTGAAAAAGGCTATTAATAAACTCTTTCCTTATATGGATTACATGAAGTGTAATTATTTAGTAGTTGCTTCTGATCAGGTAAAAGACTCTTTTGAAACAGCGTTTAAAATATCTAAAGATAAAATGATAACATTGGGGCAACCAAGGAACGATTTATTTGAGGAAGGAAAAGTAGTTGATGCAGAAAGCAGGCTTGCTGGATATCAAAAAATTATTTCTTGGCTACCTACTCATAGGGGTTTTTCAGATTATACTATTGTTGATTTGTTGAAAGACTATAAATTTAATGAAGCGAAAATTAATGAGTTTTTGAAAAAAAAGAAGTATCTATTGGTGATAAAACCGCACTTTGTTGAAAAGGGGGAGTTATCTAAATACCTTAAGGGTAGTTCAAATATTTTAGTTTACGATGAGGCTGATCCATATCCATTATTAACTAAAAGTGAAATTTTGATTACAGACTATTCGAGTATATTTTTTGATTACATGTTGACTGATAAGAAGATAATATTTGCCCCTTTCGATTACGAGTTTTACACTAAGAAGGTTGCGAATTTATATTATGATTATAAAGATATTGTTTGTGGTGATATTTGTCTTGACTGGGAAGAAATATGTGATCACTTAGATTCCAATGGGGAAAACTCTACAAAATATAAAAGTATAAAGAGAATCTTTAATAAATATGATTTTGGAAACTGTGAACGGGTTTATGAATTTATTAAAAAAATATGATTTAAGTGTATAAATCGTTAATATATCAGAATAATTGGCTAGGGTATTTATTAATATTCTGCTTTATAGGAAGTATTATTGTTCCTATAGGTATTTTATTAATCTTATATTCTTTATATAATCCAGTATCTAATAATATGCTCATGTTAGTAATGAGTTGTATATCATTTCAATGTTTTATAAAAGTAGATTTTTTTGGTGTAGATGCTGTAACAGCTTATAAGTTATTATTCTTGATTAGTATAATAATTTTAGTAATTACAAAAAAACAAAGTTAATTACTCATTTAGTTACCCTAGAATAATTATTAGTTTTATATGTATTTATTCTACTATGGTAGTGTTTTATAGGGGGGGTTCCTTTATTTGTTATATTTAAGGCATATATTGGCTTGTTCCTTCCATTTTTGATAGTAATGATAAAATGGGAAGCAAAATCGATAGAAAAGATACTATTTATATTATCTATATTCCCAATAATCAGTTCCATTGCAGGAGTTACATTAGATTTACTGGGGATTAGAGATGTTTTTATGTATGAATATACAGGAACGAAAAGATTTCAAGAGGAAAATGTCCCGGCGTATCTAGCGGAATTATGTTTTATTGCTATTGCGGTACTTGTATATCAGTATCTAAGAAAACCTAGGGATTTTTATCTGTTGTTGATTGCTATTAATTTTGGAATTATTGTTCTGACATATACTAGAACATTTATGATGGCATGCTCAATCTTAGTTGGAGTAATATTACTATATTTTTTAATAAATTTCTTAAAAGGGAAAGTAATTTATGTAATAACCTTAACATTAGTATTGGTAGCATTGATGATTATGATTTACTTCTCTTTTGATAATTTAATGCAGAGAACATTTAGTTATAACGGTAACTTTGATACTTCTGGTCGTGAGTATGCATGGACATATTTTTTAAAAGAGGCAGCGGATACTAAGCTTCTTGGTAGAGGATTAGGAATCGCACAGCTACTTAATCCACCGGTATATGGTTTTGTAGCACCGCATAATGAATATTTACGTTTTTATTTAGAAACAGGGATTATTGGGTGTATCTTATTTTTCTCAGCCATAGTATATATTTTTAGGCTTGTTTATGAAAAAATTGCAAAAAAAATAAATTTATATTCAAGGTATATTTTGTGAGCTTTGTAGTAGGTTTTGCATTTTTATCTTATTACGATAATACATTGACCAATATTCAATCAATGTATCCTTTTATATTTTTTATAAGTGCTATCGTTTCGATGGAATCGGAAAAAGCATTAGTTAAATAATTATTTTCATTAATCATTTATATTGTAGAATAGAAAGGCTGATTAATTATGAAATCAGTATTATTTGTTACAACCTTACTGCCTTTTCCATTGGATAATGGCGGGAAAATTAAAACGTATAATACAATTAAAGCACTAGCTAAAAATTATGAAGTAGACCTAATAAGTTATGTAAATGTAGAAGAAGATAAAAAACATCTCAGTAGCTTAGAAGAAATAGCAACAAGTTCCCAAGTTATTCAAAAAAATCTAATTAGAAGTACGTCATTTAAGCATTTTTTGAAGGATTATATTAAAAGTCTGTTTAGTGCGTATCCGTATAGTATAAATAAATTTTATTCTAAAGAACTAGAAGCGATTATAATCGAAAAGCTAGAAAAAAAGGATTACGAATATGTATATATAGATCATTTACCAATGATGGTATATAGTCAGATATTTAAGCAAAAAAATGTGATATTGGATCAACATAATGTAGAAAATGTAATCTTTAAGAGATTTATAGAAACAGAAAAGAATCCTATTAAGAAAATCCTAGGCTTTATTGAATATAAAAAATTAAAAAACTTTGAAATGAAAGCTATGGAAAAAGTGAATCAAATCATATGTTTGAGTAACGAAGATAAACTTTCTTTTGAAAAGTTAGGAATTAGTTCTAATAGTTTAAATGTTTTACCTATCCATATGGATATTACTAAAAATTATCAATATAAATTAAAAAAAGATTCTAAAGTAAAGTTATTGTTTTTAGGGTCCATGAGTTGGTATCCGAATCAAAATGGAATCCAGTGGTTCATGGAAGAGGTATGGGATAAGTTAAATAAAGATCATTACGAATTGTATATTGTAGGAAGTAATCCTTCAGAGGATATAAAAAGATATAATAATAATGATGATGTATTTGTCACAGGTTATGTTGATGATGTAGATGAATATATTCAAAAATGTGATATTAGTATAGTACCTCTTTTTGTAGGAAGTGGACAAAGGGTAAAGATTATAGAATCTTTTGCGAAGAAAATTCCTGTGATATCTACATCTATAGGTGCGGAAGGGCTAATTTATAAAAATAAAAAAGACATTATACTGGCAGATAATGAAATGGAGTTTATAGATTCTTTAGAAGAATTGAGGAACCAACCAGAAAAATTATTGAGAATTTCTGAATCCGCCAATATGAATTTTCAACAAAATTATTCAGCAGATTATTTACCAGATAAATTGAAAAAAATTATGGAAAAGTGTAAAGGATGAGAATTTGTGATAGTAGAATCAGTAAAATTATTCGATGTGGATTTTAGTAATCTAACAATGAATGAGACCATTACGCAGATTAATAAAATAATAGATCATAATAAATTTAATAAAGAACAGGGATATGTTGTCACACCAAATGTTGATCATATTGTGAATGTTCATAAAGACCCTAATTTTAGGGAAATTTATAAAGGTGCTACCTTAACACTAGTTGATGGGGCACCTATTTTTATGATTTCAAAAAAAATAGGCGCTCCATTAAAGGAGAAAGTATCGGGATCAGACTTAACCCCCTATTTATTTGAATTGGCTCAGCGTAATAACTATAAAGTATTTATTTTTGGATCACGAGAAGGGGTACCAGATTTGGCTATACAAAAAATCAAATCCGAATTTGGATATACATTTCCTATCGAATCCTATTCACCCCCATTTGGTTTTGAAAAACAACCAGATGTTTTAGGAGAAAGCATAAAAAAAATTCAAGAGTTTCAGCCAGACATATTACTAGTATCTTTAGGATCACCTAAAGGTGAACGATTTATATATGAAAATTTAAAAGAATTAAATGTGCCAATATCCCTTCAGATAGGTGCTTCTATTGATTTTATTGCTGGTACTGTAAAACGTGCACCACTATGGATGCAAAAAGTAGGATTAGAGTGGTTTTATCGATTTCTTCAAGAACCTAAACGTATGTTTAGAAGATATTTTATTAATGATAGTTATTTTCTAGTTTTAGTATTTAAGGAGTTTTTTAAAAGAAGAAGGGGGCAGTAAAATATGAAGTTAATTCTTTTGTCAGGTGGGTCAGGAAAAAGATTATGGCCATTATCAAATGATTCACGATCTAAACAATTTTTAAAGGTACTCAAAAATAATAATGATGAAATGCAATCTATGGTTCAAAGGGTATGGGGACAATTAACAAGCTTAGGAATTGAAAATGATGCAGTTATTGCTACAAGTAAATCTCAAGTAGATATGATTAATGGTCAGCTAGGAAATGATGTACCTATTATTATTGAGCCAGAACGCCGTGATACATTCCCAGCAATCGCCCTTGCCGCTTCATATCTATATTCTAAAGAACACGTTGATTTGGATGAGGTTGTAGGTGTATTACCTGTAGACCCATATGTAGAAAATAGTTTCTTTGAAAGACTATTAGATTTAGAAAAGGCACTAAACTCATCAAACGCAGATTTAGGTTTAATGGGGATTACTCCTACATATCCATCTGAAAAATATGGTTATATTGTTCCAAATGTAGAGAAAAGTACACAGGAACTTATTCAAGTAAGTCATTTTAAAGAAAAACCAGTCATTGCCGAAGCGGAAGAGTTACTAAAGCAAAATGCACTTTGGAACAGTGGTGTATTTGCGTTTAAATTAGATAAAATTATCTCCCTATTAGATCAAAAAGGACTTCCTGTTCAATATGATATGTTAGTTCAACAATATGCAAGTTTACCGAAGATAAGTTTTGACTATGAAGTAGTAGAGAAGACTGAAAATATTGTTGCACTTCCTTATAACGGTTCATGGAAAGATCTTGGAACATGGAATACTCTTACAGAAGAAATGGGGACGAACATCCTTGGTAAGGGAAATATGGGGATTGAATGTGAGAAAAATCATATTATTAATGAGTTAGATATCCCAGTTTCTGTATTAGGTCTCTCTAACATAATTGTAGCTGTTAGTCCAGATGGTATTTTAGTTTCAGAAAAAGATGCAAGCCCTCGAGTGAAAGAATTGGTGGGGGATTGGGATCAAAGACCAATGTATGAAGAGCGCCGCTGGGGTTGGTATCGTGTACTAGATTATACTAAATATGATGATGGGAACGAGGTATTAACGAAGCGCATTGGTATTACAGCTAGTAAAAATTTAAGTTATCAATATCATAATAATAGAAGTGAAGTTTGGACAATTGTAAAAGGTGAAGGTATTTTTGTATTAGATGATGAAATACGAGTTGTTCGCCCTGGGGATGTCTTGGAAATTCAACCTGGACAGAAGCATGCAATTAAAGCTGTTACAGACTTAGAGTTTATCGAAGTGCAATCAGGTAGCGAGCTAGTTGAGGAAGATATTGTTCGAATTTATATGCAATGGAATGAAATCGAGGAAGTTTGTTATTTAAAGAAGTAAAAATTAGTAGTAAAAGTAGCTAGAGGTGGAGTTATTTTGTATAAAGAACCATTATTTTTTCAGCCAGTATTACAGGAACGGATTTGGGGAGGCGAATCTTTAAAAGGATTTAATTATGATTTACCTTCACAAACAACCGGAGAGTGCTGGGGAATTTCTGCTCATTTAAATGGACCGAGTATCGTAAAGGGCGGTAAATATAAAGGGTTAACATTAAAGCAACTATGGGATGAACATAGGATATTATTTGGGAACTATAAATCTGATCAGTTCCCTTTATTAACTAAAATTTTGGATGCAAAACAAGATTTATCTGTACAAGTACATCCTAATGATGAATTTGCAAATATCCATGAAAATGGTGAGTTAGGGAAAACAGAATGTTGGTATATTATTGACTGTAAAAAAAATGCTGAAATGGTGTACGGACATACTGCTCAAACTAAAGAAGAATTTGAAGGTATGATTGAAAATAACCAGTGGAATCGATTACTACGTCGAGTACCAATTAAACCTGGAGATTTTTTCTATGTACCAAGTGGGACGATTCATGCGTTATGTGAAGGAACATTAGTATTAGAGACACAGCAAAGTTCAGATACGACATATCGTGTGTATGATTATGATCGTATCGATAGTGATGGGAATAAGAGAGACCTACATGTTGAAAAATCAATCGCTGTATCAATGATTCCTCATGAAGATTATAAGATCTATCCTGAGATTGGAAAAGAGAATGGTGCCTTTGTTACTAAATATGTAGAAGAAAAGTATTTTTCAGTTTATAAATGGGAAGTTCAAATGGAAGCATCTTTTCAACAGAATCAACCATTTCAATTGGCGAGTGTAATTGAAGGTGAAGCGACGTTAAGAACTGTAAGTGGGGAATTTAGTATAAAAAAAGGAGATCACTTTATTCTTCCTGCTGGAATTGAAAGTTTTGTTGTAAAAGGAAATGTGACTTTAATTGTCTCTCATCCATAGGATAGGTCATATTAATTTTGTAATTTAACTTTATCATTTAGTATTATTGCTATAATATAATGAAGAAGTCTTAGTATTTTATTTGTAATTATAAGCAAAGAGGGTATAAGAATGAAAAAGAAAATTTTATTTTGGATTCTCGGTATAGTAGGAGTACTCGTTATTGGTGGCGGAGCGTATGCTTATCATGTGTATTCTAATGTAACGAACACATTAGATGCAGTTCACAAGCCATTAGACCGTGATAAATCGGATAAACGTTCAGAAAAAGTTGATGTGTCTGATAAAAAGCCTATTTCTATTTTAATGATGGGTGTAGATCAAGAAGATAATGGAACAGGTAGATCAGATTCACTTATGTTATTTACTTTAAATCCAAAAACAAAATCTATGAAAATTACAAGTATTCCACGTGATTCTTATACAGAAATTGTTGGTAAAGGTAAAAAGGATAAAATCAACCACGCTTATGCTTTCGGTGGAATTGATATGGCTGTAAAAACAGTAGAGAATTTTCTAAACGTACCGGTTGATCATTACATTGAAGTAAACATGGCTGGATTTAGAGATATTGTAGATGCTGTTGGAGGTATTGATGTAAATAACGATTTGGAGTTTACATCGAGGGATCAACATTTTGCTAAAGGTAATATCCATTTAAATGGTGAAACAGCCCTAAAATATACTCGTATGCGTTATGAAGATCCACGCGGTGACTTCGGTCGCCAAATGCGTCAACGTCAAGTCATCCAAGCTGTAATTAAAAAAGGTGCAAGTGTATCTTCTCTAGCAAGTTATGGTGATGTGTTAAAAGCGATTGAGAAAAATGTTAAAACAAGTTTAACTCAGGATCAAATGTTTGAAATTCAAAAGAACTATAAAGATTGCATGGAGAATAGTGAAGAAATCCAAATTCCAGGCGATGGCCATAAAGCCGCTGATGGTATTTGGTACTACTATGTTCCAGATGCAGCGAAACAAGATATTACGAATAAGCTAAGAGCGCATCTTGAAGTGACTAAGTAATATGTAATAACCCAACTCCTTTGGTAGGAGTTGGGTTTATTTTTGCATGGATTTATATTAGTATTATATATTGTGAGATTAATAGATGAGGTGAATCGATGAATAAGAAAGCAGTACTTGTACTAGTTATTTTTGTATTGTTTGTTGCTTCGGTTGTGAGCGGTAAATTGTACTGGAATAAGAAGGTTGCGAATGCGACAGGGCAGACGAGTGAAGTAACGAAAATGAAGTCTGAAGTGAAAGATAGTGGAGCGAAGAACACAGAGAAAAAACAAGATGTGGAGTCATCTTTTAATGAAGCATATGCGAAGAATTTACCAGATGCAGTGAAAGAGAAGTTAAAAAAAGCTGCTGAGGATAAGAAGGCAGTAAATCTTGTTATTGTTGGTGATGAAGCTTCTTCATCTGAAAAAGATGCTTGGGCAGCTAAGTTAACGGATAATTTAGAAACTGCTTACGGTAAAGGGTTATGGAATGTGACAGTAAAGGAATATAAGGGTGAAAGCACAGACGAGTTAATCGCAAATAAGCGTGATAAAGAGATTGCGAAAGATAATCCAGATGTGATTTTATTCGAACCACCATTTATTACTGACAATGGTAAAACTGGTAATGGAAACTCTGTTGCGAGTACACAGAAGTTTGTTCAAGCACTTTCTACTAGTGCGAAGGGTGCTACGATTATGATTCAACCACCAAACCCAGTGTATGGTGCGAAGAATTATCCGAAGGCAATTGAGGCGTTAAAGCAATTTGCGACGCAAAATGGTTATACATATGTAGATCATTGGGGAGTATGGCCTGATGCAGCAACGAAGTCTATCCTGCCATATTTAACAGAAGAATTCGGCTTCCCAAGTGCTAAAGGCCACGAAGTTTGGGCACAATATGTAACGGATTATTTCGTTGCTAAGTAATAAAGGTACACAAAAGGTATACGAGCAATCGTATACCTTTTATAATTAAGAGAGTGAATAAGAAATCCTAATATATGTGGGAGGACGACAATGAACTCAATTCTAATCTGCGGCGGAGCTGGTTATATCGGTTCTCACGCTGTGAAAAAATTAGTAGACGAAGGTTTATCTGTAGTAGTAGTAGATAACTTACAAACTGGTCATGAGGATGCAATTACGGAAGGTGCGAAGTTTTATAATGGAGATCTTCGTGATAAAGCATTTTTAAGAGATGTTTTTAAACAAGAGAGTATTGAGGCGGCTATGCATTTCGCAGCTGATTCTTTAGTTGGAGTTAGTATGGAGAAGCCTCTTCAATATTACAATAACAATGTGTATGGTGCACTTTGCTTATTAGAGGTAATGGATGAGTTTAAGGTAGATAAGTTTATTTTCTCTTCTACTGCGGCAACGTATGGTGAGGTAGATGTAGACCTTATTACTGAGGAAACGATGACAAATCCAACGAATACGTATGGAGAGACGAAGTTAGCAATCGAGAAGATGCTTCATTGGTATAGCCAAGCTTCTAATTTACGTTATAAGATTTTCAGATACTTTAACGTGGCTGGTGCAACTTCAAATGGTATTATTGGGGAAGATCACCGTCCAGAGACGCATTTAATTCCTCTTGTGCTGCAAGTGGCGTTAGGGCAACGTGAGAAGATTATGATGTTTGGTGAGGATTATAATACACCAGATGGTACTTGTATCCGTGATTATATTCATGTTGAAGATTTAGTGGCAGCTCACTTCTTAGGGCTTAAAGACCTACAGAACGGCGGAGAGAGTGATTTCTATAATTTAGGGAACGGTAATGGTTTCAGCGTGAAAGAAATCGTTGATGCAGTTCGTGAAGTTACAAATCATGAAATTCCTGCTGAGGTAGCACCGCGCCGTGCGGGAGATCCAGCACGTCTAGTTGCTTCTTCTCAGAAAGCGAAAGCGAAGCTAGGTTGGGATCCTAAGTATGTAAATGTGAAGACAATCATTGAGCATGCTTGGAATTGGCATCAGAAGAAACCTAATGGGTATGAAAAATAGTAAGTTTAAATTTAAATACGAAAATTAAGTTACTACTTTTTAAGGTATATGTTTTAAAGCATACCTTTTTAATTGGAAATTGGGATAATCATATGAATTGGAAACAAGAATATAGTCGCTGGCTTTCATATGCAGAGTTAGATGCAGAATTAAAAGAACAGCTAGAAAACATGAAACAAGATGAGAAGAAAATTGAGGACAGCTTTTATAAAAATTTAGAGTTTGGCACAGGTGGTATGCGTGGTGAACTTGGTGCTGGTACGAAGCGTTTAAACGTATATACAGTTCGTAAAGCAACGCAAGGATTAGCGAAGTTTATTGAAAAATCAGGTGAAGAAGCGCGGTGTTGTTGTAGCATATGATTCTCGTCATAAATTACCTGAGTTCGCAATGGAAGTAGCTGCTACACTTGGTGCACAGGGTATTACAACATATGTGTTTGAAAGCTTACGTCCAGCGCCAGTGCTTTCTTCCGCAGTTCGTCATTTACATATCGTTCTTACGGCAAGCCATAATCCGCCGGAATATAACGGTTATAAAGTATACGGTGAAGATGGTGGGCAGTTGCCTCCAAAAGAAGCTGAGGAGTTAACAGTTGAGGTTGCTAATGTGGAGCAATTAAAAGCTGACGGTTTATTACATATTATTGGACAAGAAGTAGATGATGCATATGCTACAGAATTGAACAATGTCATCATTAATAAAGAAATGGTACAAAATGTTGGGAAAGACTTAAAAATCGTCTTTACACCATTACACGGAACATCAAATATTTCTGTACGCCGTGGTTTAGAAGAAGTTGGATTTACAGATGTAACGGTTGTAAAAGAGAAAGAGTTACCAGATCCGAACTTCTCTACAGTTAAATCACCGAACCCAGAAGAGCATGCAGCGTTTGAGTATGCAATTCGTGACGGTGAGAAGGTAAGCGCAGATGTGTTAATCGCAACGGATCCTGACGCAGACCGCCTTGGCGTAGCAGTTCGTAATTATGATGGTGAGTTCCAAGTATTAACTGGTAACCAAACAGGTGCATTAATGCTTGATTACTTATTATCTCAAAAGAAAGAAAACGGAACACTTCCAGAGAACGGTGTTGTATTAAAAACAATCGTAACGTCTGAAATTGGTCGTACAATCGCGAAAGCATACGGTTTAGATACAGTTGATACGTTAACTGGATTTAAATTTATCGGTGAGAAAATTAAACAGTATGAAGAAAGCGGACAATACGAATTCCAATTCGGTTATGAGGAAAGCTACGGTTATTTAATCCGTCCATTCTGTCGTGATAAAGATGCAGTACAATCTGTTCTATTCGCATGTGAAGTAGCTGCATACTACAAGTCACAAGGAAAAACGTTATACGATGGTCTATTGGAAGTATTTGAGAAGTATGGTTTCTTCCGTGAAGATCTTGTATCGTTAACGCTAAAAGGTAAAGATAATTCTTTACAAAATAGTGAACAAAAGTTACTTACTATTAAGGAAGATATTAGAATCGTTTATAATAAATTTATAAGAGTTCGATATGTAGTGGTAGTATCCCCTATAGATAGACAGTAAAAGAAGAGTCCATCTAATATGATGGACTCAATACTGTTTTATCTGGAGGGGATTTTTTATGGCAAGAAAGGGACAATTATTTCAAAAATATACAGAAGAACTAAAACGAGAAGCAGTTCGTCTTCGATTAGAAGACGGAAAATCATTACGAGAAACTCGTGAACAAATGGGTATAAAGAGTGATGCTACAGATTGTAGAGTGGATAAACGTGCTCAATAGGGAGAATCTTTTTAGGGTCAACGTGGTGTTTGGAATCGCAAGAATTTTAATAGTCTAGAAAAATATGCTTATTTGAAGGCGCAGGTTGAGTGTTTAAAAAAGCGCAATCTAAATCTACAGGGGAAAGAATGGTCTTAAAAAAGAACGATTTTCGCTTATCGATTCATTACACCAGATGTATCCGCTCAGATGGCTATTTCAAATCGCGGAAATAGCATAACGTGCAGCGTTTGCGTCAGAAAAGGGATATGTGGCATAAAGAACATATTTTGTCTATTCATCGTCAGCACCTTTACTATGGAGATAAACGCATGACTCGAGCTTTAGCTCGAGAAGGAATGGCAATGACTCATAAACGCGTTCGTCGTCTTATGAGAGAGCTGGATATTCAATCTATCAATGGAAGAAAAGCATCTGGCGTATTTAAAAATCATTTGAATCGAGAGTTTCAGGCTGAACAGCAAAATCAAAAATTCGTAACAGATATTACTTATGTACGGATCGGAGAACAATTCGCCTAAACCAAGCTACAAACTAACTTTTTGTGATGGGACACAAAAGTTAGTTTGTAAGATAAAAATTACTATACACAATTCACATTAGAACATTAATACATATGTTTATCTATGTTTGAGATATAATGGAATAACTTGACGGAAAATCTTACTTTAGTTACAATTTTTCTAGAAAAAGAATTAAGGGGACCAAAATGAACAATCTTATGTCAATAAAAAAAGATAATATTATAGCTGTTGTTCTATTAATTGTGTTATTATCTGTAATTATTGGTATAGTATCCCTATACCCGATAGTTATAGCTGTTTTTTTTGTATTAATTTTTGTGTTGAGTATAATAATATTTATTGCTAGTAAGCCACATCGATTTATTTATTTGTTAATGTTGTATATTGTGCTTCAAAATTCCATCGCAATGTTATTAGCAAAATATATTGGCGGTTCTATACCTCAGCTGTTTATTTTGTTAAAAGACATATTAACGTATGCCGCTTTAGTAATTATGTTTGTCTATAATTTCAAAAAATTTAAAGCTACTTTTGTTGATGTATTAGCATTCATAAGCACAGTATGCCTTGGTATTTACTTAGTTGTTCCTACAGACGCCGCTTTGTTTACTAAGCTTGTACAATTTAGACAGTTAATGTCACCAATAGCTCTTTATTTGTTAGGTAGGTTTTTATTTATTAAAAAAGAAAGAGCAGATGAATTTTTAAAGTTTTTTGTTAAAATCTCGGTAATGGCATGTATTTTTGGTTTTTTAGAAAGGTTTATTTTAGGAGATTCATTTTGGGTGAATATCGGGATAGTAGAATATATGCACAGTAAGGGAATGGGAAACTGGGCGTATGCAGCCGGTGGACTTCCAGGGAACTTTTACACTTTTGATTTTGTAGCGTTTATAGGAACTTCGCTTAGACGTATGGTTTCATTTATAGCAGACCCTACTTTATTCGGACAGTATTTGGTTTTCCCACTTGCTATATTAGTATTTACTCATATGTTCAGTAGAAAGAAAACTATATTTTATTTTGTAATACTTATAATTGCACTACTGCTTTCTTTATCAAAAGGTGGGATGCTATCTTTTGCCATTGTTGTGTTATTTAAAGTGTTTAGAAGTAAATACAGACCATTAGGGTTTGTATTGATGAGCTTTTTAGGAGCAGTATTGGTTGTAATTTTATCAAATGCTGAGAAGTTTTCATCTTTACCTAGTCACTTAAAAGGTCTTACACATAACTTTACCGTAATAGCTGATGATCCTTTTGGTCTTGGTTTGGGGATGGCCGGTAACTTTGCTAATTTATATGCAAGTGGAAACAATGATGAAATTGGTGCTGGTGAAAGTTTCATAGGTATGATAGTCGGGCAATTAGGTTTATTTTCGATACTTATTTTCTTGTTTTTTATTATAATTGTTCATTTTTTTAGGAAGAATAAAAATAAAGATATTTATATAAGGGATTTCTCAAATTTAATGGCTGCTACATTAATCGGGACATTATGTTCCTCAATCATAAGTGAATCTGCCATTAGTTTCATCTCAGCAGGAATTATATTCTTAATGAGTGGAGTATTTGTTACTATTAAGAGTGAATATAAATCAGAAGCGGATTGATGATATTTTTATAATAAAAGTATAAGTTTTATTAAAAAGGGTGGCTTTGATATTATCCCCTATAGGTAGACAGTAAAAAAAGAGTCCATCTGATATGATGGACTCAATACTGTTTTATCTGGAGGGGATTTTTTTATGGCAAGAAAGGGACAATTATTTCAAAAATATACAGAAGAACTAAAATGAGAAGCAGTTCATCTTCGATTAGAAGAAGGAAAATCATTACGAGAAATTCGTGAACAACTGGGTATTCAATCTATCATTCGAAAGAAACGTCCGTTTTATGGAAGAAAAACATCTGTCGTGTTTAAAAATCACTTGAATCGAGAGTTTCAGGCTGAAAAGAAAAATTAAAAATTCGTAACAGATATTACTTATGTACAAATCGGAGAACAATTCGCCTATCTGTCAACTGTGTTTGATCTATACAACAATGAAATCGCTTCCTACAAGGTATATCTAAAAATAATTTGGATTTGGTTTTAACTACATTAGATCAATTAGAAAGAAGGTATTTAACCACTAAAACTAAGCACCTTTTCCATTCCAGGGATTTCAATATACGTTAAAGGCCGTGGCATAATACTCTTTTTTTATGAACAAATTTCAAACAATAAAATCCCCTAATTCAGAAATTCACTAATATGTTATGATAAATGAACTAAGTTAGTAACATATTGGGTACAAAGGATAGAAGAAACAGGTGAAGCAGATGAATAAAAGACAACAGGAAATTTTACAAGTTTTATTGTCTGAGTCTAATGAGTATTTGTTAGTGCAGGAGCTTGCTGATAGGATAGGTTGTTCGGAGAAGACGATTCGTAATGATTTTAAGGTGATTGAGGAATATTTAGAGAAGTACTCAGATGCACTTCTTATTCGGAAACCGGGTTTAGGTGTCTGTTTAGAAATTAAGGATTATGATAAGTCGAGTTTGTTCAATAAATTGTATGCTGTAAAACAGGATGTAAGCTATGAATCAGACGAGGAGAGAGTGTTACAAATAGCGTATAGTTTGTTGATGAATGTTAAGTCAGTTACGGTGCAGGAGCTTGCTGAGCGGTATTTCGTTAATAGAGCTATAGTTAAGAAAGATTTAGATAGAATTGAAAAATGGCTTGAGGAACTGGGATTAGAGTTAATTTTAAAGCAGAGAGTAGGCTTAACGGTAGAAGGCGATGAGAGAAATAAGAGGAAAGCATTAGTTAAACTATCAGATTTAATTCATAATCGGGAGTTAATGAATCAATTTATTAAAGAGCAGTTTTTGTATCATGAAATTGAATTTGTAATGAAAGAATTGAAAGCGTTACAAAAAAGATACGCTATATTCTTTACGGATGATACGTTAGAAAATCTTTTATTACATACGTTAATCATGGTGCGGAGGATGAAGTTAAAACAACCAATTTCAATGTCTACAGATGATTTAAGCATTGTGCGAGAGACGAAAGAGTATGGATGGACATTAGATTTTTTAACAAGGTTAGAGTTTGTATTTACTGTTCATTTTACTGAAGAAGAGATAGCTTATTTAGCCATTCATATTTTAGGTGGGAAATTTCGCTATCAAGATGAATGGAAAAAAAGTAAGCTAAATGTGAGTAGCCCCGTGCTTTCACAAGTTGTATCGCATTTAATAGATCGTATGTCTAAGTTGAATGAAATCGATTTCGATAAGGATACATTTTTAGTAGAGGGATTACAGATGCATTTGTACACGACATTAAATCGTTTGCAATATAATCTTTCTGTCTCGAATCCGATGCTTCATGAAATTAAGCGTATGTATCCGTATATGTTTGATATGTTAATTCATGAGCTGGATGATATTAATACATCATTAAGCTTACAAATCCCTGAGGAAGAAGCAGCCTATCTTACTTTGCATTTTCAGGCGGCAATGGAGCGTTTGAATGATAAAAAGATATCAAAAAATGTGATTATTGTTTGTCATATGGGGATAGGGATGTCGCAATTATTACGGACAAAAATCGAAAGGAAGTTCCGATATGTACATGTGATGGATTGTATCGCAAAGTCCGATTTAGAAGAATACTTAACGAAAAATAAAAAGGTAGAGCTTATTATTTCTACGATAGATCTTCCACAGTTAAAGATCCCCCATTATGTTGTATCTCCGTTATTAGAGCGGAGTGAAGAAAGTAAGTTAGAGGATTTTATGAAGAAATTAGATGAACTACCGTCTAACGGAAGTAAAGACTTTGTTTTATTGAATTACATAACTCCTTTTTTAGTCTTTTTACAACAAGAAGTAGAACATCGCTACGAATTAATTGAAAGAATGGCGAAATCTCTTTATGAAAAGGGATATGTAGAGAAAGAGTATATTGAAAGTGCGATTGCTAGAGATAGAATGTCAGCAACGACAATTGGTGCAGGAGTTGCTATTCCGCACGGAAGTCCTAAGTTAATTAAACAATCCGTAATTGCAGTGGCTACGCTGAAGGAGCCACTGGACTGGGGAGTAGAGAAGGTATCGCTCGTATTTATGTTAGCAGTTAAGAGTGATGGTAAGGAAGTTACGAAACAGTTATTTCATGAGTTGTCTTTTATAAGTGAACAACCTGTTTTTGTGCAGAAGCTTATAAAGGAAAAGAATATAATGAAGTTTTTATCTTATTTAAGATATGAATAGGTAAGGCGAGAAGCCTTACTTTTTTGTTTGCTTTGGAAAAATAATATTTTTCCGGAGGTTACGGTAAAAAAGAAAACTTTTATGAATCAAATATTGGTATATAGTATTTGTAGGCGCTTACATAAGGGTTGAGGAGGATTAAAATGAAAGTACTAGCGATTACATCGTGTCCGAATGGGATTGCCCATACGTATATGGCTGCAGAAAACTTGCAAAAAGCAGCGGATAAATTAGGAATTCAAATGAAAGTTGAAACACAAGGTGGTATAGGTGTTGAAAATGAACTTACTGAGCAAGAAATTCGTGAAGCGGATGGCATCATTATAGCTGCAGATCGTGCTGTAAATAAAGATAGATTCATAGGTAAAAAGTTACTAGTTGTAGGAGTTAAAGATGGTATTCGTAAACCAGAGGAGCTCATTCAAAAAGTAGTAGAGGGTAATGTTCCTGTTTATCATTCAGATGTGAAAGAGGCAAGGGATGACTCACAAGGAAAAAAACAAAATCCTATATACCGTCATTTAATGAATGGTGTATCATTCATGGTTCCTTTCATTGTTGTAGGGGGATTATTAATCGCAATTGCATTAACACTTGGCGGCGAAAAGACTCCTGGTGGTTTAGTAATACCAGAAGGTTCTTTTTGGAAAACAATTGAGCAAATAGGTGGAGCTTCATTTGCATTTATGGTTCCAATTCTAGCTGGTTATATTGCGTATAGTATAGCTGATAAACCTGGACTTGTTCCTGGTATGATCGGCGGATATATTGCAGCAACAGGAAGTTTTTATGGTAGTGAGAGTGGAGCAGGTTTCCTAGGCGGTATTATCGCAGGTTTCTTAGCTGGTTATGTAGCTTTAGGGATTAAAAAGTTAAAAGTGCCAAAAGCGCTTCAACCAATTATGCCGATTATTATTATACCGGTATTTACATCACTTATTGTTGGTTTAGCATTTGTATTTATTATCGGTGCTCCTGTAGCACAAGTATTTGAATCATTAACAGCTTGGTTAGCTGGTATGCAAGGTTCAAGTTCAATTCTTTTAGCATTAATCTTAGGTGCAATGATTTCATTCGATATGGGTGGTCCAGTAAATAAAGTGGCATTCTTATTTGGTTCGGCAATGATCGGAGAAGGCAATTATGAAATTATGGGACCGATTGCAGCAGCAATTTGTATTCCACCAATCGGGATGGGACTTGCTACATTTATAGGAAAGCGAAAATTCCAAGAGTCTGAAAAGGAAATGGGGAAAGCCTCATTTACGATGGGCTTATTCGGTATTACAGAAGGAGCTATTCCTTTTGCAGCGCAGGATCCATTGCGTGTTATTCCGAGCATTATGGCTGGTTCTATGACAGGTGCAGTTATTGCAATGATTGGTAACGTAGGAGATAGAGTAGCACATGGAGGACCGATTGTTGCGGTACTAGGAGCGGTAGATAACGTATTTATGTTCTTTGTTGCCATTATTGCAGGTTCTCTTGTTACGGCATTTATTGTGAATATATTAAAGAAAGATATTTCGACAGCTGAAGAAACACAGGAATTAAAAGAAATGAAAGAAGTGTCAGCAACTAAGGAAGTAACGGAAGTTCAAGAGCAAGTAATAGAAAAGAAAAATGAAAAGATTGAAATTCAGAAGTTAACAGATATAACGAGCCTGGAGTTAATAGATATTAATTTAGCAGGAGAGACACGTGACGATATTATTGATGAAATGATCGGGAAATTAAATGCTGTCGGTGCTTTACATTCTGATTCGGAGTTTAAGCAAGCTATTATGAGTCGCGAAGCAGAGAGTAGTACAGGGATTGGAATGAATATTGCGATTCCTCATGGAAAGTCGGATGCAGTAAAAAAACCGAGTGTTGTATTTGGGATTAAACAATCGGGGGTAGATTGGAAAAGTTTAGACGGAACGGATGCAAAGTTAGTATTTATGATTGCAGTTCCAAAAGAGAGTGAAGGAAATGAACACTTGAAGATTCTTCAAATGCTTTCACGAAAACTTATGGATGATAGTTATAGAGAGAGATTAATATCTGTCCAAACAAAAGAGGAAGCACATAAGTTATTAGATGACATCGTGTAAAATGGAGGATTTTAATCATGACAGAACCGTTATTTTTTGCACCCATTTTTAAAGAAAGAATTTGGGGTGGAACGAAATTAACTTCTTTCGGATATGAAATACCATCAGAACAAACGGGAGAATGTTGGGCTTTTGCTGCACATCAGAATGGACAAAGTGTAGTTAAGAGTGGAAAGTATGAAGGATTATCTTTAGGACAATTGTGGAATAATCATCGAGAGTTATTTGGAAATATGGAGGGGGATCGTTTCCCTCTTCTTACAAAAATTTTAGATGCAAATCGAGACTTATCTGTTCAAGTGCATCCGAATGATGAATATGCACGTATAAATGAAAATGGTGAGCTAGGAAAGACTGAGTGCTGGTATGTCATTGATTGTAAAGAAGGTGCTGAGATTATTTATGGGCATCATGCAAAGTCACAGGATGAACTAGTAGATATGGTTGAACAAGAAGAATGGGACAAGCTACTACAACGTGTAAAAGTGAAGCCGGGTGATTTCTTCTTTGTTCCAAGCGGCACAGTTCATGCGATTGGCGAAGGTATTTTAATATTAGAAACGCAGCAAAACTCTGATACTACTTATCGATTATATGATTATAATAGAAGAGATTCAGAGGGAGAATTGCGTGAACTTCATCTTGAGAAAAGTATGGAAGTAATAGAAACACCATTTGTTTCAAAACAACAAGTTGTGCAATATGAAGAAATAGAAGATTTATATGTAACAAAACTTATTGAGTGCTCTTATTTTTTAGTGGAAAAATGGGTATTAGACGGGGCGGTTAAATTAACACAAAATAGTCCATTTCTTCTCTTAAGTGTAATAGATGGAGAAGGAGAGCTACTACATGGGACTGAAAGATATCAATTTGAGCAAGGAGATCATCTCATATTACCAAGCAATTTTGGGGAATATAGAGTTGTAGGACGTGCTGAATTTATTATTGCGAGCGTGTAAGCGAAAAATATAAGTGGAGAGAGTATCGTCGACAAAATATGTTCGACAATACCCTCTCTTTTTTTATAGGATTTTTGCTATACTAAACTGTACTATAATACGGGATGGAAGGAGGAGAATAATGAAAATACTTGTAGTTGATGATGAATCGAGTATTCGTAATTTGATTCGGATGCAGTTGGAGATGGAAGGATATGAAGTGCTCACGGCGGCTGATGGAAGAGAAGCTTTAGAGAAATGGAATGAAGGACCGGATGTACTGATTTTGGATGTTATGCTTCCAGATACAGATGGGTATGAGTTGCTTCGCTTGTTCCGTGAGAAGAATAGGGATATTCCAGTGCTCATGTTAACTGCAAAGAGTCAGATGAATGATAAATTGCTTGGTCTGCAGCTTGGTGCGGATGATTATGTGACGAAGCCATTTAATTATGCTGAGCTTATTCTTCGGATTAAGAATATGACGCGGCGTGTGAAGAAGGCAGAGGTAACGGTAAGTCATGAAGTAATTGGAGCAGGAGAGATAACGATTTGTCCTAAGGAAAGAAAGGTACATGTTAGTGGACAAGAAATTCAGTTAACGTACAGAGAGTTTAATTTATGTCAGTTGTTTGTTTCCAATCCGCAGCGTGTATTTATGAGAGATGAGTTACTTGAGAAAGTATGGGGGTTTGAGTATATCGGAAATACGAGAGCGGTTGATATTATGGTGCAAAGACTGCGGAAGAAGCTAGGGAATAGCGGGGAATATATTAAGACAATTTATGGCGTTGGCTATAAACTAGATTGTTAAGTGGTGATGGTATGTCTTTAAAAAGGAATATGGTGTTTGGAATAGTGGGACTGTTAATCCCGATTTTTGTTCTTTTGTACGCAGTTGTTTATATTACGTTAGAAAAGAATATGTATCATAACGCGGCAAATTCTTTAGAAAAGTTAAGTGTAGAAGCACAAATTTATACGATGAATTATTTAGAGAAGGAAGCAGAGGTGGAGACACTCGGTCCGAATTCACTTTTAATTGCTTCGTATTTAGCGAAGCGTATGGATGTACGTGTACAGATGATTGGGAAGAATGGAGATGTTGTTGCGGATACGCAAAAGGGAGCACTTCTTCATCGGAACATTGATATTGAGAGCTCTTTGAAGGGGAAGAAGTCTTATGTTTTTGAAGAGGGAGATCCAGCTCCAATTCTTTTGTTTTCAAGCCCAGTTTATTATGGAAACGATGTCATCGGAAGTGTTCGTTTTATAAATGAGTTAACGGGTGAGAAGGAAGTTTTAACAAATGTTGGTTGGACGTTTTTAATGACGTCTCTTTGTCTAGTAGCTGCGGGTATTTTCTTTGCAATTCGTTTGGCGAAGTCTCTTCATAAGCCGATTGATCAGTTAAGACAAATGGCAAGGCGGCTTGCGAATGGGGATTATAAAAGCAAGATTGAGCTAAATGAATATGTGGAAATTGCTCAGCTTTCAGCATCTTTTAATGCGATGGCTGATGGAATTGAACTGCATATTAAGCAATTGAAAGAGGAGAAAGAGAAGCAGAAAGATTTCTTAGACCGCATTACGCATGAGTTAAAAACACCGTTAACGGCGATTATTGGCTATGTGGATTTAATTCCGAAGTTAAAGGCGAAGGAAGATGTAAAAGAGAGCCTGCGATATGTGGCTGTAGAGAGTGAGCGTTTATTATCACTTGTAGAGGAATTACTTAAGTCTTCAAAGTACGGGACGAGTACGTTTGAAGTATCACCTACAGTTGTGAACATAAAGGAATTAGCAGAAGAAGCAGTTTCAATTGTGAAACCTCGCCTGCAGAAATTCGAGATTGAAGTGATAAATGAGTTAACAGATGTACATGTTGTTGCAGATTTCGATAAGACGAAACAGATCTTCCTAAACGTACTTGATAATGCGATAAAATATAGCGATGCTACGCAAATTCGTATGAATGTAATTGTAAATGAACGTGAGGCAAAGGTTTTTGTTCATGATGATGGTATTGGTATAGATGACAGTGTACTTGCAGAGTGGAATGAATCGCCAGAAGGGAAAGTGCTTCCTTCTAGTTACGGGAATGGTTACGGTTTGTATATTTGTCAGGAGATTATGAATAAGCAGGGCGGAAGTATGCGAATTGAGAGTAGTGAAGAAATAGGCACTACAATATTTATTACATTCTTGCTTCCGAGACGGATGGAAGACATAAAAAACTTGAAAGCGGTTAAATGATACATTTATGAAACAATTATGCGGTATTTTCGAAACAACGTTTTTTTATCTTGGAGGTAGGCAGAAATGAAAAGGCTATCATTTCAAATTCTTATGTTTGTCCTTTGTATAATCGTTTCTCTTATTTTGTTCTATGTGATGGAGAAGCAAATATATAATCGAATCACAATAGTGAATGACAAACAAACTGTTTTACAAAGAGTGAATGAATCCCTGCCTACTGAAATGAAAGTTAGGCATGAAAAGTGGGGAGAAATTGTTATAACGGATGAAGTTCGTTTGCATACGATTGTTTCATTCTTTGACCGAATTCAAATAGAACCGAGAGAAGCTAATAATCAAGAACAAGTATTTACTGGAGAAGTAACGTACTTGAATGGACATAAACGTACTTTTGCAGTAGGTGACTTGTTCCAGTACGGGGCTGATATGTACGGAAAGAATGGTACGGACCCAATGATTTCAGCATTTCAAACGTATTTGTTAAGCCTGTATTACACACCAGAACGTATTAGTGATTTTTTTGCGTCAGCACAGGATGTCATAGTACGCCAAGGTGATGTAGAACGTGCGATGAATCTTACGCACATACTTGATTCGATTCGGTACGCAAAGCAAATTACAGATTACGGAGAAATACAGAAATTATTACAATCACAGAATGAACCGATTGCTTATATTACCGCTTATAAAACAGGGAAGCGTATAAAGAATGAGCGAGAAGACATTCTTACTATTTCTGTGTATCCATCGTACTTTGTTGTGCAATATCTCGGCGATAATAACGGGAATGTTATGTATATGAAAAGCTCCCTCGCAAATTTATTTGTAAAGGAGAATGTGTCATGAGAAAGATAGCCTTTTTCTTCTTTTTGCTAGTAATTGGAGGAGCGATGTCTAGTTGCTCTCGAGATACAACCTCTATTAAATATAATAAAAGTGGTCTCCCTGTTTTGGATGATCGTCATCTTGTTGCGTATGTAGCAGCCCGTGAGGAAGTTGGTGAAGCTTTGCTATCATCATTTTGTAAACCACGCGGATGTACGTATGAATTTATTCGTCTTTCGACAGAAGAGCTTCTTCGGAGGGTAGAAGAGGAAGCTGGAAATCCGAAAGCGGATATTATTATTGGCGGTACGGTAGACGCGCATCAAATGATGAAGCAAAAAAATCTATCTATTCCTGTTACGAGTCAGCATGCGAACCGTATTTCAAAAACTGTTAAAGATAAAGACGGTTATTGGTACGGTTATGAAGTGGAGAAGCTGGCAATTGCGATCAATAAAGAGCGGTGGAATGAAGAAATAGCACCGCTCGGACTTCCTTATCCATCAAGGTGGCAAGATTTATTAAATCCAGTATATAAGGGAAAGATTGTAATGCCAGATCCAAATGTCTCAGGAACAGCATATACGTTTTTTCAATCACTTATTGATACTTTAGGTGAAGTGGAAGCGAAGGAATATGTGAAGAACCTTGCAGGGCAAGTTGGTGAAGTAACGGTGAATGGTTACATACCAGTAGAGCTTGTTGCGAGCGGTGAGTATATGATAGGCATCAATTTCATGGGAGATCAGAGAATGCTTCAAAAACGAGGCTTTCCAATTGTAAGTATTGTACCTGAGCAAACAGGGTTATCTGTTAATGCGATTTCGAAACTAAAACGTGCACCGAATGGTATTATTGCGGATTTATTTATTGATTATTGTTTATCAGAAGAAGCGGGTCACATTTTAGAAAAAGTTTCGTTTGGCGTACCAACGATGTTTGCGAAGAACGAGAAAGAAATAGAAGGACAGCCGGTTAGAAGAACGAACCAAAATATATCAAATAGCGGAATAATCGAGATATGGAATAGACAGCGTCTCTCTCAGAAGTGAGAAAAGGAGACAAAATATATGTTTAAATGGCTCAAGCCAGCACCTGCAATTGAGAGATTGCCAGCGGATATGATTGATCGAGTATACAAATTATTACGTATTCGTGTATTGATGGGAATTTCAGTTGGGTATGCTGCTTATTATTTAGTTCGTAGTAACTTTAATTTATCTACTACATATTTAGTAGATGAGTTCGGATTTAGCACGACACAAATTGGATTATTAGGCGCAGTAATGGCTGTTGTTTACGGACTTAGTAAATTCTTTATGGGTAATTTATCGGATAAAGCATTTGCTCAACGATTTATTGCAGTAGGTTTATTTTTATCTGGGCTTGTTAATATTTGTTTCGGTTATGCATCTTCCTTTGGGATGATTTTAACATTACTTGTTCTAAACGGTATTGTACAAGGTATGGGAGCACCACCTTGTAGTATTGTTATGACGAAATGGTTTTCAAAGAAAGAACGTGGCACGAAAACAGGTCTTTGGAATATTTCACATAACGTTGGTGCACTACTTGTTCCACCATTCATTGGAATTGGTGTAGGTATTTTCGGTGAAAGCCATTGGCAAGGCGGCGTATTTATTTTCCCAGCGATAATCGCTATGGTAATTGCAGTTCTAGTATGGATTAATGCGAAGGATACGCCAGAATCTGAAGGTCTTCCGCCAATTGATGAATATCGTAATGACTATGAAGATCTTGAAAAAGCAGATAATGCTAATAAGATGTCACCAAAAGAAATTTTAATGAAATATGTAGTGAAAAATAAATTTGTTTGGTTTTTATGTATTGCGAATGCATTTGTTTACTTAATTCGTTTCGGTGTTATTAACTGGGTACCAATTTACTTAACAACAGTGAAAGGTTTTACAAAAACAGAAGCGCATTTTGCGTATTCAATATTTGAAACAGCAGCGATTCCAAGTTCTTTAATTGTCGGCCTCTTAAGCGATAAATTATTCAAAGGAAAACGTATGCCATTATGTGTTATGAGTATGGCTGGGGTTGTTGTTGGAACAATCGTCTATTGGCAGGCAACTAATATTATTGTTGTGAGTGTTGCAGTTTCTATTATCGGTTGTTTAATTTATGTACCACAGTTCTTAATTGGTTTAAGTGCGATGGAATTAGTACCGAAATTTGCAGTAGGTACGACAGTTGGTATGTGTGGTCTGTTCGGTTATGTTGGAGGAAGTTTCATAGCAAACGCAGCAATTGGTATCATTGTTGATCGTTCTGGCTGGGATGGTTGCTTCATGTTACTGTTAGCAGGTGGCGTATTAGCAACGATATTCTTACTGATTGTTCAAATGGGACATGAGAGAAAAGCTTCTAAAGTTGCGTAATATTTTGTCTGAAAAGCTATCCAGTTGTTATATTGGATAGCTTTTATATTAGCAAAAATAAAAAGTATGTAAAATTGCAGTTTTATGTGTAAGTGATTTTTGTTAATTAGTATAATTTTTTTAGGTTTAATAAACCAATCATGTACATAGTTACACCGAAAAATATACCGCCGCAACTCCAAAGCCCAACATCAAATAAAGAAATAGAGATTTCTTCTGAACCTACATAGGGAAGGATATAATTCATAAAAACAAACATTTGAAAGCCCCAAAGTACACCTGCTTTTAAGCCCGCTTTTCTTAATTTTTTCTTATGTTGCAAATACTCTTCTTTTGTTGCACATTCAGTCTCATTTAAACCTTTTTTCTTAAGCTTAAATGTTAAATAATTAGCATAAATCATATTAGATAGAAAAACTAATATAGTTCCTATAGATATTGTGTGGTTCATAGTATCAACAAGTAACATAATAAGCATTACCAACATATTTAACCACCATAAACCAATTCCAGCTACAGATAATTCTTTATTGATTTCTTGTTTTTGATATTCATCTCTCTCACTCATTGTTCCAACAAAATTATTATAAACTCTTTCTTTCCATTCAATTTTCATCATTTAATCTCCCTCCCAAAATAGACTGTTTAAATCTGTTTTTAGTGCTTTTGCTAATTCGATACATAAGGCTAAAGAGGGGTTATATTTATTGTTTTCAATTAAGTTTATTGTCTGTCTCGCTACATTAACTTTTTTAGCTAATTCTAGCTGCGATAGACCTTCAGATTTTCGATATTGTTTAACGTTATTCAAATATAAACCTCCTATTAATAATTGTAGACCTCGTGCATTAGAAATGTCATTTATATATGACATTTTATAATTGAATAAATGAAATGTCAAATATATGTGACAAAAATGATAATGGTGCAATTAGGAAAATGATTTTAATAATTTATCTTGGTAAGGAGTTTATTAATAAGGAATGGCTTTTCTTATATTAATATAACCTTTCCTTAAATCTATCTTAAAAGACAATATGTCATATTTCTAATCATTGGAATTTTTGTTACAATATAAATGGATGTGTAAAACTTTGTAAAAAGAATGTAATAATATGTAATTCATTTTCAGAAAGTTTTATACAATTTTTACATTAAACTATTAAGTTATAAAAGGAGAGAGAATATGGTACCAAATACGGTTCGTACTCCAAACAAGAAGAAGAAATGGATTATTATCGGGGTTATTGCACTAATTGTTATTGTAGCAGCAGTTAATATTTTTATTATGCAAGGCAAGAAGAAGGGGGCAACAACAACGGCTGATGCTGTGAGCTTTGAGAAGGTAACGGAGCGAAAGCTTAATAATACGAAGTTAATTTCTGGTCAGGTGAAGCCTGGGAATATTGAAAGTTTTTATGCAGATCCAACTAAAGGAAAAGTGAAAGATATTGAGGTAAAAGAAGGACAAGAAGTAGAAAAAGGTGCGAAGCTATTCTCTTATGATAATGAAGAGATTAATTTACAAATGAAGCAAGCTGAGCTTGATCAGAAGATGGCGGATATGCGTTATGATCAAGGAAAGAAGAAAATTGATTCGTTGAAGAAAGAAATTAAGAAGGCAAAGGATAGCGGAGCTGGGAAAGAAGTAACAGATCCGATGGACGAGCAAGTAAGTGAGTTAGAGATGGCGCAAAAGACAACTGATCTTGAGAAGGAAAAAGGGAAGTTGCAGAAAGAAGAGTTAAGTAAAAAGCAGAAAGAGCTTACGATTTATAGTAACTTTACTGGTGTCGTTCAAAAGTTAGATAAAGATGCGGCGCAAAGTTCATCTCAAGCGTTAGGTGGTCAAGGGAAAGCATTTTTACAAGTGGCGTCTAAAGAACCATTCCAAATTCAAGGGACGTTAACTGAGCTTCAAAAGTCACAAATTCAATCAGATCAAACATTTACTGTAACTGCGAAAGCAAATAATAAGAAGAAGTGGACAGGTAAAATTACAGAGGTAAGTGAATTCCCAACGAGTGCAGAGATGGCTCAAGCTGGTGGTATGGGTGAAGCGACTCAAAATATGTCCCAATATACATATAAAGCAAGTCTTGATAGTCAAGATGGTTTATCTCCAGGTTATCATGTTTCATTGCAAGTAAATTTAGAGAATAAGACGATGATTGCTGTTCCAACTAAGAGCATTGTAGAAAAAGCTGATGATGCATTTGTTTATATTGAAGAGAAAGGGAAGCTTCGTAAACAAAATGTGAAAAAAGGTTCTACTGATGGAGATTGGACAGAGATTGTTGAAGGCGCAAAAGTGGGGCAAAAGGTGGTTAAAAATCCTTCCGACGACGTGTATGACGGAATGGAAGTGAAAGAGAAATGATTACGTTAAATAATATTGCTAAAACGTATTATCAAGGAAAGTTGGCAGTGCCAATCTTACATGATATTAGTGTAACGATTCAAAGCGGTGAGTTCGTTTCGATTATGGGACCGTCTGGTTCTGGTAAATCAACGCTTATGAATATTATCGGTTGTTTAGATCGTCCAACAGAAGGCGAATATATGCTGAATGATGTGAATATCTTAACAGCAGATGAGTCAAAGCTTGCTTTAATTCGTAATGAATATATCGGTTTTGTGTTTCAGCACTTTAATTTGCTGCCGCGTCTTTCAGCAGTAGAAAATGTTGAACTTCCGCTCGTATATGGTGGGGTGAAGAAAGCAGAGCGTCGTCAAAGGGCTCTGGAAGCGCTTAGTAAAGTCGGTTTATCAGACAGGGTTCACCATTTACCGAATGAGTTATCAGGTGGACAGAAGCAGCGTGTTGCTATTGCAAGGTCGATTGCGAATAATCCAACGTTCATTATGGCCGATGAGCCTACAGGCGCGCTTGATACGAAGTCTGGTGAGCAAGTTATGGATATTTTCACGAAGCTTAATGCAGAAGGTACAACGATTGTTATGGTTACGCATGAAGAGGAAGTAGCAGCGTATTCTTCCCGCCGCATTGTACTGCGAGACGGGAAAATTACAGAAGATAGAAGGTGTGCGGTATGAGTTTACTAGATAGTATAAAAATTGCCCTATCTTCTATTTTAGCTCATAAACTGCGTTCAGCTCTTACGATGCTCGGTATTATTATCGGCGTTGGTTCTATTATTACTGTCGTTGCGATTGGGCAAGGCGGGGAAGCGATGCTGAAGTCGAAATTCGCAGGTTCTGGTGGTAATAACCTTATGCCAATTCAATTTAAACCAGATATGAATGATGAGTTTGCTATAGGCGGATTTGAAATACCGAAGTTAACGGAAGAGGATATTTTAGAAGTAAAACAAGTGAAAGATGTTTCACATGTTATTACGACAAATTCGACGACAGAGATACTAGATGTAAATGATAAAAAAGCAAATCTGAACGTTATTGGTCTTGATAATGAATATTTTGCGGTTAATAAAGTAAAGGTCGTAAAGGGACGTACTTTAAATGAATCAGATATTTCTCATGCAAATAACGTTGTGATGATTAGTACAAAAACAGAAAAGACGTTATTTAAGGACGTAAACCCAGTTGGGCAAATTATTGAGATGAAAGGACAACCGATGCAGATTGTCGGTGTGTATACATCTGATAATGAGTTTATGGGATTTGAAATGGAAGAAGCGTTAATCCCCCTTACATTATGGCCTGTTTTATTCGGAACAGATGATATTCAAAATATCGCAATTCAAGCTAAAAATGTAGACGATTTAGAAGCAGCTGGGAAACAAGCTGTTGATGTATTAAATAGTCGTAAGCCAAGTGAAATTCCAGGTAAATATGAACTAGTGAATTTAAAAGAATTCCAAGAAAATGTTTCTAAAGTAACTGGTATTATGACGATGATTATCGGTGGTATTGCGGGTATTTCATTAGTCGTTGGTGGTATTGGTGTTATGAACATTATGCTCGTATCTGTAACGGAGCGTACGCGTGAAATTGGGATACGTAAAGCGCTTGGGGCAACACGTAGTAAAATTTTATTACAGTTTTTAATTGAAGCAGTTATGTTAACGCTTCTAGGTGGTTTGATCGGAATTGGTCTTGGATATGGCGGGGCATATATCGTTTCCACATTTGCGAAATGGCCACCGCTCGTTTCATGGGAAGTTGTCGTTGGTGGCGTACTATTCTCTATGACACTCGGTATTATTTTCGGATTAATTCCAGCAAATAAAGCTGCGAAATTAGATCCAATTGAAGCATTACGTTATGAATAAGTTAGTAGTGTAATAGAGAGGGAGCTCTCTACTACACATTACCGTTCTAGTGGGCGGTTCGTAGCCTCTATGTTGAGGAAGTGAACCGCCCGTTAGAACGGGTTATATAAATAGAAGGAGGCGTTATAATGGAAGCGAATTTGAATACGCAAAAAGCTGGTGGAGAGAAGCCATCATTGTTTGGAATGATTACTTCTCCTGGTTTACAGTTTGAGAGAATGAAGACGACTGAGAAAGTTTGGGGTATGTTCTTCATAGTGGCGCTATTACAAGGACTTGTGGGTGGTTTAAATTCGTATATTACGTATACATCACCTGAGATGATTGAAATGCAAAAGAAATTAGGTGGTGCACTTGCAGAGCAGGGCTCGCTTGTATCAAATTTAATTTCTAGTACGATATGGGGAATAGTAGGTGTTATGATTGCAACATTAGTTGTTGCAGCTATTTATAAAGTGTTTATGATGTTTTACGGGAATGATACTTCTTATAAAAAAATAGTAATGATTATTGTATACGCGGATATTATTGTTATTATTGGTGGACTCATTAATGGTATTATAGCTTTAATTTTAGGTGCTGCACCAACTGCGTATACAAGTTTAGGTCCGTTATTTGAGAAAGGCTCACTTGCATATGGAATCGCTAATTCAATTGAAGTGTTCTATTTATGGAATTTAGTTTTAATTTGGTTAGGATTACAAGTTACAGCAGGATTAAGTAAAGTGAAAGCAGCTATTCCAATTATCGTTTTATTCATTATTAAGGCTGTATTCTTAGCTGCGATTGTTGTATTGATGGCAAAGTTTTTACCAGGTTTGCCGGTATAATATGATTGGACTAAAAGGTGGCTCTCCCGAGAGTCACCTTTTTTATTTTTACCCTTATTTCAAATACGACCAGCAGAATTTCAAATTCTACTTCGTGTAATTTCAAATTTCGGCGGTAGTATTTGAAATTACTCACAGTGAAATCGCTTCTTTATTTTTATATTGTGGAGGTACCGGCGGAATAACAAAGAGGTATACCTTTTAGAAGTGGGTACTGTGTGAAACCAGCAACTTTTACAGAGACAGTTGTTTTGTATGAAGGAATGATTGTAAATCAAATAAAGAAGTTAGGTATTTATCAAGATCATGAAGAGTATTATCAATGTGGTTTAATTGGTCTTTGGCATGCGTATGAAAGGTATGATGCGGAGAAGGGAAGTTTTCCTGCATATGCAGTTATAACTGTGCGTGGTTATATATTAGAAAGATTGAAGAAAGAGTTTGCAGTGCAAGAAAAGTGTGTATGTGTAGGGGAATATGAGGATGTCTTCCATTTTGAAGATATTGAAATGAGAGCAAAGGATTTTATGAGTGTATTAGATGAGAAGGAGAAGTATATTATTTTCGAACGTTTTTTTGTAGGGAAGACGATGGGGGAGATCGCTAGCGAGATGGAAATGACCTATTATCAAGTGAGGTGGGTGTATCGGCAAGCACTTGAGAAAATGCGAAATAGTTTAAGAGAATAAATATGATTATAAGAATGGAAGGCAATGGATATTGCTTTCCATTCTACTTATTCTGTTACGGTAGTAAATGTAATAAGAGGTTTTTAAATTGTAGTGAATCTTGCATGTTCATACGTGATAATACGTATCCAGCTTTTAATAATTGTTGTTTTAACTTATGGGGACTGATATGTATTGTTGTAGTTGTGCCATTTGAAAAATGAATGTTAGCTTTTTTACTCTTTTTGAAAAATTCTATGTCATATATATGGTTATAAAATAGCCATATACAGTTTGGAGAAGAAGGAGATTCTGTCGGGAAAGCACAAATATATTCTCGATGATTAATCGGAATTGGGACATTTTGTTTAAATTTAAAGTTTGTTTGGACTGCATTACGTCTGCCTTGATAAGTAGAGTGAACATTGGTTAGACAAGATTGCTTGATGAGTTGGAGAGCAGTTTGACAGGAGTAAAGATGGTTCCCGCTACTGTCGATAATTTTGGTGCGATAATAAGGGTGCTTGTAAGGTTCCAGCATCATTGTAGAATTAGAAATAATAATATCATTTTCTTCATTCATAAATTTGATTCCTCCCTTATGAATAATTGTAATACCGAATATAATTATATACGAATTGAGTAAATTTATTGTTAATATTCCGTTTCATATTGTAAATTTTGGCTATTCGTTTACAATCAATAGATGTTAGTCTTTCTAATTTGCATCGCTTGTACATATATATGAAAATAGAAAAGAGTAGGCGGTGAGATAGTATGAAGAAAAAGTATATTATTATGGCTCTAGTTGTTGTTCTTCTAGTATATTTAGCAAATAGTAATCCGAGTAAAGGTGAATATACAGACTGGGCAGCGAAGCAGTTTATGAAACGTAATGATGTAAGTAAGAAGCTAGACGAAGTTCAAAAGGAAAATGAAGAGGGTCTCCTTGGCGATTTAGCATCGGCTGGTAAGAAGTTGGCGAAAAAATATGTTGAGCCACAAGTTGGATTATTAATCGAGAATTATACAAAGCGAAATGATTATATTTTCTTCTCAACATATACGACCGAGTTTGATATAGGCGGAGAACACTATAAATATGTATGCGTCGGTTTTTCAAAAATCTTTATTCCGATTGAAATGCCGAAGAAAAAAGACGAATCTGCAAAATGATGCAGATTCGTCTTTTTGTTTATAAGTTAATTGGAACTTCAGATACATTCTTTTCTACGAGACGGGCTCCTTTTTTTCTGGTATTTTCATTAATTGATGAAAATACAGATGAGGCAAGGATGGTATCCATTACTTGATTTACGACTTGTGCATCGACGGGTGTGATAGGTTTTTCGATAGAAAAAACAACTGTTTTTCCATCTTCTTTCGCGAAAATTAATTCTAGTACTTGCATACTTTATTTCCTCCTTTTTATTTATCGTGTTATATGCGGGTAGGGCGATCGGTGTAATCAGCGGGGGGTGCCCGCCACTGATTAAAGTTCCACCTTATAGGGTAGAAAGATCTGATGTGCTAACAAGTTGTATAGCGTGAAGCGGTGATGCTTGTAAAGAAGCAAGAGCACGTGCTACGTTTTGTACTTGCTCTAAGTTTGCGTTTGTTTTAACACGCTTAAATTGTTTTTGCTTAAAAGCTGTTTTTCCGTTCTTATCTAATCCACTGTTTAAGACAAGACGTAAAGTTAAGTCCGTTACGATTGTTTCGACTGCCATGTTTATCACCCCCTTTCACTTTATAAATAGGGTGCAAATGTCACGTTTTGGCGTGAAATTTATTCTTTTTTTTGGTACGCTTAAAAGACTAAGAGAGGGGTTTCGGAAGAATGAATCGTAAATGGTTATTTTGGATTCCTGTTTTACTATGGATGGGGTTGATTTTCTATTCCTCGGCACAACCATATAAAAAGCAGGATATGCGTTCGGATATTGAACAATATGTAAATGTTGAGTTTGTGGAAGAGCATTTTTCGTGGGTATCTATCGATTATGGTGGTGGTACACCTGTTAGCATTGCAAATAAAGGTGTAGGCGGATTTATTGAGTTTTTCCTTCGTAAAGGTGCTCATTTTATGGTGTTCTTTATGCTCGGTTCATTGACGTATTACGCTTTTCATCGATCGGGTTATTCGAGAAAAAGGTGCTTCCTATACGCTCTTCTATTCGTTGCGGGATATGCAACATTTGATGAAATTCATCAATGGGCTACGGGAGATCGTACACCGATGTGGCAAGATTCATTACTGGATACGTGCGGCGGATTAACAGGAATTATAATAAGCAATTGGTTTTGGAGTAGAAAAAGGAGCTAATCTTTTGAGATTAGCTCCTTTTGTTTATACACCAAGTAATTCTTTTAGTTCATCTGTAGATAGTTCGGTCATCCAACTATCGGTTGTAATGACGGCATTGTTTAAGGATTGTTTTCTTTCTAACATTTCATCAATTTTCTCTTCGAGTGTCCCCGTTGTAATAAGTTTATGAACGTGAACGAAGCGTTTTTGACCAATACGATATGCGCGGTCTGTTGCTTGGTTTTCTACAGCTGGATTCCACCAGCGGTCGTAGTGAATGACATGGTTGGCAGCGGTTAAGTTTAAGCCAGTTCCACCTGCTTTTAACGATAAGATGAAAATGTCATACGTTCCGTTTTGGAACTGCTCGATCATTTTGTCACGTTCCTTCTTCGGTACACTACCGTTTAAGAAGAGGACGCGCTGACCGAAATGTTCTTCTAACACATTTTTTAGCATGTTCCCCATACCGATGTATTGTGTGAAGATTAAACAACTTTCATTTTGATCTTTTATATTTTCAATTAGTTCCATTAGCGTGCTCGTTTTCATGGAACGTTCGATGATGTCTTTTGGTTCTGTTTCTTTTAAATAAAGAGCAGGATGGTTACAAATTTGTTTAAGTTTGTTCAGCATGAGTAATATAAATCCGCGTCTTTCAATCCCGCTTAATCCTTCTACATTTTGCAATGTATCTTGAACAAGTTGTTCATATAAGGAAGCTTGTTCACCAGTAAGTGGACAGTACGCTTTCTGTTCTTGTTTATCAGGCAAGTTTAATGCGACGGTTTGATCTTTCTTCGTACGACGCAGTAAAAACGGCGAGATAAAACGTTGAACTTGTTGGATTTTTCCTTCGTCACGGTCCTTTTCAATTGGTGAGACGAAGCGGCGCTGGAATTGTCCTAAGCTGCCGAGATATCCATGATTAATGAAGTCAAAAATAGACCAAAGCTCGGCAAGTCGGTTTTCCATCGGTGTACCGGTTAAAGCGATTTTGTGATTTGCTGGCAAGTTTCGTACTGCTTTCGACTGTTTCGTATGTGGGTTTTTAATATTTTGTGCTTCATCCAAAATAACAGCATCCCAGCATAACGTACTAAGTTCTTCTTCATCAAGCTGAGCTAATGCATAAGATGTTAATACAACATCTGCTGATTGAAGGAAGTCTTTAAATGATTCGCCTTTCGCTCGGTTACTTCCATAATGTAACTGAACACGTAAATTTGGTGCGAAACGCTCAAATTCTTTTTGCCAATTTCCAAGAACAGATGTCGGTGCCACGATTAAAGCAGGGCCTGTTTGGAGATTGTTCTCTTTTATATATAGTAAGTAAGTGATCGTTTGAATGCTTTTTCCAAGTCCCATGTCGTCAGCTAATAATGCTCCGAATCCAAGCGTTCTTAAATATAATAACCACTCAATGCCATGTTGTTGATACGGACGGAGTGTTGCGTTTAGTGCAGAAGGGACATCTACTTTTGGAATATCTCCAATGTGCAATAGTTTTTGGAATAGCTCTTCATAATATCCATCTAGCTCGATTTCAATATCGGTAAATGGACTATCTTCTTCTACAATTTCTGTTTCAGCAGTGTTTGATAAATGTTGCTGAAGGACATCTTTCATTTCTAGTCCATATTTATCGGCACGGTTCATAAGCTTTCGTACTTCTTCAATAAAGGCTGGATCCAGTCTCATCCATTGACCATTTATATTGAATAACCGTTTGTTTTGTTCAACGAGTTCGAAAAATTCGCTTTCGGATAAATCAATGCCGTTCGTTGAAATGCGCCAGTCAAAGTTAACGAGTGTATTCATGCCGAAGAAAGATTGCGTTTGGGTAGCATTTTGCTTCAGTTGCACACGTAATTTTGGTTTTGTCGCTTTTAAATTTTGCCACCAGGATGGCAGTAAAATCGTAATACCTGCAGCGAGTAATTCGTTACTTGCTTCTGTTAAGAAGTTCCACGCTTCTGTTTCAAAGAGCTCACTTCGGAATGTATCGCCTTCTTTTAACCACGGTACGAGCTTACTGAATCCTTCGTGTGTTTCAAGAACACGTTCTTCATAATCGTGCCATCGTTTTGGCAAAGAATCGATACTTTCATATACATATATGCGATGTGCCCCGCGCTTTGGTGTAACAATTGTCTCAAGCTTCCACATTTCAAACTCTTCTTGCGGCTCTTGTAGCCGTAGTCCGATTGTAAAGGGAAGGTCATCTTCAATGTAACCAATTTTTCGAAGCCAATCTTCTTCATGTAGTGCTGCATCCAATTGTCTTTTCGTAAAGTCGTAATGTTCATAAAGTCTCTTGGCATCTTCCCATCCATCGTTTGAACGGTTATCTTGTAATATGCTTTCATTTACCGCGGCCGAGAAAAGAGATGCCAATGTGTCATCTTCGATTGGGGTATTTTGCACTTTCCAAGATGGTTGCTGAGACCAACGCTCCATATCAGGTACGAAGCTACCGCTTGTGAAGGCATCCCATAATTCGTTCGCATCTTTCGTAAGTGCTGTAATAGGGCCATTCATTTGAATATGGGCAAAGGAGTTCATCGGTTTATTAGCGATGTATTCAAATGCTTGTGCGTTTGTTAGCATAACACCTTGTTTTCCTTCAAAGGTCGCTTCTTTTAGAAACGTACCGTAGAAGGAAGTGGAGTGCCACGTAAATGCATTTCGTTTCCAACTTGTTACGGATAATGGAGTACCGCTGTCATTTTCTCCCCAAAGGAACCAACCTTGACTAACGTGCTGGAGCCTAATTGTTACTTCAGTTTGATTGATCATCGATTAATTTTCCTTTCCGCAATTCCTCTTGTAGTGCACGCAGACGTGAATGTAAGTTTGCGATGTGAATAATGAAAGCATCCCATTCATCAGTGCGCTTTAATCGTTTATATAATGTACGTAATTTCTTTAAGTAACGAACTGCACGTCTATATGATTTGCGGTTTCGCTCTTCAATGGCCTCGGTAGCAGCAAGGTGATAAAGAGGAAGGGCTGCTTCTGGTGCTTCCTTTTCAATATCTTTCAGCGGCTCTTTCAAAAGTTCAATTGCTTCAAACCCATGTAAGAGCTGAAGTTCTGCCCATGTACGATATTGCTTTTTCGCGAGTACGTATTGCTCATAGTTTGCGAAACTATATGGTAGTAGCTCTTGCAAAATCATTTCGAGTCCGGCTTGTTCATTTGTATGGGTTGCATACGTTTCATACATGATGACAAATAAGCGAACGATATCTTTTATGAAAATCGTATTTTCGTGCTCATGTATCGTTTTCTTCACTTGTTTATACGTAAAGGAAAGCCAGTTTTTCGCACGATCCCACTGCATTGTATTTAATAGCTCTTCTAACCAATAGAAGTACAGACTTACAACAGAAGCAGGCTGTTTTTTTAGTAAGTCCATCGCTAATAGGTCTTCGTCATTTAAAAAGAGTAGGTGAGAAGATGCTAATGCTTTGGAAAGTGGATTGATTTTCGTATCGATTCGCTTTTCTTCTTCTTGCAGTTTCTCTTTATTGTGTAAGAGTTCACTCCATATGTGACGATAAATAAAAAATCTTTCTTGCGTATAGGCATCGGTGGAGAAGAATACTTCGTGAACGAGACGAGCTGTTTCTTGCAAAATTGCTTCAGACTCTGAAGGAATCGCTTCTGATTGTAAGTCCCGAACGATGGATTCCACTTTATCTACAAATAAGCGAACGACGTTAACAGGCTGGTGATAAGAATACGTTTTATTTGCTTCGAAGTCCTGAATTTCTTCTAATAATTTTTGAAAGCAATAAAGCGCTGCGTGTAGCCTGAACAACTCATGTATCGCAACGATACGCGGAGCTTTCCGCTCGAGTTTCGTATAGAAGTCTGTAAAAATACTCATAAGAAAATACATTTGTTTATAAGTAAGCCGAGCTTGTTCTTTTTTAAATGATTCATATTCGTTGTCAAAATACGATTGCCAACTTTTATAATCCGTTTCTTCAAACGCTGATGATTGCAATACTTGTCTTGCAGTTCGAATAGGAGGAAGGGAAGGTTTCGTATTATTTTTAAATAAAGTTAATACATCTCCTACTTGCCCGAAACTAGATGCTGCAGATAGTAAAACAGCGAGCATATGCTCACATTGCGTTGGTGCAAAGCAATCGCAATAGCTTTCAGCGACGTTACGAATCGGGATATGGACGCTATATACGCTGCCTGCAGCATCTACAGTTCCTGATAGCGTATAACCATCAAAGTCAACGTTGTAGACAACACCACTACGATATAGGTGCCGAGCTGTAGCGACATGTTCCTGATCAGCTGTTTGCTGTGGATCTAGTCCTTGAACGAACTCATTCGCAATCATCATAATTTCATCTTTCGTAATTGAGTGTTGCAGCATAATATTCCTCCGTACACATATTTCTTTCCTTTACCATTATAAACAAAAAATGCTCAAAACAGAAAAAATGAAATTTGGATTATCATATTGTAACTGTGAATGGAGGTGGAAAGGTGTTTTTCAATATTTTTGAACGGCATCTTTTTTGTAGTTTACTTCTCTTGTCAATCTTTGTCAGTAAATCGATATTTCGTGTCGAACCGTTAATATATTTTTCTCTACTCATGTTTACAAAGGGAAAATAAAAAGGATATCACTTAGCCGAAAAAATTCGACTAGGTGATATCCTTTTTTACAATTATGAGCGCGTTTCCTTTAATATCGCTTGCACATATGGATCATGTAATATTTGTTCTATAATTGGTAACATGTTTTGTTCGAATGGAATATCGATAGGAAATGGCTTTTGTGAGCCGGGTTTGATTCCATATTGGACAATTTTGTAATGTGTATTTTCTTCAAAGCTGAGCACAATTAATCTATATCGATTGTCATCGCCAGCGAGTGAAAAGTCAATGGAAGTAGCGTCGTATGTTACTTCATCTTTATATATATACGGTTTTGGTGTACCGATCCAGTCTACTTTTGCTTGTACATTCATGAACATAACCTCCTTATAGTTATTATAAAAAAATAAAAGCCAGCTCTCAACAAAGAGAACCGGCTTTAGCAGTCATTGGTTATTTTAAAATTTTCACTTTAACAGTTTTGCGTCCCCATTTTTGAGCAGCGCTATCTGATCCAAGTAGAATGTCGATACGGTTACCTTTAATTGCACCGCCAGTATCTCCAGCGATAGCTTCTCCATAACCTTCAACCCATACTTTAGATCCTAATGGAATTACTTTCGGGTCAACAGCGATCATTTTCATGTTTGGGTTCGCTGTTAAGTCATGACCCATTGCAGTTAATACACGGCCACCGTATGTGCCACCGTTTTCGCTTGGGTGAGCTGTATATGCTGTAGCTACAACTGTTAACTCACGACCACCAGAAGGTGTGTTAGTTTCAGCAGCTTTCACAGCAGGCTTAGCAGCTGGTTTTGCTTGTGCTGCAGGTGCTTGCGCTTTAGCTGGTGCTACAGTTTTAGCAGGAGCAGGTTGTTCTTGTTTCTCTATAACAGGTGCTGTACCTGTTAAGAAAGGAACGTGAACATAAGCTGTTTTCCCGTTATATTCAAATTGTAACCACTCATTTTGTACTTGGTTCGTTGTTTCGATCATATCGTCTTTCTTCAACGTTCCAAGAATTTCTGAGTTTGTGTTCGTTTCAGCACGTACGTTTAATACGTTAGCTGTTACGTAGTAGATGCTTTTTGTAAACTCTGTACTTACGAATGCGTCTTTACCATCTAAAGTGATTTTTGACCATCCGTTCTCTGTATTTTGAACATCTATTTTATTCCCGTTTAGTAATTTACCGACAACTTTTGATTCCGTAGTAGGGTTTTCGCGTACATTTAGTACGTCTGTTGTTACAACAGTTTCTGCATTAGCAGATGATGTGAAAATCCCAAGACCAAAAACTGCTGCTGTTGCTATTCCAATTAATTTTTTCATGATAGCCTCCATTGCGTTTGTTTTCGTGTCCTCATTATAGCAACAGATTTTTTCGGATTTGAGGAAAACACACAATTACAAACCATTCGTAATCAGTCGTTAACATCCTGTAATATAGCAAAAAATATAAGAAAGCGTTTTTCATTCTATATGATTAGTAGGTTTCTACTTATATTCAAAATATTTAATACAACATATTGTTTTCGGCGTAAATAAAAATATTACAGGAGTATTACATAATGTTTACTAAACGGTTACATTCCTTGAGTATTTTACCGTTTTATGGGTAATATAGTTATATAAACATAAACATTTCGTTTGTGAAACTATAAACACGTGCTATATACTAGCAAAAAAACCGCATAATTGTTACAAACAGAAAGGGTTGCAAGGAAGAAAAATGCCCTTTTTTACATCTGTAACACATCCTTTTTTGGGAAAACACATTCCCCATCCGCATTTTTCTCGCACAATTTGACAGCAGTATTTCGATCTTATAGCTCTTGCAGAGTAAAAAGATTATACGGAAGGTAAGGCTGTCCATAAGAATTCTAGTTGGTGAAGGTGAAAGTAAGAAAATCACCGTAAAATTATAGTTTTCTATCCGATTTTACATATCGGAATTTATGTTATTTACAAAAGTGAAACCTACGAAGGGGGATTTGATGAGGAAACTGACAAAAACATTCATCGTTTCATTAACATTATGTATTGCATTTACAATTTGGGGGATTATTCCCGAATCTATTATTGGAAAAGGTAGCTTAGGAAATGTAACAACCGCAATTCAAACTGCACTAGTTAGTAAGTTTGGATGGTTCTATATTATTTCTGTTTCTATTATTTTAGGTGTGTCTATCTTTTTAATTGTTTCGAAATACGGTTCTATTCGTTTAGGTAAAGATGATGATGAACCTGATTATAGTTATATGACATGGTTTGCTATGCTATTTAGCGCTGGTATGGGTATCGGTTTAGTTTTCTGGGGCGTTGCTGAACCATTAAACCATTTGTACGCACCTCCGTTTGGAGAAGGTGCAACTGAGGAAAGTGCGCGTCTTGCATTACGTTTTTCATTTTTCCATTGGGGATTACATCCGTGGGGACTATATGCATTTGTAGCGCTGTGTATTGCTTACTTTACTTTTAGAAAAGGAAAAGCAAGTACAATTAGTGCGACAGTAGGTCCGTTATTCAAAGACGGGGAACATGGACGTATTGCTCATTCATTTGATGTGTTAGCTGTTTTTGCAACTGTGTTTGGTGTCGCAACATCATTAGGTCTTGGTGCGAAACAAATTGCTGGTGGTGTTAGTTATTTAACATCTATCCCGAATTCATTGCCGACACAGTTAGTTATTATTGCAATCGTAACCGTGTTATTTATGTTATCTGCGCAAACAGGTCTTGATAAAGGAATTAAATATTTAAGTAATGCGAATATTATTTTGGCGTTTGCACTTATGATTATTGTATTATTTGCAGGTCCAACAAACTTTATTATGAATTACTTCACTTCAACAATCGGTTCTTATATTCAGGAATTGCCAAGCATGAGCTTCCGCTTAAGTCCATTAGATGAAGGTGGAAACCAATGGATTCAGTCGTGGACTATCTTCTATTGGGCATGGTGGATTGCATGGTCACCATTTGTAGGTACGTTTATTGCCCGTGTTTCACGAGGACGTACGATTCGTGAGTTCGTTATCGGTGTGTTACTCGTACCGACTGTAATCGGTGCGCTTTGGTTCTCTGTTTTCGGCGGGACGGGTATTCATATGGAGCTGTTCGGCGATGCACATATCTTTGAAAAAATTAAAGAGATGGGGACTGAAGTAGGATTGTTCGCTATGTTTGATCAGATGGGAAGCTTTGGATCAGCTTTATCTGTGCTAGCAATTCTTCTGATTTCTACATTCTTTATTACATCTGCAGATTCTGCGACATTTGTTTTAGGGATGTTAACGACACATGGTAGTTTAAATCCGCCGAACCGCATTAAAATGGTTTGGGGTATCGTTTTAGCCGCACTAGCTTCTATCTTATTATATGTAGGTGGATTAGAAGCCTTACAAACGGCAGCTATCATAGCAGCATTCCCATTCGTCTTCGTTATTTTCTTTATGATGGCAGCATTATTTAAAGAGTTACAAAAAGAAGGACGTATGAAGCGTCATTAATAATAGAAGGAAAAGGAGCTGATTATGTATCAGCTCTTTTTTATATAGAAGGAATTTTAACTGCAAGTCAGGGAAATAAAATACTTTACTATGTAAGTAGTATGCCTTTTATACGAAGATAAATCGATACATTTCGACAATGTTCGATATCTTGCGGATTCTATTTGTATTTTTGACAAAAAATTGTCGGAAATGTGTTGTCACGTTTATTTATATGTGCTATATTATTTCCTGTAAGCGATTTCAAATAGTTTTAAAGCGCATTCAAGGGGGACATCTAGAATAATGAAACGTTACGAAAGAAAGTGGAAGCATATTTGTTTGAAACGTGTGGCACATCGTAGTGTCCAAGAAAGCACGGAACCTAAGACTGAAACGCGCAAAGAACAGCAAGAGAAGCAATTGGTTCTACAAAAATAGCAATCACTTTTTCGTATATAAATGAAGGTCAATCGTTCGTTGGGGGATGGACGTGAAATTACTTTCAGCTAAGGGGTATTGTCTGATATATATAATTTATACGGCAATAAATCAGCACAGAGCATACGGCGCTCTGTGCTGATTTTTATTTACAAAACTTTAATCAGTGGGAGAACTCCCACTGATTAAAGTTTTACTTTTCTTTTTTGAATCGAACTGTTTTATCCCAGCCAATGACTTGTTTCTTGCTCTTTGCACGTAAGTATAAAATTAAGCTGCGAATGAATAAGTACGTAAAGAGCTGTGCGTACGTAAAGTACATGATAACACTAATAAAAATATTAGTTGGTGTAAAGGTTCGTTCCACACTCTGGGCACTAAATAATTGAGAAACATATGTAATATATGCGACATACCACATAAATAGTAGCGGAATGCTATATTGAATTTGGAATATCCCGAGTAACCCAATTACAAACCAAACGTTCGAGATGATTAAGAATAGCCAAAATACAACATACACTAAAACTTGTTGTAAGGAATGGACGAGAAGTTTTCCTTTAAAGAAACTTAAGGAAGAAAACATTTTTTCTAAAATGTACAAGTTCCCTTGGAGCCAACGTGTACGCTGCTTAATAAGGATTTTTAAATGCTCAGGTTCTTGTTCCCATGTAATCGATTCTGGAACGATCGGTAAGAGATAGCCTTTTTGTGTAATTCGTAATGTTAATTCAGCGTCTTCTGCAATTGCATACGGGTCATAGCCGCCAAGTTCTTCTAATGCAGAGCGACGAAGAAGCATATTTGTTCCTGTTAGTGAACCTGTTTGGAATAGTAACCAGCGTCCTGATTGCATAAGGAGCTGGAAGATTTGAAATTCTAATGAAATCATTCGTGTTAGCCAGTTTCTGTTTTCATTTACAGTACGAACGTGACCAACAGCTCCAACAGCATCCTCGGTTGTTTCAGCGTGTTCTACAAGCATTCGCAGTGCATGTGGTTCAGGCTGGTTATCTGCATCATACACACAGAAGTATTCACCATCTGAAATACTAAGACCATAGTTTAGTACACGCGATTTCCCTTTTGGTTCACCCGCCGGAACACGAATGTGACGAATATGAGCATAAGCTTTGTCAAAATCGTCACCAATTTCAGGTGTCTCATCTTGAGAGTTATCGTTTAATAAATAAACAGTTAGTTTACCTGGATATTCAATCTTTGCCATCGCCTCTAAAGTATCTTTAATAACGACCCCTTCATTGTGGGCTGGTATTAAAATGTCGACGCTTGGATAATGTTCTAGCGTACGATCTTTTCGTTTCCTATTTCGGTGAACTAAACCTGCGAGTGTTAAGAAAGAATAGTAAACAAGTAAGGCAGAGAATAGAAAGGCTGTAAAAATAAGTACATATTTAATTGAAAATGTGATACTGATCCAAAAAACGAGTACGCAAAACAGGAGGAATAAAAGAAGTATAACGAGTGTCATCATAATACTGTCGGTCCTTTTGTAGCGATTTGTTCTCGTTGAATCTTAATGTCTTGAATTGCCTCAGCTGCAAGCCATTTTTCCATTTTGGGCTGTAGACGGTTCATTACAATATTGGCACCGGCTTCATTTGTGTTTTGTAATAAAATGACTAATGTGTTGTTATCATATTCAGCAACAAGATCAAAGTCAGCTCTTACCGTTTCAACTAATAATGAAGCTATACGGTCCATAACACTTTCCTTCGTATATTTACTAAAGGAAGTGAAGTCAAAATAAATTATAACGCCTGTTTCATTACGACGATTCATTGCATTTATTAATAATGCTTGTCGTCTTTCGAATTCTTGTCTTGTTAATAATTTTGATTCTCCAATGTATTGTTCTAACGTTCTCACACGTTCGGTTAATTCTTGATTTTCATGAATAACCTTCTTTAATAAATGAGTTGATATATATACGATGAAGAAGTTTGCTGCCATTAGGAAGTGAGTAATAATGTATTGCCATTGTTCTGATGTGCTCCATAAGTAAAGCCATGCTTGGTAGAATAGGTAGAACACCGAAACAATGGTTCCTAATATGAAGAGAACAAATGCAGTCTTATCAGGCAAAAATAGAAATAGTACATTAACCATTACATATATAATTGTAAAAATGAGAGCATGCTCATATTGCGTTACATGTACAGTTGTAAAATAAAATAAAATTTGTAAAACCCACATAGAGAGGACTTTATAGAAGTTATCTTTCACAAAACTTTCCTCCTTAAAGATAATTCATGCAAGGATACTTGTAGTATGCACAATTATTAAGAAATAGACCGGATGACTAGATTCTTTTTGAGAGAGCAACAATAAGTAGTATCCTTCTTTGGTAAGAAAAAATAAACAGACTTACTAATTATTGTATCATAATGTTCTTATATTTCGGCATAAAGTATTTAATATATACAAAAAAAGTAAACATAATAATAAAAAGTCCCCTCTTTAGAAAGAGGAGACTTTACATCATTTTATAGGAACATCATACCTGCAACTGCTGCATTTAAGAAGTTCGCTAATGTACCAGCGATAACTGCTTTAATCCCTAATTGTGCAATTTGTTTACGGCGAGTAGGAGCTAACGTTCCTGTTACACCTAATTGAATTGCGATAGAAGAGAAGTTTGCGAATCCACAGATTGCGAATGTTAAAATTAAGTTTGTTTTCGCAGAGAACTCTGCCATGTGTGGTCCTAAGTTTGCGTATGCAACGAATTCGTTGATTGCAAGTTTTTGACCGATAAAGCTTGCTGCTTGTATAGCTTCACCAGGAGAAACCCCGATTAAGATAGCAAATGGTGATAGTAAGTAACCAAAGATTAAATCAAGGCTAAGTTTAATATCGAACCAAGAACCAACCCATCCTAATAAGCCATTTAATAAAGCGATTAATGCGATGAAAGCCATTAACATTGCTGCTACGTTAATAACAAGTTGCATACCTTCAGATGCACCACGTGCCGCTGCGTCAATAACGTTTGCATCTTCACGTTCTGTAGAAAGTTCAACGTTATTATCTACTTTTTCTGTTTCTGGCATAATTAATTTCGCAATTAATAAACTTGATGGAGCTGCCATAATTGCTGCTGCTAATAAGTGTTCTAACGGAATACCCATTGCTGCATAGCCGACAAGAACTGATCCGGCAACAGCTGTCATACCGCTTACCATAATAGTGAAGAATTCACTATTTGTTAAACGTGCTAAGTAAGGTTTAATTAAGATTGGAGCTTCAGTTTGTCCTAAAAATACAGTTGTTACTGAGTTTAAACTTTCTGCTTTAGAAGTTCCAAGAAGTTTACTTAATGCGCCACCAACGACACTAACAAATCTCTGCATAATACCAAAATGATATAAGATTGCAACTAATGAACTAATAAATACGATTGGAAGTAGTGCTTGAATGAAGAAAACAAATCCCCAAGGGCCTTTTGCGTTGACTAAATCCCCAGCAACGAACTTAATTCCCTCGTAAGAAAAATTAATTAATCCTTGAACGCCATCTGCAGCGTATTTTAAACCTGCTTTTCCGGCATCCCATCGTAATACGATAAATGAAAATGACATTTGTAATGCTAGCGCGATTAAAATTGTGCGCCAATTAATAGCTTTGCGGTTGGAAGATAGTAAGAAAGCAATTGCTAATACTCCAATCACGCCGCCAATTCCCCATAAAAGATTCATGCAGTGTATGCTCCTTCCTCATAGTAAAAAAAGTGTATAAACCAGTTGTCTATACGTTTACGAATATAACATCTTAAGTAACTTATCATAATGGACATCGGAGGTCAAACGTCTAACGAAAAGTTTAAATAAAAAGAAAATTCTTTAAAAAAACACATATAAAATGATTAAACATGAAATAGGTTATGTTTTTTATGTAAAAATATACATTATGATAACGTTATGGAGTGTTTTTGTAGAATATAGTGTATGAAATAGGGAAATAGATACATTATTTTTTCGGGGATATAGGTGACATATATTAAAAAGAGCCTTCTAGTAATCTAGAAGGCTCTAAAAATATAACTTAAGGTGCTTTCGTGTATCCTAAGAAATGGCTCTTCCAATAAGAGTTACTTAATGAAGCGATTGCTACACCTTTATCTCCGGCTTGGATAAATGATCCGCCTCCAAGGTAAATACCCATATGAGAAGGACCTGCTTTATAAGTATCTTTGAAATAAATTAAGTCACCTGGTTGTGGACTTGAAGTTTGTGGTAGGCTACTCCAATATCCTGCAACACTTTGACGACTAATGTTATGACCAAATTTCTTAAATACGTGGTAGATGTAACCACTGCAGTCAACACCAGTAGCAGAAGTACCGCCCCAAACGTACGGTACGCCTTGCATTCCTTTTGCATATGCAAGTATGGAAGAACTGTCGCCGCTATTATTACCTGTATTGTTATTGTTATTATTGTTATTTTGGTTGTTGTTAGGCTTATTATCTACTGCGCCACCAACTGGTGTTTTAGAAAGGTAACGTGTTCCGATGTAACCAGTTTGACCGTTGTAGTTAATTTTGCTCCATCCAGAGTTTTCAGAGATTACTTGAACCTTCTGTCCTTGTGGAAGTGCCCCTATGATTCTATAATTTGTACCTTCGCCGCTACGTACGTTTAAGGCAGAAGCATTAATGTAGTAGTTGCCAATTGCACCTTGATCAGGTTGTTTTGGCTGTTCAGGAGTAGCAGTGCCACCTTTAACGAATTTTACAAACTCGCTACTAACGAAACCTGTTTTTCCTTGATAGTTTACTTTAAACCAACCGTTTTCAGATCCAACTACGTTTAATGTAGTCCCATTTAACACGCCACCAATTACACTATGGTAAGCAGCAGGGCCTGTACGAACGCGTAGAGATGTTGCGTTAACAACGTAAGTACCACCAGTTTGAACGGTTACATTATTATTTTGTTCTTGTTTGTTACCTTGTGTAACGTTGTCGCTAGAACCGCCTTTTGTTACGTAGTCTTTGCTTACGTAAGCAGCTTGTCCAGCGTAATTGATTTTGAACCAATCTTGAACTTCGCCAACAACTTGTACGACTTGTCCTTTTGTAACAGACCCTACAGTTGTGTGAGAAGTGCTAGGACCTGTACGAACACGAAGGGAAGATACATTTACTGTATAGTTTCCGCTTGCTGGTTTTACAGATTCTTGGTTGTTATTATTCGTATTGTTGTTTGAAGAACCTGCATTAGAAGAAACACCAGATACGAATTCGCCACTTACATAGCCAACTTGTCCATTATGGTTGATTTTCACCCAACCATTTTCTTGACCAATTACGTTTAATGCTTGTCCTTCATATACACGTCCTGAAACAGAACTAGAAGTGTTAGGAGCGGTACGTACACGTAATACATCAGCAGTAACTTTATTGTTTCCACCTGTTGTACTTACATTGGAATTGCTTGCACCATTTTTTGATACAAATTCACCGCTAACAAAGCCTGTTTTTCCATTAATGTTAATTTTGAACCAACCATTTTCTTCGCCAATCACGTTTAGTGATTGACCGTTATAAACGCGAGAGATGATGTCGTGAGAAGTACTTGATCCTGCACGAACATGTAATACACTAGCGTTTACCGTATAAGATGAGCTGTTTGATGCAGAAGCTTGGACAGTTGTAGCAGCTTTTTGTGTATTTTGTTCAGGGGCAGCTTGAACACTATCAAGTGTAGGTGCTGCTCCTCCTGCTACAGACACTGCCGCAAGACCGGCAAGGTATTTTTTCATAATTTGTCGATTCCTTTCTGTCTGTAATGTAGTTAAGAAATATTTACCAACTGTTAAAAATTCTAAAGAGCATGTCGATTACTGTCAAGACTTATGCGGGAATCTGAATATGACAAAAAGATTACAAGAAAAAATCAAGGCATAAATTACACCTTGATTTCCATTTAAATACATATATTGAATGTAGAAAGGTTAGAAATTATTCGTGTTTAAGAAGATGACATATTGGATTGTAACAAGCTTTGAGAAAAGGATCTTTGTAACATTTTTGTGATAGGGCCAACTTGACCATCTTGGATGGCAGTTCCATCAAGGTGAGTCATCGGCAAAATTTCAATCGTCGTTCCTGTAAAGAAACATTCATCCGCTTGATAAACATCGCGAATGCTAAACAGTTCTTCTTTTACCGGAATGCGAAGGGTTTTCGCTAAAGAAAGGACATACTGACGAATGATGCCATTTAAAATAAGGTGATTGGCTGGATGTGTGTAGAGAGTTCCGTTTTTTATGAGAAAGAAATTAGAATAGCTTCCCTCAGTTACAGTACCATTTCGTACGAAAAGAGCCTCTTTACAACCTTTACGTTCAGCTTTCGTAGCGGCTAATACATTGGGTAATAAATTTAATGATTTGATATCACAGCGTAGCCAGCGCGTATCTGGTTCTGATATAGCACGTACACCATATTCAATCCATAACGCTGGTCTTTCTTTCTTCGTAATATAGGCATAGATTGTAGGAGGGACGTCATATGAGAATGTGTGGGTACGAGCTTGTACACCACGAGATACTTGTAAATAAATCGTTCCATCTTCGTAGAAATTATTATTTTCAATTAGTTTGTAAAGTAGGATAATAAGTTCTGCTTTTGAGAAAGGGAGTGATAATTCTATTTCTTCCATGGAGCGATATAATCTTGTGATATGCGGATCTAATAAGTGAAAGTTTCCTTTATATAGGCGAATAACTTCGTAGACACCATCTCCAAACTGCAAGCCTCTTTCTTCAAGTTCTATGTACGCGCGATGTTTTGTTGTATCAATAACTGCATCATTCCATAGTACAAATCTTTCATATGCCAATTTCCGTCCCATCCTTTCGTAAGTGCATAAGTAAAGTGAAGCTTTCATTCGGAATAAAAATCACTATAGTAATTTCTATGTGAGTACTTCTTTACATATGACGTATATGTATTTGTAAATGGTAGAGAAGTAGTAATGATTTACAGCATTTTGTATATACAAATTCGAAAATGAGAAATAAGAATCCTGCTTTTGAATAAAAAAAAGCAACATTCTGATGGAATGCTGCACAAGGAGGGTAGCTATCTTTCATAGGGACATCGTCTTATTGAATGTTTTGTGTATGGAAACAAAACATAGTGAAAGACAACTATAAGAAAGTAGAAATAAACGATTCATATATTTCTTTAAGGGATCTTATTACAGATGAGAGATAAGAAATATATAGAACCTTGCTTACATATTTTATTATAGAGATGTTTCATTAATTCTATGTGAATATTTGGTAAAGGTTATGTAATGTTAAAGTTAATGAATATAAGTGATTGTATGGAGAAATATAAAAAAAAGAGGCTGAGATTACTCAGCGCTCTTCTTTTCTTCTTTAATAGCTGTCTTTACTTCACCAGTTTTGGTCTTATTACTTTCAGAGAAGCGAAGTAAGTCACCTTCAATGATTTTGTCAGACATGTTCAATTCATTTTGGGCACGATCAATGAGTGGTTGAGATTCTTCTTTTGGTAATTGTACAACTTCGCTAGTAGTACGGTCGTAGAATGTACTGTTCGTGTACATGTACTTATCTGTAATGAAGCTACCGTCACGAAGAACAACGAATCCTTTATTATCAGGTGAGAATACATCATGACCAAATTGAACTTGATTCGTAGAATCTACACCAAGTAAGTTTAGAATTGTTGGTTTAATGTCAATTTCACCAGTTGGTTTTGAAATTGTTTTACCTTCTTTTTGACCTGGAACGTGAATAAACATCGGTGTTTTTTGTAAGTTCATATGGTCAAATGCAGTGATTTCTTCTTTTCCTAAGAACTGTGCCATTGCACGGTTATGGTTTTCAGAAATACCGTAGTGATCACCGTAGAATACGATAACTGAGTTGTCGTAAATACCTTCTGCTTTTAGACGTTCAATAAAGTGTTTCATTGCTTCGTCTAAATAGCGAGCAGTTACCATGTAACGGTCAAATACGCCATCACCAGAATTGTATTCATCGATTAATTTCGTGCTGTCATCATAAGTGAATGGGTAATGGTTTGTTAAAGTAAGGAAGCGAGTATAGAACGGTTGCTTCACTTCTTTTAACATATCGATAGATTGATCGAAGTATTCGATATCTTTTAATCCCCAATTCAATTTCGTTTCTGGCGTAATCTTGTAGTCAAGCTCGTTGTAGTAACGATCATAACCAAGTGCCGGATACATAATGTTACGGTTCCAGAATGTTGCGTTGTTCGCGTGGAATACTGATGTATGGTATCCTTGCTCACGTAAAATTTCTGGAGTTGCTGTATATTCGTTATTACCGTGTGTGAAGAATACAGCACCACGGTCTAGTGGATACATTGAAGTATCTACTAAGAATTCAGCATCAGATGTTTTTCCTTGCCCAGTTTGATGGAAGAAGTTATCAAAGTAATAACTTTCTTTCGTAAATTGGTTTAAGAATGGTGTAACTTCTTGTCCGTTAACTGTTGCACCAATTAAGAATGTTTGTAATGACTCAAGAGAGACAACAATTACGTTTTTCCCTTTTGCCGTACCAAACATATTTGGATCTGGTTTGCTTTGCGTTGTTTTTACGTAGTTCTCTGTTTCCTGTAATTTACTACCGTCAGCAAAAGCTTTTTGTGAACTTGATTTTGCTTGTAAGCCAAGATCATACACTTGGTGTACATATAAACCTAAGTTTTTAACAAGCATAACGCGGTCGAATGAACGTGTTAATAGTTCAGGACGCTCAGCTTCTGCAAGTCCTAAGTTTGCGAAGAAAATAGCAACTGTTGACACGAAGTATAGGGAACGCATTGGGCGTGCTACACGTTCTGTCGGTGCAAAATTCTTCATCTTCTTCAATAAAATGAAGAATACAATAATATCAGCAAATGCAAGGATAATTTTGTAGTTAAACAATTCTTTCACACTAGAACCTAAACTTCCAAAGTTAGATGTTTGTCCTAGTACTGGTAAAGTAACGAAGTCATTGTAGAATCCGTAGAACATTACGTTACCAACAAGAACGATTGTTAAAACAAAATTAATTCCAAGTGCTATATAGTTACGTTTTTTCCCTTTTGCAAATAATGCAAGACCAACAAGCAGTAATGATGCTGCTAATGGGCTAAGGAATAAAATGAATTCTTGCATGAAAGATTCAAGTTTTAAATCAAAGCTTGTGCGTGTAATAAGATACGTCTTCAGCCATAAAGCTAAAGCTACGAATACAGTGAAACGCACATTTTGAAATTGTGATTTCAAGGTTTCTTTCATTCATTTCCACCCTTTCTCTATCAGGCTTGGTCGATTTTGGAGCGAAAAATGCTAAAATAAAAAATACATAGTTTTCTTGGCCATAATTAGAGGTTCTATATTCACCCATATACGACTATAACTATGCATACCCTTTTGGTTTCTTGTGCTGCTCATAAGCATAACGTCATTTCTGTATTATACAACAAAATTCATTTCTGAGAAACACTATAACATTTTACATTTTTTGTATAAGATTTGTCACTACCAGAGAAAACTTTAACATTCGTTTATATGTCCGTCAACTAGAAAATATAACAAAGGTAGAGCAGAATGTTAAGTGAAAGTGAAAATTTTCTTGTTGAGAAATAAGAAATGACAATGGGTGAGTGGTTATCTAGAAACCTATTATATGAAGGGAAGTATGTAAAAATTAACGAACACTTGTTCTTTTTTCGTTTGTTTGTTACAATGAAAGTTCATTGATAGATTATGTGTAATTTTGATGAACTTTTACTGATAACATATTGTAGCTTATTTCTTTAAAAAAATAGGGAGGCTTTTACATGGAACAAAAATTTTCAGTTGAAGCGTTTTGGAAGAAAGCAAAACATGTTGCAAAGCAAGCGGGACAGTCGGTCATTTATGCAAGTTTATTATTGTTTTATGTTTTGCAAAGACCTGATGTTCCAAAGCGAGTGAAAATTATTGTGATTGGAGCACTTGCTTATTTTATTGCACCAATTGATGCCATCCCAGATTTCATTGCTGGAGTTGGTTATACAGATGATTTAGGGGCGTTAATGGCTGCTCTATTACAAGCGTCGTTATACGTCAATGAAGAGGTGAAAGATAAGGCGCGAGTGAAGTTGGCAGAATGGTTTGGTTCGGATATAGACACATCCTTTATCGATCAGAAATTAGATCAATAGGTGAGAACTGTCATATGGTGACAGGGCGAACGTAAGCGAGGAAGTGCATTATGCCATCAGGAAGAACGCATACGAAAATAAATTTAATATCCCTTCCGGTTGTTTTGTTTATGCTCTTTTCGTATGGATTAACAAACTTGGATTTTTTATTAACTTTTGCAATTGGCTTTTTAGTAGGTACTTCATTTTTAACGCCGGATTTAGATACATATAGTAATGCGTATAATAAATGGGGGTTCCTACGTATATTTTGGTATCCGTATAAGAAGGTCATGCCGCATCGCTCCTTCTTTACACATACAATTATACTTGGTGATGTGATTCGTATTGCATACATGTTAATTGTATTTTCTCCGTTTTTATTCCTATTAAATATAATCGTGTTTGACGGGAATTTAATAGAAATTGCGAAGGAACATGAGGTTGAAATTGTAACGTTCATAATGGGAATTGTTGTGGCAAGCACGCTTCACATTATAGCGGATAAAGTGAATACGCGCCGCAAGAAAATGATGAGAAAAAAGAAGAAGCGCAGAAGATAAAAAAACCGTCCCAAAAGGTATTTTGGGACGGTTTTTTCTTATTAAAAGATTGTCGTATTGCCGATAAAATTTCATTTATTATGATGCGTGCTGTTTTAATCAAACGTTTGTTTAAACTTAAGCTTTCAGCACTTTAATACCTTTTACGATGTTCCAAATGAAGTAGTATAAGCTAATAATTCCGCAAATACATAAGACAATCATTGCTCCAATTCCAAGTGTTACATCTGGCTGGTCAGATCCGATACCCATAATTCCTAGAATAGTTACGCCGATGAATGTAGCGATACTTGGAATAATGTGTGTCCATAGAGCACGTTTTGCATGTGGTTTTGTTTCAGCATCGCCTACAATCCAAACGATAATAGGGAATAAGATAGGGGCAAATAGTACACTAAAGTATGATAAAGCAGCTAATATTTTGTTTCCATTCATATATATCACCTCATGAATAATGTCTGTTGTTATACTATTATTATGCAATAGTTTTGGCAAGCTTTCTATCGATGAACATTACAGGAACGTGACGATTTTGTAAGATTTCCTGTTAAATAATAAAATTTTCAAAAAAATCTTTTTAAATGAAAATTGTTATGGTAGAATTAATGAAAACGTTTTCTTGGGCGTTTTTTTATTTCAGACTTAAAGGTATGATGACCTGATAGTCTATTGATGAGGTTATTCTATTTAAAAGGGGATTCTTTAGGGGGAGAGAACAATGAACACATGGACACAAGTTTATGATCCGTTCGGAAATATTTGGATTTCGGCAGCGGTCGCACTTATTCCGATTATCTTTTTTTTCTTAGCTTTAGCAGTTTTCCGCATGAAGGGGTATGTGGCAGGATTTATTACAGTTGTACTTACAATTTTAGTGGCTTTATTCGCTTATAAGATGCCGTTCACGATGGCGATGGCAGCGACGGGATATGGTTTCTTATACGGACTATGGCCAATTGCTTGGATTATCATTATGTCGGTATTTTTATATAAAATATCTGTGAAAACGGGTCAATTCGATGTGATTCGTGCATCTGTATTATCCATTACGAATGACCATCGTTTACTCGTTATTTTAATCGGTTTTTCATTTGGAGCATTTTTGGAAGGGGCAGCAGGATTTGGTGCACCAGTAGCAATTACGGCAGCACTTCTTGCAGGTCTTGGGTTAAATCCTTTATATGCAGCGGGTCTGTGTTTAATCGCAAATACGGCACCAGTAGCGTTCGGAGCGATGGGAATTCCGATTACAGTTGCTGGACAAGTAACAGGTATTGATCCACATAAAATTGGACAAATGGCTGGACATCAATTACCGTTCTTATCATTATTTGTTCCGTTCTTTATCGTATTTTTAATGGATGGATTTAAAGGAGTAAGACAAACATGGCCGGCTCTATTTGTAGCAGGTAGCTCATTTGCAATTACGCAGTTCATTACAGCGACGTTCTTAGGACCAGAACTTCCGGATATTACGTCAGCACTTGTAAGTTTAGTGAGTTTATCGCTATTCTTAAAAGTTTGGCAGCCGAAAGAAATCTATCAGTCTAAAGAAGCAAATAGTGAAGTAGCAGCAACGGCGATATCTATGCCAAAACTAACGGTAGGAAAAGTAGTAAAAGCATGGTCTCCATTCATTATTTTAACTGTGATGGTAGTCATTTGGAGCCAAAGTTTCTTTAAAGCGTTATTTGCTTCAGGCGGTGCTTTGGAAAGCCTTGTGTTTAAGTTTGAAGTTCCAGGCTTACACAATTTAGTAATGAAAGCAGAGCCAATTGTAAATAAACCGACGCCTTATGAAGCAATCTTGAAATTAGATATTTTATCAGCGACGGGAACAGCAATTTTAATTGCTTGTATCATTTCTATCTTTATTTTGAAAATGAGTGCAAAAGATGCAGTAGTAACATTTAAAGAAACGTTAAATGAGCTTAAGATGCCAATTCTATCTATCGGATTCGTATTAGGATTCGCGTTTATCGCAAACTATTCTGGTCTATCTTCTACATTAGCATTAGCACTTGCAGGAACTGGCGGACTATTCCCGTTCTTCTCACCATTCCTAGGCTGGATCGGTGTATTTTTAACAGGGTCCGATACGTCAGCGAATGCACTGTTCTCGAATTTACAAGCGATTACAGCGCAGCAAGTCGGTGTATCTGAAGTACTTCTCGTTGCAGCAAATACAACGGGCGGCGTAACAGGAAAAATGATTTCTCCGCAATCGATTGCAATTGCTTGTGCGGCAGTTGGACTTGCTGGAAAAGAATCAGATTTATTCCGCTTTACAGTGAAGCATAGTTTATTCTTCGTAATTATTGTTGGTATTATGACGTATGTACAGGCATATTATTTAACGTGGATGATTCCATAAACAACAAAAGAAATAAACTTTGCATTTTTCAGATTATCGTGTATGATGGGAAAGTATTGAAAATTAAATCAGTGATAAACTGGGGGTGCCTAACGTATGCGTAGGCTGAGAGAGAAGCGTGTGAACTTCTTAACCCTTTGGACCTGATCTGGCTCGTACCAGCGTAGGGAAGTTAACGGCTTTACATAATGATGTCTTTATGAGCCAGGTCCTTATTTTTTTATGGACCTGGCTCTTTTTATTTTGGCATACGCTGGCCATATCTTGTCCTTGTCACGTACAGGGGGCAACAAAGGTTATGAAACAGTCTGTTTCAGCTGAGCAAATTGAATTGAAATCGAGTTTACCAGGAAGTAAGAAAGTGTATGTGGATGGACCACGCGCGGGTATGAAAGTGCCGATGCGCGAGATTGAACAAAGCGAAACGAACGGTATTCCGAATCCGCCAATTCGTGTATATGATACGAGCGGCCCTTATACAGATCCTGCGTATAAAGTGGAACTGGAAAAGGGATTGCAGGCGCCGCGCCACTCTTGGATCTTGGAGCGCGGAGATGTAGAAGCATACGAAGGGCGCGAAGTAAAACCAGAGGATGACGGTGTGAAAGTGGCTTTGAAACATACGCCTGTTTTCCCGCAAATGGATCGTCAGCCGCTTAGAGCAAAGCAAGGTGGAAATGTTACGCAAATGCATTATGCACGTAAGGGTATCATTACGTCTGAGATGGAATATGTTGCGATTCGTGAAGGAGTAGAGCCTGAGTTTGTTCGTAAGGAAATCGCGGAAGGTCGTGCCATTTTACCAGCGAATATTAACCATCCGGAAGCAGAACCGATGATTATCGGCCGTAACTTTCACGTGAAGGTCAATGCAAATATCGGAAACTCTGCTGTATCTTCTTCAATTGCAGAAGAAGTAGAGAAGATGACGTGGGCAACGCGTTGGGGTGCGGATACGATTATGGATTTATCTACAGGTAAAAATATTCATACGACGCGTGAGTGGATTATTCGTAACGCGCCTGTACCAGTTGGAACTGTACCGATCTATCAAGCGCTGGAAAAAGTAAACGGAATTGCAGAAGATTTAACGTGGGAAGTGTATCGTGATACGTTAATTGAGCAAGCGGAGCAAGGCGTTGATTACTTTACAATTCACGCTGGCGTATTACTTCGTTACATTCCGATTACTGCAAAGCGTACGACAGGTATCGTTTCACGCGGTGGTTCAATTATGGCACAGTGGTGTTTATTCCATCATAAAGAAAACTTCTTATACACTCATTTTGAAGAGATATGTGAAATTATGAAGCAGTATGACGTTTCGTTCTCTCTTGGAGATGGATTACGTCCAGGTTCGATTGCAGATGCAAATGACGAAGCACAGTTTTCTGAGCTTGAAACACTTGGTGAATTAACGAAGATTGCTTGGAAACATGATGTGCAAGTGATGATTGAAGGACCTGGGCATGTACCGATGCATTTAATTAAAGAGAATATGGAGAAAGAGCTTGATATTTGTCAGGGCGCGCCGTTCTATACACTTGGGCCGTTAACGACAGATATTGCACCAGGTTATGACCATATTACATCGGCAATTGGAGCGGCGATGATTGGCTGGTTTGGAACGGCGATGCTTTGTTATGTAACGCCGAAAGAACATTTAGGTTTGCCGAATAAAGATGATGTTCGCACGGGGGTTATTACGTACAAAATTGCTGCACATGCAGCTGATCTTGCGAAAGGGCACAAAACGGCTCATCAGCGTGATGATGCACTTTCAAAAGCTCGCTTTGAATTCCGTTGGCGCGATCAATTTAATTTATCTTTAGATCCTGAACGTGCGATGGAATATCACGATGAAACATTGCCAGCAGAAGGCGCGAAAACGGCTCATTTCTGTTCAATGTGTGGACCGAAGTTTTGTAGTATGAGAATTTCACATGATATTCGTGAATATGCGAAAGACAATGATTTAGAAACGACAGAAGCAATTGAAAAAGGGATGAAAGAGAAAGCGAAAGAATTTAAAGACACTGGTAGTCATTTATACCAATAATACGTTACACCTCTTTACTTGATTGATCACACTGTAGTACCTAACTTAAATATAGAAGAAGCCCCCTTTGCTAAGACGGTAGCAAAGGGGGCTTCTATTTTCTATAAGGCGAAGAATAATTGTACCCAGTAGTATAAGAGGAATAATGTGACGGCTGTTGTGAGTGGGATTACGATGAGAGATACGCTTAAATAATCTTTCCATTTCACTTTAATTTTGTTTTGTCTTAGGATATACATCCAAATGAGGGAAGCTAGCGTACCGATTGGTAATAATAGTGAACCGATGTCACTACCAATAATGTTTGCCAGGTAGATAGTTTTTAATGTGACTGGGTCTAGTCCCATTTCTGTTAATGTGATTGTACCAATCATAAGTGCAGGGTGATTATTGAAGATGTTAGAGAGGATAGATACAAGTCCGCCCATTGCAAAGCTAGCATAGAGTAGATGCTGACTTACAACTGGCTCAAGCCAATTTACAAGTGCTGTTGTTAATCCTGCGTTGTGAAGTCCGTAAATAATGACATACATAGAGAAAGCGAAAATTAAAATGTGCCACGGTGTCTTTTTCAAAATATCGACTGGGTTTGTTCGTAAGTAGTACCATCTCCAGATGAGAAGAACGAGTGAACCGAGTACAGCAACAATTTCGATTGGAATCGATAAGAAGGATGCAACGAATAGAAGACAGCGCATAAGAAAGACGAAACCTAATACTTTTAACATGAATTTTGTACGTTTTTGTTTCGTATTAACAGATTTTGTTCCTTTAAGTGGATGGAAGTTTTTTGTGAAGAATATTTCTTCGATATCATATGAAGAAACAGGTAATCTTTCTGGTAGTTTTTTCTTTAAAACTGTGTACATAAGCCATGACATAAACAATAGTCCTAATGTTGCAGGTACAAACATCATAGCAGTATGCATGTAAAGAGTCATATTAACGATATTTAATGCGATTAAGTTTACGATATTACTTACACCAATTGGTGCACTAGATGCAGTAGCGATTAAAGCACCACTTAATAAATAAGGAATTTGTTGATGTGGTTTTAATTGAAGGTTTTTTAGAAGAAGAATTAAAATTGGAGTTGTAATTAAAATACTACCGTCGTTATTAAATAAAAGAGTCATAAGAAAACATAATAATTGAATATACCAGTATAGACGGCGACCAGAGCCTTTTGCTAAATTTGCAAGTTTCGCTGCGGACCAGTGGAAGAAGCCGAAGCTTTCTAATATAACCGCCATAACGATGGTCGCTAATATTGTTATAGAGGCACCGCCAATTTTACTAATAATATCTATGACGTCTGGTCTTGATACAAGTCCAGTAATCAAGATAATGCCAGCGCCAATTGCTGCCGGCCAAGCCTCATTTAAGCCACGGGGTCGCCAAAAGATAACAATCATCGTTAAGAAGAATACAATAATAGTAATCCATATTTCAATGCTCATATTTTACCTACCTTTCTAATTTTCCTTAAACCAATGTAGCTTGTCTCAAGGTCTGTATTGGTAGTATATTCAGCAAAAAATAAGAAGAACTAGGCATATAATGGAATGAAGTGAATATGTGTTTTTCAAGCGAAAGGACAAGTGTCACGAATAGTGAAATAACTATTATGAGAGGAGTCTATAAATTAGAGTGGCAGTAAGATAGTAAATGAAATTTATATGGGCGATTATGGAGATATATTGGTGCAACTTAAAATATATCAACGATTTTTAAAATATATCGACTTATCGACAAAATATGACAAAAGGAGCCCATCCAAAATGCCTTTTGGAACAGACTCCCCCGAATATATTATTTTTCCTTCAAAAAAGTTCGATCCTTCAAGAATAAATTCCAGAAGAAAATAAATCCTGGTAGTAAAATTGCGATTCCAATTGCGTATAGGATAAGCAATGCATAGAATGTTTCTGTCGTTGTAAAACTTGTAAATACAGTTACATCAGGATAAATGATATAAGGTAAATGCGCGACACCGTAAGCGTAACTTGCAAATGCATATTGAGCGACGACCGCTAAAACGGCAATGCGAGGGTATCCTAGTGTGCCATACTTCTTGTTTGTCCACCAAAGAGAAGAGTACCCGATAACGAATAAAACGATAGAAACTGTAAACCATGGGAATTGCTTTATGAGTCCTTGCATAAGCCAGTGTGTTTCCGGGTCCATTACAACGAGGGCGATAATCGCCGTAACAAGTGTTGCAGGACCAAGTATGATGGCGTTTCTTCTGTAAATTCTATACGAATCTTCTGAACCTTGCTCTCTCGCAAAATCAGCAAGAAAGAGAGAGGAGAGAAATAGTTCCGAAGTTAGCCCAAAGAGCATATAGCAGTAGATAACCGGGCTAGAAAGAAGTTTTCCATACAGGAGTACTTCTTTTCCTTCAGAGATTGTAATATAAGCCCCCTCTGTAACGGGTAAAACAGTAATTAATAAGGCTGGAATTAAGAGCCCAGTAATACCTGAAATCACCCGAAGGAGGAATTGATACTTTGGCAGAGAGTAAGCGAATACCATGAATGTACTGCGAATTGCAATGAGTATTAAAATTAACATAACTGGCACGAACATCACTGTTGCAAGGGTGAAAGCAGCTTTCGGAAAGAAACCGAGAAAAGCGACAACGACAAAAACGAGAAATGTATTTGTTACTTCCCAAGTTGGTGATAAGTATCGATTGGCAAGTTTGGCAGCGAGCGTTGGATGTTTTGCGTATACCATGCCCCAAAAACCTGCTCCAAAATCGATGGACCCTAATATACTGTATACGAAAATAAGAGCCCATAAGATGATGATTGCAATACTTTCCTCATGCACGAGAATCGCCTCCTTCGTGATGTAAATCATTTGTAAGCGGATGTTTCTTAAAGAATGTCCGTAGTACAAAAACTGTTAAAATGCCGAGTCCAATATATAAAATGATGAATAGAATAAATAAAGGACCGACAAAATCAGCGCGTGTAGAAGCGTCGACTGTCCGTTGCATACCATAAATGGTCCATGGTTGACGACCACTACAGCTGAAAATCCACCCGAATTCAATACCGAGCATCATAATTGGTCCACATGCTGCAGCTCCCCAAAGAAGCCACTTCGGTAATTCTGCACCTTTTTTTCGGTAAACAAAGTACCAATATAAGAGGGCGATTGCTGCAACTGCAAAAGTAAAGGCAGCGGTGCCGACCATTAAGTTGAATAGTGTATGTGTGTAAAATGGTGGCCATGTTTCTTGTGGGAATTCCTTTAGTCCTTTTACGACGGTGCTAGGGTCGAGTCCCACTAGTAGGCTAAGCATGTTCGGAATTTCTAGTGCATAGTTTAGTTCAAGTGTGTTAGGGTCTACAACTCCGCCAATTGATAACGGTGCATGTGATGTCGTTTCAAATAAAGCTTCAGCAGATGCAAGCTTTTCAGGAGAATGCTTATGTAAGGCAATCGCCGATTCGTGTCCCGAAAGCCACATCGTAGCACCTGTAATAAATGTCACGACGAGTCCTAACAGTAGTCCCTTTTTATGATAAGCAATTTCACGTTTACTTAAGTTCTTCTTTAATAATTTAAATCCAGCGATAGAGGCAATGACGGCAGCTCCAGTTGTATAGGCTGTAATCACAACGTGGAATGCGCTTGTACCAAAACTCGGATTAAAGAAAGCTTTCCATGGATCAACGTTAAAAACTGATCCATCTGGCCCCATTGAAAAGCCTGCGGGTGTATTCATCCATGTATTTGCTGATGTAATAAGCACGGCGGATGCCGTGGCACCAATCATTACGAAGAATAGCGAGATTAATCTCATGAATGGAGGTAGTTTGTCAGCTGCATATACATAAATAGACATGAACAACGCCTCTAAAAAGAAGGCGAAAATCTCAATTTGAAAGGGAACAGAAATAACCTGCCCAACAATTTTGGCAAAACCAGGCCAAAGGAGTGAAATTTGCACACCAACAATTGTACCAGTTGGAATTGCTACACCGAGAAGGATGGCAAAAGCCTTCGTCCATCTTTTCGCCATAATGGCGTAATCGGAATCTTTCTTCCAGTGATAGAGTATTTCACTTATAAAAATCATTAATGAAAGTCCGACACCAAGTGTTGCAAAGATAATGTGAAATGCTAATGAAGAACCAAAAAATGCTCTTGCTAATGTTACCGTATCCATATGTAAACTCCTCTTCTTTTTGCCATTATTTTCTGATTGAATTGGAAGATTTATTCAGAAAAACTACCAAAAATATATATGTATTTAAAAAGTGGATATGGTAATATAATGTTTGAATATTCTAAATAGAAAGAAGTTAATGTTTAATAATATTTTGTTTGTTTTTTAGTAAGGAATATTTTATAATCTTTTATGCGAACATAAGTTCTGTTTTTCGAGGTGAAGAAGTTTATGTGAAATGGAGAGGATGTTTTATGTATCCTGAAGTCATTAAAAAGATGGCATTTTCAAAAGAGCATAGAGATTTATTATTGAAGCTGTATAATAAAGAGATTACGCGTCGTGAATATGATCGACTTGTGGCATCGCTATATAGACCTTCTAAAGAGGCTTGTGAGGGATAGAGGCAAGGGAGACAATCTAATAGATTGTCTTTTTTAATTTTACGTATGTTCTGGTAAAATTAAGGCTAGCCTTATTAGGGAGGTGAAAAGATTGCGGAAACGTTTATATATAGGGATTGGAGTTATTCTCTTAATCGCTTTAGGTGGAATTGTATTTTGGTCAGCTTTGCAAGGAAACCGTACGGAACATTTTATTTTAAGACATATGGTAAATGAAAATGGGACGCTTGCTACATATCGTTTGGCAGATACAAAGGCAGGTACGGGTGAAGCGAAGGGCCGTGAAGCTTTATCAGAATCGGCAGGACTGTGGCTACAATATACATTGGATAAAGACGATCAAGCGTTATTCGATGAACAAGTTAAGGTTATTCAAAATAACTTTGTACATAAGGACCAAATTGTTTTATGGAAAATCTCTGAAAAGGGAGAAGTGCAGTCAGCTACAAATGCACTTATAGATGATCTTCGTATTATAGAACAATTATATCGTGCTTATGAAATGTACAAGGAAGAGCGTTATAAAAACTTGGCAGATCAATTGAGTGACGCTGTAATTCGTTATAATAAGAAAGATAATTATTACGTTGATTATTATGATGCAGATGCAGGGAAACAAAATAATTTTGCAACGACATCATACTTAAATCCGCACGCATTCTCGTATATGAAAAAGTACGGGAAAGTTTCTGATCAGCAATATCAGGAAGTTGTTCAATTTTTAGCGGATTATCCAAGGCATGGCTGGGCATTCCCAAAAGAGTATAAAGAAGATGGTACATTTACGTACGATAAAGAAGTGAATCTTATTGACCAATCATACGTTGCATATCATCGAAGTTTAGGTGGCCTTTCATCAGATGCTTATTTGGAATTTATCAAGAAGAAGTTCCAGGAAGATGGAAAGCTATACGGTCGTTACAATTTAGAAACGGGAAAACAAACTGTGAATTATGAATCGCCAGCTGCATACGGACTAACGATCTTGTACGTACTACAAACAGGTGATACAAAGTTTGCAAAGGAATTATATGATCATATGGCCACATTCCGAAATGACAATATATTTAGTAGATATTACGGTGGATACGTAACAGGCGAAAATAATAATACGCACATTTTCGATAACGTATTGCCGCTTTTAGCGGAAATGGAATTGGAGAAGAGTAAGAAATAGAAGGTGCCATCCTCTGGAGATGGCACTTTTTATTTTTTACTAAGTCGATATAATTTTACGTTCTAATATTGGAGAAGTAGTCAATTACGAATTTACGAAATTGCTGAGCAGTTTTCGATAAGTAGCGTTTCTTCGACCAACTCAATCCGATAGTCCGCTCGCAATTGGGTTCAATAATACGTAACTTATTTAATGCTAAAGTAGAGTTTTTTAATAAAGTTAAACTTGGGACAAAGGCGATGCCGAGACCTTGCTTAATAAGGTCGCTAATCACGGTTGGTTCATCTACTTCAAAAGCGATATGTGGAGTGAAGCCAGCTTCTTTACAAAATTTATCCGTTAAGTGCCGAAATCCGTAACCAGTGTTCATACTAATAAATGGTTCGTCTTTTACTTCATGCAGATGGATACTTTCGCGTCCTGATAAACGATGACCTGAAGGGACAACTAAGAAAATTTCTTCTGTAATAAGTGGTTCCCACATAATTTCCTCGCCTTCAATTGGCACAGAAGAAATGCAAAAGTCAATTTCTATATTATCTAGTTGTCGCTTCATAGAAGGAGTAGATGCGAGAAATTGCTGGAATCGAACGTTAGGATGTTCTAGTAAAAAAGAGCCGAGTAGTTCTGGTAATATTCTCGGGATAGAAACTGCCAGTGTAATAGAGCTTTGTTGTAATTCAGCTAAATCTTTAATTTCTCTTTCGCCTTCACTTAATTCATGAAAAATGCGCTCTACTCGTTTTAAAAATACTTTTCCAAAAGAGTTTAATGTAATCTGTCGACCTTGGCGATCAAATAACGGGACGCCTAAGTCCTTTTCTAATCTAGCAATTGTTTTGCTAAGCGAAGGTTGTGCGATATGTAGTTCTTCAGCGGCTTTTGTCATATGTTCTAATCGTGCGACTGCCTGAAAGTATTTTAGTTGAAGAAGTTCCATTTTGACTCTCCTTTCTATAGACCAAAAGGAATGAATTGATAATTAAAGATGTATTATACAGTATGAAAATGGGCGTGTATAGTAAATCTGTTAAACCATTCGAAGGGTGTTAAATTAGGAGAAGGAGTATGTTTCATGAAGGGTATTAAACTTATATTTAAAGATTGGAAAGCGATGTGGCATCATAAACATGGACGTATCGCTTTAATTTTTTTATTAATCGTTCCGTTAATTTATTCAGGATTCTTTTTAGCTGGATATTGGGATCCGTACGGACGATTAGATAAATTACCTGTTGCAATTGTAAATTTAGATAAAGGTGCTGCGATGGATGAAAAAACAATTCATGCAGGAGAAGATTTTGTTAAAAATTTAAAAGAGAATAAGGAACTAGCTTTTCATTTCGTATCAGAAAAAAATGCTGATGAAGGGTTAAAAGAAGATAAGTATTATATGGTCGTTACGATTCCAGAGGATTTCTCTAAAAAGGTAAGTACACTTATGGATGAGAAACCAGAGCCAGCGCAGCTTCGGTACAAAGTAAATCCAGGTAAAAACTTTGTAGCAGCGCAAATTGGAACGACAGCTGTCGAAAATATGAAAACAAAAATCTCAAATAGTATTACGAAATCTTATACAGAAGGTGTCTTTTCAAAGTTTCAAGACTTAGCACAAGGATTGAGTGATGCAAGTAACGGTGCTGAGAAGCTGCATGAAGGAACGACAGATGCAAGAAATGGAGCAAATGAGCTTGCAGGTGGTATTCATCGTTTAAGTGACGGGACATCGAAATTGAAAGAGGGAAGTGACAAGCTTGCATCCAGCCAATCTGCCTTAACAGGGGGAGCAAATGAGCTGAGTCAAGGAGCAAACTCACTTTATAGTGGTATGGAGTTATTAGCACAAGGTGAAAAAACATTACAATCAGGAGTTAGTGAATTAAGTGCTGGTACAAATGAATGGGTGAATGGAAGTGAGAAGCTTGCTGAAGGGCAAGTAAAAGCGGATGATGCAGCTAATAGTGTAAAACAACAATTAGAAGAATACGTGAAAAGTCATCCGGAAGTGCAGCAAGATCCTGCTTTTCAAAAACTCGTTGCTACTTCTAACGGATTAGCTAAAGCAACAAACGCTTTAAATGGTGGCCAACAACAATTGACACAAGGTGCGAAGAAGCTTGCTGACGGTCAGAATAAGATTGAAGAAGGTATGAATACATTCGGAGTTAAGTTAAGCGAAGCTACTGCTGGAACGAAAAAGATAGCAGATGGTGCTGCGAATGTAGCTAATGGATTTACGAAGTGGGGAAATGGATTTACAACATTACAAGAAGGTGTAAATCACCTTGCGATTGGCGGAACAGAGCTGAATCATGGTGCTGATAAGTTAGCAGACGGACTTGTTAAACTTGACGATGGTGCGAAAGAACTTTCTACGAAATTAGGAGAGGGCGCAGAGAAGATAGCGGACGTTCGCAATGATGATACACGCAATACGATGTTCTCAGAGCCGGTTCAATTAGTGAAGTCGACAGTTTCTGATGTGCCTAATTACGGTTCAGGTATTGCACCATATTTTTTATCGCTTGCATTTTATGTTGGCGGAATTATGGCATCAAATATTTTACCTCTTGGTCGTAGACAAAATATGAAGGTAAGTGGAACGGTACATTTTATTAATAAACTAGGATTAGTATATTTAATTGGACTTATTCAAGCATTACTTGTAGATGTGGTTGTGCTAGGAGTTATGAAATTAGAAGTTGCAAGTGTGCCACTCTTTGTTTTATCAAGTATCGTTATTTCCTTTACGTTCATGACATTTATTCTTATGCTAGTAACGGTATTTGGTCTTGTTGGAAAGTTCTTAGCAGTAACGCTTCTCGTCCTGCAATTAGCGACGAGCGGGGGTACTTTCCCAGGAGAATTAAATATAGCTGTTCTTAGCAAAATTGGACAGTTTCTCCCAATGTCCCATTCTCTTAGAGGATTACAAGATGTTATCTCTTTAGGGGATTGGTCGCAATTACAAACGCAAATTTTAATATTGTTATGCTATCTCGTTATTGCTGGCGGAATTGCTTGGATCACGAGTCATATACAACATAGGGAAACGAATGCAGAACAAGTTTCTTAAAATGAAAGAAGCTATCCGTTTTTTTAGGATAGCTTCTTTTTTATTTACGCTCCATTACCGCAAAGTAATTGTTTTCATTATCAGCAAAGTTGAATGCTCTACCTGTAGGTAAATCTACAACTTGTCCAACTGTAACGTTTTTCTCAGAAAGATCTTTATACAGTTGATCTAAGTTGTTAGAGAAGAACATAAGTGAAGGTGTATGTAAGTTTAACTCAGGTTGCATCTTTGCAATTAACGCTTTATCGTGAAGGACAATGCTTGTGCCTGCTTCTTTTGACGGCGCAATTTCAATCCAACGAAAACCTTGTCCGTTATTTTCTTCCGCAATAATTTGGAATCCTACTGTCTCAGTCCAAAATTGTACTGCTTCATCTTGATTATTTACATATAGCATAATTTGTCCAATTTGATTAATCATAGGTGTGTCCTACTTTCTTTTCGTGTATGGAATTCTATTATATCAAAGATATGGTTTGAATACCTTTTCGTGATTTTTTCGAAGTACAATCTTAGCCCACTTCACATTTGTCGTCGGGGAAGGTCCTGTAATCCACGTATGAAGTGGTAGTGTACTGCAAATGACCATTGCTGAAATCGAGATTGTGGCTGTCATTGTAAATAATAATAGGCTATATAATATTGTGTTTTCTTGCAGTGTGAACAAAGAAAGGAATTTTGTACATAGTTGCAAGAAGAAAAAGTGAGCTAAATAAGCACCATACGTATAATTCCCGATAAATCGTAAAGCTTTATATAAGAAACCGCGTCTCTGTACGATTGTAATAGAAAGCACGTAAAGTATGATAATTTCGCATACGATATATAAAAACATAGACGGTTTTAAATAAGTCGAAACGGTTAAATGAATAGAGTTTGCTCCGTAAAAACTAAATAACTCATAATTGATGAATAGAAATAAGACGAAAAATAACATTGTTATAAGCGGGATATGCTTCATGACAAATAAACGCCATGTTTTTAGTGCGACAGCAGCGATTCCTCCCATGACGAAATAGAATGAGTAGAAGAAGAAGGAACGATCTGTATAATGTAAAATGGTTGAGCTAGTCAATTTCTCTCCATTAAAAATGTAGTGGGAAGAATACCACATTAAGAGGAAATATAGACAAGCAAAGATGGTCATATATTTATATATGTCTTTTTTATTTTCTGTTCGTTTTTGAAACCAATAAAATAGTGTGCATAGCAAAGGGAACAATAAGTGAATTTGGAACATCATAATAACGTACCAAAGATGGGGCGCGGCTGTTCCGAGTAATAAACTTTTGATTCCGCTTTGTAGTGTAATCATATCGTTTGTTGTTAATAAGTAAAGAATAGACCAGAAGAAATAAGGAATGAGTAAATGTGCGGCTTTTTCATAAATATATTCTGTGTAGGCCAGTTGCTTCGTATATTGCCGAATTAAATGAAAGCCAACGATAAATATGAATGCAGGTGCCGAAAATTTTGCAAGGTTGAATAGCATGCCCATAATGAGGGATTGCTCAAGTAAGACATTTCCTTGATTCATTGTATATAATAAGGAACTTTGCAAAACGACAGCAAGGAATGCAATGCTTTGCAAAACTTTAAATTCTGGTGCGCTTTGTGTCATCATGTCCAACTCCTTTTCCATACATGATTATAGTACGGAGAATGGATAATGGATGTGGAATATTTGTGAAGATTTTAACAAATTTGTGGCAAGAGGAGATATCAACGATTTTTCGGATATATCTGTTATAACTTCAAATATATCAACGATTTTTCGGATATATCTATTATAACTTCAAATATATCAACGATTTTTTCAATATATCGACTTATCAACAAATAACGAAAAAAAGAGGATGCTCCAAACGAGCATCCTCTTTCTATTTATTAAGCAAATTTGTTTTTGATCCAGTTCTTACCTTCTACAAGGCGAGCTGTCATTACGGCACAAGCGTTATCTGCTGTTACGTTTAACATCGTTGCAGGAGGATCAATGATTGTACTAATTGCTGCGATAATTGGCAATGCTTCTGGCGGGAAGCCGTATAGAGAAACGATTAACATTTCACCAATCATACCACCACCTGGAATAGCGCCCATTACTGTTCCTACTAATAGAGAAACAACAAGTGCAATTGCTAATGTTTTCGGTCCTTCGAATTCCATGTTGAAAATACCGAATAAGAAAGCAATTTTTAATACGCCACCTAAAACAGATCCGTCTTTATGAAGTGTAGATCCAAGAAGGACAACTGTTTCACGAACGTCAGAAGAGATCCCCATTTTCTTCGTTGCTTCCAAGTTCGCTGGAATACTAGCAGCACTACTACAAGTTGCTAGTGATGTAACTGTAGGAGAGACCATGTTCTTCCAAAAAATTTGTACACCTTGCTTGCGACCCGCAAGGTATGCATAGAACGTGAAGAATACAAAGAAGTAAATTAGAGACGCTGGATAGTATACCATTGCTGCTCGGAAGTAAGTTCCAAGAAGTTGTGGTCCGAATTCACCAACTAATGCCGCGAAGTAAGCAGCGAGTCCGATTGGAGCGTAGTACATAATGAAAGATACAACTTTCATTGAAATTTCTGCACCAGCTTGTAAGAATGTAGCGAATGGCTTTCCTTTTTCACCAACTGCTGAAGTTGCAACCCCCATTAAAATAGAGAAGAAAATAAGAGCTAACATATTTTCACGAGATAGTAACTTTGAGAAGTCAGATACTGTTATAATACCAACAATTTGATCAGCAACACTAACAGCTTTGTCAGCCTTGTCAGGTTGTGTTAGTTCTAATACAACACCTTGTGCTGGCGGGAATACTTTCACGACAATAATCATAAAAATAGCAGCTAAAATACTTGTAAATAAGAAAGTCCCAGCCATACTAGACATAATTTTACCGAAACGTTTTAATCCATCCATATTAGCAATAGATGATGCGATGCTAAAGAACACTAACGGTACAACAATCGTAAACATTAAGTTTAAGAAAATGTCACCAAGCGGCTTTAAAGCAACTGCATCGGCACCCATGAAATAACCAATGAAACCACCAATTAGGATAGAAGATAATAAAATAAGTGGAAAGCGATATGCCTTCATAAATATATCCTCCTATCAATTAAAAAAATCATACTGAATTATTATAGCGAGTTAGAGTCCTCTTTACTAGGAGAATAATGATAGATGGAATAGCGTGAAAACCGAGAAATTTTTGTTTTTAAGCTCGGCATACAGCAGGAAATCTAGACATATATATTTGTAACCTAGTGGTGGCAAGGAATGCACCGTGGCTTAGGTTTAGAAAAAGGGGAGGGGAAAGGGATGAATATTTTACTTTGCTGTGCAGCGGGAATGTCTTCCAGTTTGATTGTTACAAAAATGGAGAAAGCAGCAGAGGCAAGAGGGATAGAGGTAAAGATTTGGGCTGTATCAGGTTCTGAAGTAAATAGTCACATAGATGAAGCTGATGTACTTTTACTTGGACCGCAAGTACGTTATTTATTACCGAAAATGAAAGAGTTATGTAAGGAGAAGGGAGTACCTGTGGATGTCATTCAATCCGTCCATTACGGGCTTTGTAATGGAGAAGCTATCTTACAAGCAGCTTTGTCAATGAAACCATGAGGAGAGTGGGATAGATGATACGGTTTTTAGAGAAATATGTAATGCCAGTAGCGGGAAAGGTTGCAGAACAGAGGCATTTGCAAGCAATTCGTGATGGAATTATTTTGACAATGCCGTTCTTAATTATTGGATCATTTTTCCTTATCATTAGTGCGCTACCAATACCAGGGTATAATGATTTTATGGTAGGGTTGTTTGGGGAGAATTGGCAGAGGGCTTTGGGGTATCCAGTTAGTGCAACTTTTAATATAATGGCTTTAATAGCTGTTTTTGGAATCGCTTACAGGCTTGGAGAATATTATAAAGTGGATGCTTTAGCATCCGGGGCATTGTCGCTTGTGACGTTTTTACTTGCAACTCCCTTTCAAGTTGCATATATCATACCAAGCACGAAGGAAAGTGTAATTGTAGACGGAGCAATCCCAGCTGCATTAATGGGAAGCCAAGGACTGTTTGTGGCGATGATTATTGCAATCATATCTACTGAAATTTACCGATTTATTGTGCAGAAAAAGATGATTATAAAAATGCCTGAGACAGTTCCACCAGCAGTAACGCGTTCATTTGCAGCACTTATTCCGGGATTTATTGTTGTGACAGTTGTTTGGATCATTAGACTGATTTTTGAACAAACGACTTTCGGTAGTATTCATAATGTTGTAGGGAAGTTGCTGCAAGAGCCGCTTAGTGTACTGGGAGCTAGTCTTTGGGGTGCAGTAATTGCAGTTATCATTGTCCATGTTCTTTGGGCATGCGGAATTCATGGTGCTGCAATTGTTGGTGGTGTAATGAGCCCAATTTGGTTATCGTTAATGGATCAAAACCGAGTTGCTTTTCAAGCGGGTCAAGATGTACCGAATACGATTACTGCACAGTTTTTTGATTTATGGATTTATATGGGCGGTTCTGGTGCAACACTAGCTTTAGTTGTCGGAATGTTATTGTTTGCGCGAAGTCAGCAATTAAAAAGTATAGGCCGATTGTCGATTGCACCTGGTATTTTTAATATTAATGAAATGGTGACTTTCGGTATGCCAATTGTCATGAATCCACTTTTACTTATTCCATTTATAGTAGTTCCGGTTGTATTAACGATTGTTTCTTACTTTGCGATGGAATGGGGGCTAGTTGCCCGTCCGAGCGGAGCTGCTGTACCTTGGACGACACCGATTCTGTTTAGTGGATATTTGGGATCAGGCGGAAAAATTTCAGGTGTTATTTTGCAACTCGTTAACTTTGCACTAGCATTCTTCATTTATTTACCGTTCTTAAAAATATGGGATAAACAAAAGTTAGCGGAAGAAAAGGGGGAGTAAAGAACTAAAATGGATACGATAGAAACGAAGGCTTTTCACTTAATTTTGCATGGGGGAAATGCGAGAAGTTGTTCAATGGAAGCAATTGATTGCGCAAAGCGTGGAGAATTTACAGAAGCAGAAGCGAAATTACAAGAAGCGTTAGAGGAATTAAAAGAGGCGCACCGTGTACAAACGGAGCTCATACAGAAAGAAGCGGGTGGTGAAAAGACCGAAGTTACCCTTCTGATGGTGCACGCGCAAGATCATTTAATGAATGCAATTACGGTGAAGGAATTAGCGAGTGAATTTGTAGAATTATATAGGAAGATGTCAGTATCGGAATGAACCTTGCGTATGCAAGGTTTTTTTATGTATGTGTCTGTACCATCAGTGGAGTGTTCGTTCCACTGATGGTATTTACAATCCTCCTTTTTACAAATGAGTAAGAGTGATATTTAATCGGTAGTAACAATTTCTCCTATACCACGAATTAGTTTCTTTATATGCATCTCATTTGGTTTTAATAAACTTACGATATAATCAATCGCTATTTGCGGTTCAACGGTCGTACCACACGTATAACAGTCAATGGCTGCAAAGTTTTTTTCTGGATAAGTGTGAATAGAAAGGTGGCTTTCAGATAGTAAAACTAAAATAGTAACACCATGCGGATCGAATTCTTTTGTACTTACGTTTAAAACGTGGGCACCAGATTGATCAGCAGCGTTAACTAAATGATATTCTAAAAAGTAAATATCATCTAATAGAGAAAAATCCACTCCCCATAAATCTACTATTATATGCTTACCGAAAGTAGAGTATTCCATAAGGTAGCACTCCTTACTATAATGTTGTTAAAATTCCATTTCCTGTTTGTAACATTGATGTAGGATAAGATTCGATTCTGAGTTTAAAAGAGCGAGATTACGTTGTTCTAAATGTTCTTCTTTAAATTGAAATAAAGGAGAAAGAAGAGAAGGTAATGTTCGAGGAGTTGGTACTACGTATAATTGCTCAATTTGATTGAGTACATTGGCAGAATTAGCGGCAATATGAAATCCCCAGTCAGTTCCGAAAGAAGGAACGATTGTATGATAACTTTTCACAGTCAATCCAGCATGTTCGATTGTGTTACCGATGCTCCAATATACAAGAGGTGCATCAGCAGGTGAATTAGATTGGCAGACGAATGCTCCGCCTTCTGTTAAGAATGTAGCTATACGAGCAAAGAGTTCGCTTGTATATAAAGTACTTAACAACTCTGTCGCTGGGTCTGGAAAATCAATAATGATTACATCGTATAAAGAAGAAGGAGAGCTTAAAAATTCTTTTGCATCACATACGTGTGTATTTACACGATTATCAAAAAATGCATTTTTGTTTAAAGAAACTAATTCAGGAACATTACGAGCCATATCAATCATCGATCCATCTAAGTCAACAAGGTCTACATGTAGTACAGTTTCATATTTTAAAACTTCTCGCAGGGCAAGACCATCGCCACCGCCTAATATGAGAACACGTTTTGGATCAATTACTTTTGACATAATTGGATGCACAAGTGCTTCATGATAAATTTGCTCATCGACGGAACTGAATTGTAGTTGCTTGTCCAAATATAAACGGATATCGCTAACTTGCAACAAAGCAATATTTTGATAATTACTTTGTTCTGCAAATAAACTCGTATGTTCACCAGCTTGTATTTCCTTTAGAGAAATTTCATCCCATATATCTAAGTTGTGTGAATCTGTGGGTACTATGACTACATTTTCCGATTGTACTTGATTATCTTGATTATCTTGCTTGTCTTGATTATCTTGCTTGTCTTGTTTGTCTTGTTTGTCTTGTTTGTCTTGTTTGTCTTGTTTGTCTTGTTTGTCTTCTTTGCCCTGCTTGTCCTGCTTATTTTCTACCTCCTGCTGTTCTAGTTCAAATTTGTTAGAGTCTAATTCAGAACGTTTGTCTTTTTTATAGCTTGTTATTCTATAAATCTTTATTTTGCTTTGTTTTCTATGTTTTGGCATAGGAATCCCCTTTCGAATTGTGTTATTTTATTCTATTCTATGTAATTTAGTAGAGTTTGCTTGGACAATAGATAGAAGAGTGTGTTCAAGAGAGTTTTATTTTTTTACTAGATTTTCAAGCTGAAAAAAATTTTTTAGTGTTTTTTTGGTTTAAACACAACTAGACAACTAAACACTAATCTATTTTCATACAGTTATGTGTTAAAAGCGTGTTGTTTTATAACACACTGTGTGTTTTTTGGTCGACACACTAATTGAAAGCGTTAACACACAAAGAAAACAGTCGAAAAAGTGCTGATTTTAGTGGTTTTGAAAAGTTGGCACGCTAATTGCATTAATAAATAGCGTAAAGAAAAATAAATAAACATAAACTTTTTATACTACACAAGGGGGATTTTCAAATGAATATTTTATTATGTTGCTCAGCAGGGATGTCTACAAGTTTACTAGTTACAAAAATGGAAGCGGCTGCAAAAGCTCGCGGTCTAGAAGGAAAGATTTGGGCTGTATCTGGGGATGCAGTAAAAACGAATATCGATCAAGCAGATGTATTATTACTAGGACCACAAGTTCGTTACATGCTTTCTTCAATGAAAACGCTTGCTGATGAGAGAAACGTTGGAATCGACGTTATCAATCCAATGCACTACGGCATGATGAATGGAGAAGCAGTTTTAGATCACGCATTAACACTTAAAAAATAATTAGGGGGGAAGCGAAATGCAAAAATTTATTGCATTTATGGAGAAATATATTGTTCCTGTCGCTGGTAAAATCGGATCGCAACGTCACTTAGCTGCGATCCGTGATGGATTTATTGCAGTTATGCCACTTATTTTAGTTGGTGCACTGGCATCACTAATTAATGGTTTTCCGTCTGACGCTTTCCAAGATTTCATGAAAGGTTTGTTTGGTGAAACGTGGAAACAAGTTGGCGGTGGAATGTGGACTGGTTCTTTCGCAATTCTAGCACTAATCATAGCATTTACAACAAGTTATAACTTAGCAAAATCTTACGGCGTTGATGGTTTGTCAGCAGGTATTATTTCATTTGGTGCGTTAATTATTCTTACGCCAACAACACCGAAAGAAGGCGGATTGAACTTAGCTTGGACAGGTGCACAAGGGTTATTCGTAGCAATTATCGTGGCACTCCTTGTTACTGAGGTATTCCGTTTCTTTGTACAAAGAAATATTACTTTTAAAATGCCTGATGGAGTACCACCAGCAGTTTTAAGATCTTTCGCAGCTATAGTTCCAGCATTTGTTATCTTAACAGTAGTTGCAGGTATTCAATTAGCAGTGAAATTAGCTGGTACAAGTGTTCATGAATTTATCTTTAATACGATTCAATCACCACTGCAAAGTTTAGCAGGGACATTACCAAGTGCAATTGTCATTGTACTCCTTGTTCATCTTCTTTGGTTCTTCGGCTTACATGGTCCAAATATCGTTGGTGGTATTATTGAGCCATTATACTTACCGGCATTAGAGAAAAATATGAATTTATTCAAAGGTGGTACATCTGCATTTGATGTTCCAAACATTATTACAAAACCATTCTTTGATACTTTCGTATATCTTGGTGGTTCTGGTGCAACATTAGCATTCTTAGTCGTTGTATTAATTGTAGCGAAAAGTGCACAATTACGCGGTGTATCTCGTCTATCAATTGGTCCAGGTGCATTCAATATTAACGAACCAGTAATCTTTGGTACACCAATTATTTTAAATCCAATTTTATTCTTACCGTTTATCCTAACACCAATTGTATTAGTAATTACTTCTTATACAGCTATATCTATTGGTTGGGTACCAAAAACCGTTGTGATGATTCCATGGGCAACACCACCAATTATTAGTGGTTATCTTGTAACAGGTGGACATATTTCTGGTGCGATTCTACAGTTATTCAACTTTGTAATTGCAATGGTAATCTATTATCCATTCGTTGTGTTATGTGACCGTTCAGTTGTTCGTACTGAAAAAGCAGCAGCGCAAGGAAATAACAACTCTGTACCTATGTAACATAGAAATTGTTCTCACAGACAAATTGTCTGTGAGAACAATTACCTTTATATCATGTTCAGAAAGATGAGACCCATCTTCAAGAACACCAAACTATCATTCATAAATTAATATTTTAATAGAAATGTTCAAACTGAAGGGGTATTTAAGTCGGTTGAACCATAATAGAGAGGGCGGTAATTATGATGACTACAGCAGAACAAATTCCATTCCAATTAATTTTAAATAGTGGTAATGCACGAAGCTTTGCAATGGAGGCACTTCAATTTGCCAAACAGGGGAAAATGGCAGAAGCAGATGAAGCGATGGTAAAGGCGAAAGAAGCGATTAATGAAGCGCATCATTTCCAAACAGAGCTCATACAATCAGAAGCAAGAGGAGAAAAAACAGAGGTTAGTGTTCTGTTAATTCATGCACAAGATCATTTAATGAATGCGATTACAGTAAAAGAATTAGCAGCAGAATTTATTGACCTTTATAAAAAGTTAGAAGCGAAAGGGGAATAAAGCATGACTGGAATTAAAATTGCTACAATTGGCGGTGGATCTAGTTATACACCAGAGTTAATTGAAGGATTTATTAAACGTTATGATGAGCTTCCTGTTCGTGAAATTTGGTTAGTAGATATTGAGGCAGGAAAAGAAAAGTTAGAAATCGTTGGTAACTTAGCGAAACGTATGGTGAAAAAATCAGGTTTACCAATCGAGGTTCATTTAACACTCGATCGCCGCGAGGCATTAAAGGATGCTGATTTCGTAACGACGCAGCTTCGAGTTGGTTTATTAGAAGCACGTGCAAAAGATGAAGCAATCCCATTAAAATATGATGTAATCGGTCAGGAAACGAATGGTCCTGGTGGTTTATTCAAAGCATTGAGAACGATTCCTGTTATTTTAGATATTTGTAAGGATATGGAGGAGCTTTGTCCGAATGCATGGTTAATTAACTTTGCAAACCCAGCTGGTATGGTAACAGAAGCAGTCCTTCGCTATACAAATATCCAAAGAGTAGTCGGTCTATGTAACGTTCCAATCGGAATCCGTATGGGTCTTGCGAGATTACTTGAAGTAGATGCAAGTCGTGTACACGTTGACTTCGCAGGTTTAAACCATATGGTATACGGACTAGATGTATATTTAGATGGCGTAAGTGTAATGGATCGTGTGTTAGAGCTTGTAACAGATCCAGAGAAGCAAATTACGATGGAAAATATTGCAGCGCTTAACTGGGAGCCAGACTTTATTCGCGGTCTTCGTGCAATTCCATGTCCATACCATCGTTATTACTACAAAACACGTGAAATGCTAGAAGAAGAGAAAGAAGCTTCGGTTGAAAAAGGTACACGTGCAGAAGTAGTGAAACAGTTAGAAGACGATTTATTCGAGTTATATAAAGACCCGAACTTAGATATTAAACCACCACAATTAGAAAAACGTGGCGGCGCTTATTATAGTGACGCAGCATGTAGCTTAATTACTTCTATTTACAATAATAAAGGTGATATCCAACCTGTTAATACACGAAATAACGGAACAATTGCAAGCTTACCACATGATTCTGCTGTTGAAGTGAACTGTATTATTACGAAAGAAGGTCCAAAACCAATTGCGGTCGGAGATCTTCCTGTACCAGTTCGCGGTTTAGTACAACAAATTAAATCATTTGAGCGCACAACAATTGAAGCTGCTGTTACAGGAGATTATCATAAAGCGCTGCTTGCTATGACAATTAATCCACTTGTACCATCAGATAAAGTTGCAAAACAAATTTTAGATGAAATGTTGGAAGCACATAAAGAATATCTTCCGCAGTTCTTCAAAAAGGTAGAGAAATAAAGCGGCGCTATTTAGCCCGCTTTTTTTATTCTATTAGGAGGTATTACGATGATTAAGTTAATTGTAAACGCAGATGATTTTGGTCTTACAGAAGGTACAAATTACGGCATTATTGATGGACATATAAATGGACTTGTAAATTCAACGACGATGATGATGAATATGCCAGGAACAGAGCATGCGGTACGCTTAGCAAAAGAATATAACCTACTCGGAGTAGGCGTACATCTCGTATTAACGGCAGGGAAACCTCTTCTTGGAGACGTACCATCACTTGTAAATAGCGATGGATTGTTTCATAAACAAAGCGTCGTATGGGAAGGGAAGCTAAATGCAGAAGAAGTTGAGAGAGAATGGACTGCTCAAATTGAGAAATTCCTATCTTACGGATTAAAACCAACTCATTTAGATAGTCATCATCACGTGCATGGATTACCGATCTTGCACGATGTTCTTGAGAGATTGGCGGCTACATATAATGTTCCAATTCGTCGTTGTGAGGAAGAGCGAGCAGTACGCCCGTTTTCTGACGTGTTTTACAGTGACTTTTACGCGGATGGTGTGACGGAAGATTACTTTGTGAAGTTAAAAGAAAGAGTACAAGGTGAACAAACGGTAGAAATTATGGTTCATCCAGCCTATATTGATCCAGAGCTTGTGAAACGTTCTTCTTACGTAATGGATCGCGTGAAAGAGTTGCGTATTTTAACGGAGAGTGAGCTGCCTGAGGGAATGGAGCTTGTGAAGTTTTAATAGGAAAACGACGGCTATAGAATGCCGTCGTTTTTTATTTACAAAATGGATAAAATATATCCGCCAAAGGCTCCAAGTATAACGATAACCCAAGGTGGTGTTTTCCAAAAAGCGAGCAAGCAAAATAGAAGAGATGCAAAAACAAAATCTACAGCGTTCATAATTGTGCTTGTCCAAATAGGGTCATAAAAAGCTGCTAGTAAAATACCGACAACGGCTGCATTGACTCCAAGTAGTGCACCTTGTATGTAAGAGGTTTTTCTCACACTGTCCCAAAATGGTAAAACACCAATAACGAGCAAGAAAGCAGGAAGAAAGATCGCAATTGTTGCGAGTATTGCCCCAAGCGTCCCGTTTAACATAGCTCCTATATAAGAAGCGAATGTAAATAGTGGACCTGGTACGGCTTGTGTTAATCCGTATCCAGCTAGGAACTGTTCTTTCGTCATCATTCCGTTTTGTACGAACTCACCTTCAAGAAGGGGTAGCACGACGTGTCCGCCTCCAAATACAAGTGCGCCAGAGCGATAGAAACTATCAAATAAAGCGATGTAATATGAGAACGGTCTTAATATTGGTAGCAACAGTAATAGTCCGAAGAATAAGATGAGACAAGAAACTGCTATCGTTTTTGAAATAGGTACTTTTATATTTTGAGATTGGCTAATTGGTTGGTTGCGATATAAAAACCAGCCGATAAAGCCAGATATTATAATGAGAATGACTTGTGTCCAGCTGTTTGGCCATAGTAAGGCGATTGCGGCAGTTACGATAGCAATCGTCGCACGATTTCGGTCTGGCGTTAATTTTTGTGCCATTCCCCATATGGCATGAGCGACAATGGCGACTGCTACAAGTTTTAGTCCATGAATCCAGCCAGCACTTCCAAGATCGAACTGATTAAGGAATGAGGCGAAGAAAACTAAAACAAGCACAGACGGTAAAGTGAATCCAATCCATGAAATAATAGCTCCTAATAGTCCGCCCCTTAATAATCCAACCCCCATACCGACTTGACTGCTAGCAGGACCAGGAAGGAATTGACATAGTGCTACTAAGTCTCCATAGCTTCGTTCATCCATCCATTTTCTTTTTTGCACGTATTCATGGTGGAAATAGCCGAGATGGGCGACAGGACCACCAAATGAAGTAAGTCCTAATTTAAATGAGACGAGAAAAATCTCTAATAATGTGTGGAAAGTGTATTTGTTATTTTCCAAAATGACCTCCTAGAATGTTTTTCTAAGTGCATTATACAAGAGATAGTAAAGCGAAAGGAACGATTCTAATGTAAAGATTGTGTGAATCTTTTCTTCGGAATTAAAGCTTGAAAAAGTCATAAATGATTATGTATAAACCATAAAGTAGTAGAAGTAGTGCTGGGAAATTTATATGAGGAGAATGCCCGTATGACAACACGTTTCTTTGCGAGGTTAACAGGGAAGAGGGAAATACCTCCTGTAAATACAGAAGCTTATGGTGTAACAGAGTTTATATTTAGTGATGATTTAAAGAAATTACAATATCGGATCATATTGAAAAACATCGAAAAAGTTACATCATGCCAAATTCATTTAGGAAAAGCGGATCAAATCGGTCCAGTGGTTTTAAATTTGTTTGGTCCAATAAAGCAAGGTATTAGTGTAAATGAAGGAGTCGTGACCGGTGTAGTCAATGTGGAAGATTTTGAAGGGCCTTTACAAGGGAGAGCGTTTGATAGCTTACTTCAAGAAATCATTCAGGCAAATGTATATGTAAATGTTTATACGAAGTCGAATAAGAAGGGCGAAATCAGGGGGAGAATCAGAAAAGTAAAGAAGTAGAAAAAAGGCTGTCCATTTTGGAACAGCCTTTTTTTCTATAAGGTGCAAATTTTAGCGGTTATTATCGTTAAATCGATATATTGTGAAAATCGCTAATATAATTCGCGTTACGGTCGATATATTTAAAACACTGCTTCGATTAATTTTTTACAGGCTGGTTTTTAATGAAGAAGTCCATGATATAAAACACTTCATCATCAGGGATTTGTATTTCAAATGTATTTTCAATTGGTTGTAATGCTTTTTTCACTTTCATATACATCCAGTACTCATCTTGTCTTCGTTTCTCTTTATCTGGATGAGGGAGGAGGCTTTCTCCTTTTTGAAGACGGTCAACCATACAGCTCATATGCAGAATCACACCCATTAAGCTGTCAGGAGTTAGCTGTAAGGAAATTAATTCTTGAATTGTATTTAATGCGTAACGAATTGTTTTAATAAGTAATGCTCCGTCGTTCCGCTGCATTTGTTGTTCCAGAATATCAGCCATTTTTGCATATGTTTCTTCATACGTAATTAATTCTTGAATTGGCTGAATTGCTGTGTAGTTTACAATGTCTTGGAAATGATACGTTAAGCATGGCACCTGCACATCGAAATTCGTGACGATACAAATGATATTCCGCTCTTTTTTTATGTTCTCAATCATTTTCGTTAAATCTTTTTCATGGACGATACTAATCGGAATAATTTCAATTAAGTCTTTGTCAAATCGCAAATAGTTCTCTAACATTTTTTGAATAGCTAAAGCACTGCCTTCCCCAGTTAAACAAGCTGTTAAAATAACAGACTTCATTGGTGATAGTGGCTTTTTCTTTTCTTCTTGTACGTTTAAGTAAAACGGTGTTAAGTTCTTCACTGTCTCATACAATGCATCTAACGAGTAGCCAAGTTGAGCTTTTCGAGCTGCTTCTAGTGCATGTGGAGTGCTTGTCATGGAAAGAACACGTACCGGAATTTTGAACTCAGTTTCTAATATATCACCAATATAAGCGAGTGAGCCCATATCGACGAGTAAGAGAAGTCCATTTACATTTTGGAGTGTTTTCATATACACTTTCACACGCTCTAAGAAATCTTTCGGCGATTCATGTAACGGCATATCGATACCGGTTACTTCCTCAATGCCGAGCAGTTCGTTTGCGACGTTTGCCATTTCTGTTGCGATGCCGTTGCCGTGCGCTAATATTAATACTTTTACTTCTGTTTGTGAGGCAGGAATTGGATCAACAACGAAGAACATTGTTAAAAAGCCTGCTTCATCAATAGGCATTGTTATTTGTAATTCGTCCTCCAGTAGTTGAATGCATTGCATAGCTACGGAAAAAGCGTCTTTATATTTCGTACGAATTTGATTTAATTGTGGGTGATGAATTTGTTTCCCAGCTTGCAAACGTTGTAGAGTTGTCTGTACATGTAAGCTTAAAGCGAGAAATACTTTTTCATCAAACGTCTTAGATAAATGCTTTTCAGCAAGTTCCGCAATTCTTTCACATACGGAAACGATATTACGATCCACAATTTTAAAAACATTTTCATGACTTGTTTTTTTAGAAATTTGGTTAAAATATTGTACGAAAAAGCTTTGAATATCATTTTCTATTAGTAATTCTAATTCGTCTTCTTCAATACCGCGAGCTTGAAGTTCTTCGTATTTATAATCAATATAATCGTAAATAGAAGACCGTTTTTCATTCTCAATTTTATGATTACTCCAACCTTCATCACCTGTAAATATAAATGTTTCATTTGGTATTTGGTATAGATGACGGCTCTTTCTTTCAATGAATAACCCTTCTTTCATATACCAAGGTAAATCTGTACTTGAAACATAGACAGAGTCACGTTTCTTTGTCACAAGGTCAGAATAGGCTTTCGCACAGGCAATTTGTACATCCGTTTTTAATTGCCCGATGTTATTGGGGCAATTGTAAAAGACGAAAGCGCGCATTGCATTCGGGCTAACGTGAATTTCTTTTCGCAGACGGATTGCTTCATTTGTGAAAAATAGTTGCAGTAAAGCAAATCGTTCTTTATGTGTACGCTCACGAAGTGGTGGCAGCGTAACAGTCATTGGTATACGTCTTGTAAATGTTTTTAATAAAAATGAATTTGGTTCTTCTGTTGTTGCAGTAATGATTAATACTTGTGCTTTACGCTCGTTTTCTGTTTCTCCAAGGCGGCGGTATACCCCGCGGTCAATAAAGGTGAAAAGCATTTCTTGTCCCTCTGGAGGAAGGCGATGTACTTCATCTAAGAAAAGGATCCCTTCATGTGCTTTTTCAATTAACCCTTTTTGATTACTTGCCCCTGTATAAGCTCCTTTTTTAATTCCAAATAACTGTCCCAGTAGTAGCTGTGGATTATTTGCGTAATCGGCACAGTTAAAGACGATAAATGGTGCATTTTTAGGAAGCTGTTCAACTTCAATTGCATATTCGTGCATTAAAGAAGCGAACATAGATTTTCCGACCCCTGTTTCTCCTAGCAGTAAAGTATGCATACCGTTTGGAGGATAGAGAATAGAAGCTTTCGCTTTTTCGATTGCGATTTTAAGGCTTGTATTTTCAATTGCAAATGTATCTAATGAAGTCATTTCCTTTGAATGCGTTTCCAACGAAGCGTTCGTTTCTATATAAAAACGAACAGGACGCGTATTTGTTTTTAATAAACGTTTATCTTTTACAAGTTTGTTTAAGTCGCTACTTACATTGGCACGATCTAGTTGCAACAGGGTAGCTAGTTCTGATGCGGTTACACCTTCTATATAATTGCCTTCTTGTATTGCGTTAAAAATGAGATCTATTCGTTTCATTTCTATTCACCTCGAAACTTCATCACTATTTAAAATTTTACACAAAAATGGGAAGGGTGGGAAGAGAAAAATAAAACAGCTTTAGCAAATAGGCACTAAAGCTGTTACAATCTTGTGTCTTTCCAAAAGTTCACTTCGAGGTGAGAAGATGGATTATAGGGAAGAAGTTTGTATCCTTGTGACTGTAAGTAATCAATTACTTTAGGCAGTATTTGTACGGTTACACTCGAATCATGCATTAAAATCACTTCGACTTGTTCATCGCTCTGATTACGTACTCTTTCTAGTATGGCAGAAGGATTGTCATAGCTTTTCCAGTCATATGTATCGATTGTCCAATCCCACATTTTATACTGGGCGGATACAAGTGCATCACGGTAATTCTTTTTTAAGTAAGGCATACTACCATACGGGACGCGAACGAGATGTGTATTTAATTTTGTAACTTGCTGAACAATGTTTTGTGTTTGTTCCATTTCTGTAATTAAAGCGGATGGATCACCAGTGTAAAGGCGTTTTACATCGTGTGACATACTGTGAAGTCCGATATAATGCCCCTCTTGAATTAATCGTTGCATTGTTTTTTTATAATGTGGTACTTTTCCACCAATAACAAAGAAAGTTGCTTTTCCGTTCTTTTCCTTTAAGATGTTTAAAATTTGCGTAGTATATTTGTTTGGTCCGTCATCAAATGTTAAGTACGCGATTTTTTTTGTAGGAGAGGTAGTTTCAGTATTTGGATGATGTTCAGCAGGGGTCATTGTAGTTGCTCCTGCATGAGATGACGCGTACATAGTAATTGTTAAAAATAAAATAACGTATTGAAATACTCGCTTGATCATAACATTCACCCTCAGTTTGACAATCAAGATGTAAAAAAGAAAATATAATCCTTTTCTTATTATGTATATCTTTCTCCAATAGTGGAGCTCTCAAACAATCTATATTTTGGAAATATAAAATGATGAATAAAAAATAGCATCCTCTTTCTTATAAGAGGATGCTATTTGAATATTTCATAATTGTAAAGGCTATACTACAATTAGTCTTCTCTTTTTTTAACCTTTTTATAGAAGGAAATAATTGGTTTGTAACGGTCGTGTACAAGACCGATTACTTCAGCGACTATTTCAGTAAAGAAAATTAAAGCAAACAGAAGAATCATTGATATCCATAGCGTCGCTTTAGTGAAAAAAATAGCATTTACACTAAAAAAAATACCAAATGCATAAATGATGAGCACCGTCGTACGATGAGAGAATCCCATTGCTAGGAGACGGTGATGTAAATGAGATTTATCTGGTGCTGAAATTGGTTTTTTATTTACAATACGACGAATAATCGCAAAAGTTGTATCAAATATAGGTACACCTAAAATGATAATTGGAACAAGGAAACTAAATAGCGTTACACTTTTGTATAATCCCAATAAAGATAGGATGGAAATACAATAACCTAAAAATAGGGCGCCGGTATCTCCCATGAAAATCTTTGCTGGATGGAAATTATAGAATAAAAATCCAAGCGTACTTGCAAGTGCGATAAGTGCTAATGGCAAGATAATAACTGCACCAGTACCCATAGGGCTGGTGAGGGCCATGTAAGCCAATGTTGCTAGAACGATTGATGAAATTCCAGCGGATAATCCATCTAAACCATCAATTAAGTTGATGGCATTTGTAATGCCTACAATCCAAAAAACTGTAATTGGATATGCGAGCCATCCAAGTTCAGTATCCCCGATAATTGGTATATATAGTACCTGTACTAATAATCCACTTTTTACAATTAATATAGCAACTAATAGCTGGCCACCAAATTTTACTTTTGCTGATAATTCATATATATCATCTAAAATCCCAATGATGATGATGATGATAGCGCCTAAGCTTATTGATAACATTCTTTGTTCGTATAACCCACCAACAACAAAACCTACAGCTACACCGATAAAAATTGCTAATCCGCCAAGACGGGGCATGATTTTTTGGTGTACTTTACGCGCGTTTGGTTTATCTGTTGCTCCTATCTTAAATGCTAATTTAATAACGAAAGGAGTAACGCCGAGTACAGTGATAAAGGATGCCAAAATGGCATAAATCACCTGTGAGTCCATTAATACCCCACCTTTTATATTTAAACGTAATTTTTAGATGTTTTTTCTGAAAATTTCGATGATTATTTACAGGCTCATAACATATGGTATCACAAAAAGATTAGAATTCAATCTTTTTTTCTTTGTGTGGTAAATGGAAGCGGATAGAATATATGACAATTGTATACAGAATGTTGAATCATTTGAGAAGGTTAATCGTATTGGGCTTTGGAATATGACATTTTCTCTTTTTCTTCGATAGTGAATACTTTTATTTCAGTATTATAAGTGTTACACGTAGAAATGAGTAAGTTTCGTGTTAAAATGTGGGAATTTATCCGCATGAACGGGCAGTAAGGTTCGCACTTCAAAATTCAGTTGGAGAAAAGAAGTTAGGTGGGGATCTTAATTCCTGTAAAAGCCTGATTGGTTTAACTAATAATTAGTCGATGATGGATGACCCTTACTGAATAAAGTTTCATTTTATATTCTTACATGTAATTTTACAAAAACTTAAAAAAGAATGGAAAAAGTAATTCATATAATAAAGAAGTAAAAGAGTTTTCTCATTTTTAATGTGAGAGGGGGAAGCACAGGGAGAATTCTATGTATTCGTATATTTTCTATTGTATATTCCTGTGCGAAAAGGAAATGAAAATTACGATAATAGGTACCGGATACGTTGGATTAATTACAGGAGTAGGACTGGCAATGTTAGGCCATTCAGTCACATGTTTTGATATAAATGATGAGAAAATTAAACGGATAAAGCAAGGAGATCTGCCTATTTATGAAGCGGGTTTATATGAATTAATAAATGATGCATGTGAGAATGATTGTTTAACTTTTACAACAAGTAGAGTAAAAGCATTTTACGATGCAGAATTTATATTTATTGCAGTTGGAACGCCGTCTTTATTAGATGGGACAGCGGATTTAACATATATTCGAAGTGCTTGTGACGATATTGGAACATATGCGACGAATGACATTATTGTCGTTACGAAAAGTACGGTTCCTGTAGGTACAAATGATGTTATGAGGGGATGGATTGAGGAGAAATTACAAAATAGATATGAATTACATATCGTATCGAATCCGGAATTTTTACGGGAAGGTTCAGGGATTTACGATTTTTTTCAGGGAGATCGCATTGTAATTGGAGCAGATAATGAGGAAGCGGCACGAAAAGTGGAGAATTTGTATAGTGAATTACGCTTAAAAACGTATGTTACAAATATAAAAAGTGCAGAGATGATTAAGTATGCATCAAATGCTTTTTTAGCTACGAAAATTAGTTTTATAAATGAAATTTCTAATATATGTGAGAAGGTAGGAGCCAATGTATTAGACGTTGCACAAGGGATGGGAATGGATAAGAGAATTGGGGCGTCTTTTTTAAATGCGGGCATTGGTTATGGGGGTTCGTGTTTTCCGAAAGATACGAAAGCCCTTGTGCAAATTGCAGGGAATGTGGCGCATGATTTTCGCTTGTTGAAAGCGGTTATTGAAGTGAATAATAAACAACAGTTGTTACTGGTTGAAAAAGCAAAGAAAATAATAGATATGAATAAAAAGCAGATTGCAGTTCTTGGCGCAGCGTTTAAACCGAATACTGACGATATAAGAGAAGCGCCGTCCCTTGTTATAATGGAAGAATTAATTAATATGGATGCAGATGTGATTCTATATGACCCGCAGGCTATTCAAAATGTAAAAGGTGTGTTTGGAGAGACTATACGCTACACCGGATGCATAGATGAAGCGATTAGAGAAGCTGATGCTGTTTTTATTTTAACAGAATGGGAATCAATACGAACTTATCCGTTAGAGAAGTATGTAAAGCTTATGAAGGAGCCCATTCTATTTGATGGGAGAAATTGTTATACTATTGAGGATGTCAAGAAGCAAGAGATAGATTATTATTCGGTTGGAAGAGAAAGTATTTGTAAGAGGGACTTTTCCGTTATTCGTTAAAAAGGCATGTATTCATGTATATTCTTATATATCATAATAGAAGTTGTAACTAGTGAAAGAAAAGAGGTAATAAAATGACTGAACGTTTAAAAGTAATGACAATTTTCGGGACACGTCCAGAAGCAATTAAAATGGCACCTCTTGTATTAGAGTTGCAAAAGCATCCAGAAAAAATCGAATCAATTGTGACTGTAACAGCACAACATCGTCAAATGTTAGATCAAGTATTAAGCATCTTTGGAATTACGCCAGATTTCGATTTGAATATTATGAAAGATCGTCAAACTTTAATTGATATTACAACGCGTGGTTTAGAAGGTTTGGATAAAGTAATGAAAGAAGCAAAGCCGGATATTGTACTTGTACATGGTGATACAACGACAACATTTATTGCAAGTTTAGCTGCTTTCTACAATCAAATTCCAGTAGGTCATGTTGAAGCAGGACTTCGTACATGGGATAAGTATTCTCCATATCCAGAAGAGATGAATCGCCAATTAACAGGCGTCATGGCAGATCTTCATTTCTCACCTACAACAAAATCAGCAACGAACTTACAGAAAGAAAATAAAGATGAGTCACGCATTTTCATAACAGGAAATACAGCGATTGACGCACTAAAAACGACTGTAAAAGAAACATATAGTCATCCTGTACTAGAGAAACTTGGAAACGATCGTCTTGTACTTATGACAGCTCACCGCCGTGAAAACTTAGGAGAGCCAATGCGTAATATGTTCCGTGCAATTAAACGTCTTGTTGATAAGCATGAAGACGTACAAGTTGTGTATCCGGTTCATATGAACCCAGTTGTTCGTGAAACAGCGAATGATATTTTAGGCGATCATAGCCGCATTCATTTAATTGAGCCGCTAGATGTAATTGATTTCCACAATGTTGCAGCTCGTTCATACTTAATGTTAACTGATTCTGGTGGGGTACAAGAGGAAGCGCCGTCACTCGGTGTACCGGTTCTTGTTCTTCGTGATACAACAGAGCGCCCAGAAGGTATTGACGCAGGTACATTGAAATTAGCAGGAACAGACGAAGAGACAATCTTTAGTCTTGCTGATGAGTTGTTATCAGATAAAGAAGCTCATGATAAGATGTCAAAAGCATCTAATCCTTACGGTGATGGCCGTGCATCAGAGCGTATTGTAGAAGCAATTTTACAACACTTTAATAAGTAAATAAAAAAGAGCCAAATCATATGCGATTTGGCTCTTTTTGTTATTGCTGATTTCTCATAATCCACTCTGCATGAGCATTCGTAGAAGGAGGTGGTTCAGTTGGTGTTTTTTTCTGATTCTGATTCGTTTCTTTCTTTGCCTTTTCGTCAGAGTTAGAATTTGAAGAAGGGTTTGATTCGGTTTTTGTAGTTGGATTTTCTTGAGTGTTTGCTGTTTCTCCTAATTCTTTTTTAATTTCGTTACGTACTGTCTCTACACCGATTGGATCTGGAAGGAAGTAAGAAATACCACCTATTTTTTTGTCTTCTCCCTCAAGCTTGAACGTTTGTATTGTAGAAGGATCAAACCCAGATAGTTTATTGTAAAGTGCAAGTCCGTCAGAAATAGGAATGTCAGTTTTTATATATTTTCCAACGACTGCTGTTAAATCTTTAATTTTAAATACGGTAGAGGCTGAATTTAGTTTTTGAGCAACAGCGGCTAGTAATTGTCTTTGTCTAGCGGCCCGACCATAATCGCCGTTTGGATCCTGCTTTCGCATACGTACGTATGCGAGTGCTTCTTCCCCATTTAAGTCTTGTTGTCCTTGCTTAAATTCGATTTTTTTGTAGTAATCCACGTCTGAACGCTCCCAAAAATCGAATGGGACATCAACAGTAACACCGCCAACAGCATCAACAATTCCTTTAAAGCCTTGGAAATCAATTTTAATATAATGGTCTACAGGAACTTTTAGAAAACCTTCGATAGTTTTGATTGCCATTTCTTCTCCGCCGTAAGCGTGCGCAGCGTTAATTTTGTCCTCTTTGTTCTTACCAACAATTGGAACGCGACTATCACGAGGGATACTCATAAGCGAAATCTTTTTAGTTTTAGGATTGACGGTCGCAAACATTAATGAATCTGTACGACCGTTTTGACCGTCCGTTGCATAATCTTCTATACCCATAATGAGGAGTGTAAAAGGCTCCTTTGTAATTTCTATATCTTCGGTTCTCAAGTCCGATTTTTGACGAGTAAAACCACTATACATCCCCATGAGAGAAGAGTAGGAATTTAATATATAAAGTCCTACACCACCAAATAAAAATACGAAAATAAGGAAGTAGAAAAACTTTCTTCTTCGTTTCTTTTTTATTCTGCTATTTTGGAGATGATAATAACGTTCTTCCATATATAATCTCCTTTGTTCATTTGTAGGAAAGTAATTTACTACATTAATCTTTAAAGGTGAGGATGTAGTTATTCTTAGATAACATCTTGTTCTAAGTACAACATATCTCCTTCTGTAATTGTACATTTCCCATTTGTTAACTCAATCATCCAATCTGTGAATGCTTGTTTTCCGTCTTCTTCTACATACGTATCAAATGTGACATTTTCGAGATAATGTATATCTTTAATGGCATATTTCGAATTACGTAATTCATTTTCAATTTTGCCAAGTAATGTGTAATCAATTTCGGTCTGCATAACACGCATTAGTTTTCGCTGAACAACACCGACATGATTAATGCCTTCGCTTGTACATTTTCCATATGCGCGAATTAATCCACCTGCGCCAAGTTTGATGCCACCAAAATAACGTGTAACGACAACGACGGTATCTTTTAAACCGCGTTTTTTTAGTACCTCTAACATAGGTACGCCAGCTGTGCCGCTAGGTTCTCCATCATCATTTGCTTTTTGGATTTGATCTTGTTCGCCAATCAAATACGCAGAACAATTATGTGTGGCATTCCAATTTTGTTTTTTTATTTTTTGTATAAATTCTTGAGCTTCTGCTTCGGTTGTAGCTCTGCTAACGTAACAAATAAATCTTGATTTTTGAATGACAATTTCGTGCTCACCGTAGTCTTTGATTGTTAAATATTGTAATAACACTCGTATACGCCCCTATCTACCAAAATGACTAGTACTTTACATTTTAAAAGCGAGCGTTTTTATATTCAAACATTTTTTATAAATAAGTTGAAATTTTTGGTGAGTATTTCACCTTTTTGTTGTAATTTGTCGAGATGGTAAGTGTTATTTTAAATTGGCATTTTCATGTATGGATGCACCATTTTTAGTTTTCGTGTAAAATTAGGGAATAAAAACTTTTTTATAAGGCAGGTACGCAAATGAAAACAGCTATTGTTACTGATAGTACAGCATATATACCGAAGCATATTCGTGATGAACTCAATATATATATGATTCCATTAAACGTTGTGTTTGGAACGGAATCTTATCAAGAAGAAGCTGAAATTTCAGTAGATGATTTCTATGTAAAAGTACGTGAGCAAGAAGAACTTCCGAAAACTTCTCAGCCAGCAATCGGAAAGTTTGTTGAGTTATTTGAAGAACTATCTAAGGATTATGATGCGGTTATTAGCATTCATCTTTCAAGTGGGATTAGTGGTACATATCAAACGGCAACGACAGCCGGGCAAATGGTAGAGGGTATTGATGTATATACGTACGACTCTGAAATTAGTTGTGAAGTACAAGGATTCTATGTACGTGAAGGGGCAAAATTAGCAAGCGAAGGAAAAGATCCGAAAGAGATCGTTGCCCGTTTTGATGAAATGAAGCAAACGATGGACGCTTATTTTGTAGTGGATGATTTACATCATTTACAACGTGGAGGACGATTAAATAGTGCACAAGCTTTCATTGGTAGTTTGTTACAAGTGAAGCCCGTTTTATATTTTAGAGATAAAATCATTATTCCATTTGAAAAGATTCGTACACGTAAAAAAGCGTTAAAACGAATTGTTGAAATTTTTGATGAGCAAGCAAGTCAAGGTGTACCTATGGAAGCAGTTATCATTCATGCACAACGTGAAGAGGAAGCGAATGAATGGAAGGCAGAATTAGAAGCAAAATATCCTCATGTTACAATCCGCACAGGTTATTTCGGTGCTGTAATTGGTACGCATTTAGGTGAAGGTGCACTAGGTCTTGGATGGTATACGAAGTAATAAGATATAAAAAGCTCTCTTTTTGAAGAGGGTTTTTTTACGGATATTTTACGTGTAGTTGACAAGTTAATATTTGGAAATGGTAAAATGTACGTAAAATAAAATAATGAGGAAAGTTTTATAACTTACTTTTTACAAGAAACTATATTATAATAGAAGAGAGGTGAAACATATGGAGCATAATTCTTGTTTATGTCCAAAGTTTGAGTCAGCTTTTACTTTGCTTAGTAAAAAATGGACTGGCTTAATTATTAAATCTTTGCTTGAAGAGTCAAAACGTTTTAGAGAAATCGCAGATATTATACCGAATATGAGCGATCGTATGTTATCAGAGCGTTTAAAGGAATTGGAAAGTGAAGGTATTGTAGTTCGTAATGTTTATCCGGAAGTACCAGTGCGAATCGAGTACGGCTTAACTGAAAAAGGGAAAGCATTAGAAAGTGTTATGGATGAAGTCCAAAATTGGGCTGAGAAATGGATGAAATAACATTTTGATTTCATTTGTATTAGTGTATGTAACAAAACGTAAGGGAAACCTTGCGTTTTTTTTTGCTTATAAAAAGCTTTTAAAATTCTACACATATATACAAAAATATGCATATTTTGCGATAGAGTTACATATAATATTACATTTGTTTTACAATAGCGTAACATTAGCAAAAAAAATCCCGAATTATGGTATAAATTTTATAGGTTATATACGGAAAAAAGACAAAAGAAAGCGGTGTAAAAAATAAAATGAAAAAGCTAAAAATGGCATCTTGCGCATTAGTTGCAGGGTTAATGTTTTCAGGACTAACACCAAATGTATTTGCAGAAGATAAAATTTCTGACGTGAAATCACAAATTAATACACAAAATGACACTTTACATAAACAACAACAAGAACGTGATGTATTACAAAAGCAAATGAATGACTTAAACAAAACAATTCAAGGTTTGGATAAATCTGTTCAAGAGAATGCTTCAAAACTTGATGAAACAACGAAAAAAGTTGCGGATACTGAGCAATTAATCGAAAATAAAAATAAAGATATTGCAGAACTACAAACGAAAATTGCAAAACGTGAAGAGTTATTAAGAAAACGTTTAGTTGCACTTCAAGAGCAACCAAACACGAACGTTGTAACAGAAGTTCTTGTAAACTCTAAAAACGTTGCAGATTTAGTTGATCGTTTAACTTCTGTTTCTAAAATTCTTGAGTCTGACGAAGATATCATGAAAACACAACAAGAAGATCAAGCGAACGTGAAAAAAGATGTTGAAACGGTAAAAACAAAGCAAAAAGAATTAAAAGAAGCACAAGCTCAAATTGAAACTGCTAAGAAAGAACTTGACGCTGAAAAAGCGAAAAAAGCAACAGCAGTAAACGATTTAAGTGGTAAAATGGATACAGTTGTAACTTCAATGACAAGTACGGAAAGTCAATTGAAAGATCTTGAAAAACAAGCATTACAATTACAACGTATTGCTGAACAAGAAGCACAAGAGAAAGCGGCACAAGAAGCTGCTGCTCAAAAACAAGCAGAACAAGCTGCTAAAGATGCGCAAGCTCAGCCAGCACAAGCACCAGCAGAGCAAGTTGCACCTGCAGCACCAGCAAACAATGGTGGACAAGCTCAAAAAGAAGAGCCTAAAAAGGAAGAACCTAAAAAAGAAGCACCTAAGCAAGAAACGAAAAAACCAGAGCAAAACCCGGCACCAGCTCCAACTCCGGATACTGGCGTAATTGCTAAAGCACGAAACTACTTAGGCTTACCATATGTTTGGGGAAGTGCATCTCCATCAAACGGTGGTTTTGACTGTAGTGGATTCATTTCTTACATCTATGGTGTAGGACGTCAAGACGTTGCAGGTTACTGGAATTCAGTTTCTAGAGTAAGTAGCCCACAACCTGGAGATTTAGTATTCTTCCAAGGTACTTATAAACCAGGTCCATCTCACATCGGTATTTACGTTGGGAATGGCCAAATGATTCATGCTGGTGATAAAGGGATTGCTTACGCTAGCTTAAGCAGTAGTTACAACCAAAAACATTTCTTAGGTTACGGAAGATTATAGGATTATAATTTAATAAAAAACGTGTATAAAGTCGATAGCTTACTATTTTATAAGTAGGTTATCGGCTTTTTTGAGTTTTTACGAGATTATGAGAAAGGTTTATAGTAGTGCTGGAGGTGGTTGCTGATGTTAGCAGGGAAACAGTTACTATTAGAGGAACTCTCTTCAGATTTACGGGATACATTACAAGATTTGAAAAAGAAGAGGGAGGTCGTATGTGTACAAGGTGTAAAAAAGAAAGCTTCTAAATATATGTGTCAGCGCTGCGGAAATATAGAGCAGCGACTATTTGCGTCATTTTTATGTAAAAGGTGCAGTAAAGTATGTACGTATTGCCGGAAGTGTATAACGATGGGGAGGGTAAGTGAATGTGCTGTACTCGTTCGTGGGATCGCTGAAAGAAAAGGAGAAAAAGGTTTAAATCCGTTACAGTGGAACGGGGCCTTGTCTACTGGTCAGGAGTTGGCGGCGCAAGGTGTTATAGAAGCTATTAAGAAGAAAGACTCTTTTTTTATTTGGGCTGTCTGCGGGGCTGGAAAGACAGAAATGTTATTTTACGGTATGGAAGAGGCATTGCGAAAAGGAGAAAGGGTTTGTATCGCAACACCAAGAACAGATGTTGTACTAGAATTAGCACCGAGATTACAAGAAGTGTTTCCACATATAAATGTAGCTGCTTTATACGGAGGGAGTGTAGACCGGGAAAAAGATGCAGCGTTAGTCGTTGCAACTACGCATCAATTGTTACGTTACTATCGAGCGTTTCATGTCATGGTTGTAGATGAGATAGATGCCTTCCCGTATTATGCGGATAAAATGTTACAGTATGCAGTGCAACAAGCGATGAAAGAGAAAGCGGCGCGTATTTATTTAACGGCAACTCCCGATGAAAAGTGGAAACATAATTTCAGAAGTGGTAAACAAAAAGGTATCATTGTCTCTGGACGATACCATCGTCATCCGTTACCAGTTCCTTTATTTTGCTGGTGCGGAAATTGGAAGAAAAGTCTCCACCATAAAAGAATTCCTCGAGTGTTACTACAATGGTTAAAAATGTACGTAAGCAAAAAATATCCCATTTTTTTATTTGTTCCTCATGTGCGATATATAAAAGAATTGAGCCTGATATTGAAAACGTTGGATCCTAGAATCGATGGTGTACATGCAGAAGATCCGATGAGAAAAGAAAAAGTAGCAGCTTTCAGAAAGGGAGAAATTCCGTTATTAGTTACAACGACAATTTTAGAGAGAGGAGTAACTGTGAAGAATTTACAAGTTGCGGTGTTAGGGGCGGAAGAAGAAATCTTTTTAGAAAGTGCGCTCGTACAAATTGCCGGCCGAGCAGGTCGTAGTTTTGAAGAACCTTATGGCGAGGTCGTTTATTTTCATTGTGGTAAGACAGAGGCGATGGTACGCGCGAAAAGGCATATTCAAAGTATGAACAAAAAGGCGAAAGAACAAGGATTAATCGATTAATGCATTGTCTACTTTGCGATGAATATATGTTGGAAACAGTTAGTTGGTACACCTTCTTTGTAAAGTCTCACAAAAAATATATATGTGATAGGTGTGAGCGGAAACTTTCCTATATTATAGGAGAGATTTGCATGGAGTGTGGGCGACCTTTAGAGGACTTGACTTCCGAATATAAAGAAAATGATATTTGTGTGGATTGCATAAGGTGGATAAAAGAGGAGAAGTATCGTCCTTTTAAAAATCGTTCTTTGCACGTGTACGATGATGAGATGAAAGAAATATTAGCACAGTTTAAGTTTCGGGGAGATGCGGAGTTAGTTCATATTTTTTATCGATCCTTTCGAGAGCTATTTCAAAAGCATTTTACGAGCATTTCAAGTGTTATTGCTGTTCCGCTTAGTAGGGAACGGGAATATGAACGTGGTTTTAATCAGGCAGAGTTATTAGCAGCATGTTTACCTGTCAAAATTTCTTATCCCTCATTAAGAAGAAGGGAAACAGAAAAGCAAAGTAAGAAGACACGTAAAGAAAGGCTTTCGGGAAGTAATCCTTTTTATTTTCAGGGAGAAGATATGTTTCATGATCAACATATTTTACTCGTTGATGATGTATATACGACAGGAATTACAGTTAGACAAATTGGAAGTCTTTTATACGGTAGAGGAGCAAGGGAAGTTTCTAGTTTGACGCTTTGTAGAAGTTGATCTGTAACTGTCGAAAGGGATAATAAAAAGACGATAAGTCTTCTTTGACTTCGTAAGTTGTCATTCGTTATAGTCAAAGTATGGGGCGAATGCCCTGATTTTTAGAGTGAAGGGAATGGAATGAACATGCAAGGAAGAGTGAAATGGTTCAATGCAGAAAAGGGATTTGGGTTTATTGAGCGTGAAGATGGTGATGATGTGTTTGTTCATTTTTCTGCTATTCAACAAGATGGATATAAGTCATTAGAAGAAGGGCAACAAGTTGAGTTTGACATTGTAGATGGAGCACGTGGGCCACAAGCAGCTAATGTTGTAAAACTGTAGGAATATTGTTTTTGGGTAGAGAAAGCTGCGTTTGTGGCAACGTTATATATATAGTAGAACCTCTTGTTTTTTGCAAGAGGTTTTTGTTATGAATCAAGTTGTCAAAAAGTTGTTTCTTTTCTGTAACGAATTGTCCACAGTTATATTCGTTATTCACGATGTTAATAGGATAAAATAAAGATAGAAACGATGCATCTTTTCATTTCAACAAAAAACGATAAAAAAATCGCAATTCCACTAATTTTTTTAAAAAAGTTAGAAGGAATTTTTAAGCCAATGTCGAAATTATAGTACATAGGCTTGAAAGGAGGAATTCATCTATGAAATTCAACATTCGTGGTGAAAATATTGAAGTAACTCCAGCATTAAAGGAATATGTAGAGAAAAAACTAAGTAAGTTAGAGCGTTATTTTGATACATTCCCAGAGATTAAAGTTAATTTAAAAGTATACTCTGACAAGCAACGTGTCGAGGTAACAATTCCATTTACTGATTTATTACTTCGTGCAGAAGAAACTAATAGCGATATGTACGCTGCTATCGATTTAGTAGTTGATAAACTTGAGCGACAAATTCGTAAACATAAAACAAAGGTAAATCGTAAGTTACGTGAGAAAGGTTCTGTGAAAACGAACTTTATCCTTCCAGAAGCAGTAGCTGTTCTGGATGCGGTAGAAGAGGATGAATTAGAACTTGTACGTACAAAACGATTTGATTTAAAACCGATGGACGTTGAAGAAGCGATCCTACAAATGGATATGCTAGGGCATAATTTCTTCGTCTTCACAAATGCTGATACAAATGAAACTAATGTTGTATATGGCCGTAAAGATGGGAAATATGGTTTAATCGAAACTAAATAATAATTCAAAAGCGCAGCCGAAATGGCTGCGCTTTTTTTGCTGAAAATAGATTTTTTTAAAAAGTTTTCTTAATTTAGAACGAGACATTCGGCCGATTGTTGTCATAGTTATAAGACAAGTGTTACAATTATCATTAGGTATATACATTTTAGTTTTTTTAATTAGGAGAAAAATTGGCATAACATACATTTGATTTTTATAACGACTGATTGTAATAGAAAAAGAAAAAACAATCGGAAGTTTTATTTTAATAAAAAAGAGGAGCGTATTTCCTATGATCGGTATTTTAAAAAAGGTATTTGATGTAAATCAACGCCAAATTAAACGTATGCAGAAGACAGTTGAGCAAATTGATGCATTAGAATCATCTATTAAGCCACTAACAGATGAGCAATTAAAAGGAAAGACGCTTGAATTTAAAGAACGTCTAACAAAAGGTGAGACAGTAGATGATCTACTTCCAGAAGCTTTTGCAGTTGTTCGCGAAGCTGCCACTCGTGTTCTTGGAATGCGTCCGTACGGCGTGCAGTTAATGGGTGGTATTGCCTTACATGAAGGAAATATCTCTGAGATGAAAACGGGTGAAGGTAAAACGTTAACATCTACATTACCTGTATATTTAAATGCTTTAACAGGAAAAGGTGTTCACGTTGTTACGGTCAATGAATACTTAGCACAACGTGATGCGAGCGAAATGGGACAACTTCATGAGTTCCTTGGCTTAACAGTAGGAATTAACTTAAACAGTATGTCACGCGAAGAGAAACAAGAGGCTTATGCTGCTGATATTACGTATAGCACAAATAATGAGCTTGGATTCGATTACTTACGTGACAACATGGTTTTATATAGGGAACAGTGCGTTCAGCGTCCACTTCATTTTGCTATTATCGATGAAGTCGATTCTATTTTAGTCGATGAAGCACGTACGCCGCTTATTATTTCGGGACAAGCTCAAAAATCAACAGAGCTATACATGTTTGCAAATGCATTCGTTCGTACATTAGAAAATGAAAAAGAGTATTCATTTGATGTGAAAACGAAAAATGTAATGTTAACTGAAGATGGTATTACGAAAGCAGAGAAAGCTTTCCATATTGAAAACTTATTCGATTTAAAACATGTCGCACTTCTTCACCATATTAATCAGGCGCTCCGTGCACACGTTGTCATGCACCTTGATACAGATTATGTTGTACAAGAAGGCGAAATCGTAATTGTAGACCAATTCACTGGTCGTCTTATGAAAGGTCGTCGTTATAGCGAAGGTTTGCACCAAGCTATTGAAGCAAAAGAAGGCGTAGAAATTCAAAATGAAAGTATGACACTCGCAACAATTACGTTCCAGAACTATTTCCGTATGTATGAAAAGTTATCTGGTATGACTGGTACAGCGAAAACGGAAGAAGAAGAATTCCGTAGTATTTACAATATGAATGTTATCGTAATTCCAACGAACAAAGATATTATTCGTGATGACCGTGCTGATTTAATCTTCAAATCAATGGAAGGCAAATTCAATGCAGTTGTTGAGGATATTGTAAATCGTCATAAACAAGGGCAACCTATTCTTGTCGGAACAGTTGCAATTGAAACGTCAGAGCTTATTTCAAAAATGTTAACACGTAAAGGTGTACGCCATAACATTTTAAATGCGAAAAACCATGCGCGAGAAGCAGATATCATTGCAGAAGCTGGTATGAAAGGTGCTGTAACGATTGCGACGAATATGGCTGGTCGTGGTACGGATATTAAGCTTGGAGACGATATTAAAAACGTTGGTCTAGCAGTTATCGGTACAGAGCGTCACGAAAGCCGTCGTATTGATAATCAGTTACGTGGTCGTGCTGGTCGTCAAGGGGACCCTGGTGTAACGCAGTTCTACTTGTCTATGGAAGATGAACTAATGCGCCGCTTCGGTTCTGACAATATGAAAGCGATGATGGATCGTCTTGGTATGGATGATTCACAGCCGATTGAAAGTAAAATGGTTTCTCGTGCGGTAGAATCTGCACAAAAACGCGTAGAAGGAAATAACTATGATGCACGTAAGCAGTTACTGCAGTACGATGATGTACTTCGTCAGCAACGTGAAGTTATTTACAAACAGCGTCAAGAAGTAATGGATTCTGAGAACTTACGCAGTATTATTGAAGGTATGATGAAATCTACAGTAGAACGTGCTGTTGCGCTTCATACACAAGAGGAAATTGAAGAAGATTGGAACATTAAAGGTCTTGTTGACTACTTAAATACAAACCTTCTGCAAGAAGGTGATATAAAAGAAGAAGAGTTACGTCGTCTTGCTCCAGAGGAAATGAGCGAGCCAATTATCACGAAATTAATAGAGCGTTACAACGACAAAGAAAAGCTTCTGCCAGAAGAGCAAATGCGTGAGTTTGAAAAAGTTGTTGTATTCCGTGTAGTAGATACGAAATGGACAGAGCATATTGATGCGATGGATCACCTTCGTGAAGGTATTCATTTACGTGCTTACGGTCAAATTGATCCACTTCGTGAGTATCAAATGGAAGGATTCGCAATGTTCGAGTCAATGATTGCTTCTATTGAAGAGGAAATCTCTCGTTACATTATGAAAGCTGAAATTGAACAAAACTTAGAGCGTCAAGAAGTTGTTCAAGGTGAAGCTGTTCATCCATCTAGTGATGGCGAAGAGGCGAAGAAAAAACCAGTTGTAAAAGGTGACCAAGTAGGCCGCAACGATTTATGTAAATGTGGTAGCGGTAAAAAATATAAAAACTGCTGTGGTATCGGGAAGTAATACAGGGCGATAGCCCAGATTGCTTTGCAAAATTTTACATCAAAAATGTATAATTAAGAAAGTTTAAACTCTCTCCGTCATAAGTGGAGAGAGTTTCCCTTGTTCTCATAAGAAAGTAACAGCAATTACATAGAGGTGAAGGAAATGGAATTAGTAGAAATTAGACAAGAATTAGAGAAAATGGCTAAGAGATTAGCGGCTTTTAGGGGGTCTCTTTGACCTTCCTACTAAGGAGAAACAAATTGCAGAGTTAGAAGAGACAATGATGGGTGCAGGATTTTGGGATGACCAACAAGGTGCACAAGCTGTAATTAACGAAGCTAATGCACTGAAAGAGATGGTTGGAAAGTTCCGTCAGTTAGATGAGACCTTCGAAAATTTAGAAATCACGCATGAGCTTTTAAAAGAAGAGTATGATGAAGATTTACATGAGGAACTTGAATCTGAAGTGAAAGGCTTAATTCAAGAAATGAATGAGTATGAGCTTCAGTTATTACTAAGCGATCCTTATGATAAAAATAACGCTATTTTAGAATTACACCCAGGTGCTGGTGGAACAGAGTCACAAGACTGGGGTTCTATGTTATTACGTATGTACACACGTTGGGCTGAAAAACGTGGGTTTAAAGTAGAAACGGTTGACTACTTACCAGGTGATGAAGCTGGTATTAAGAGTGTTACTTTATTAATTAAAGGTCATAACGCTTACGGTTATTTAAAGGCAGAGAAAGGTGTACATCGTCTTGTACGTATTTCGCCATTCGATTCTTCAGGCCGTCGTCATACATCGTTCGTATCTTGTGAAGTTGTACCTGAGTTCAATGATGAAGTTGAAATCGAAATACGTTCAGAAGACTTAAAAGTTGATACGTACCGTGCAAGTGGTGCAGGTGGACAGCATATTAATACGACAGACTCAGCAGTTCGTATTACACATACACCAACAAACACAGTTGTAACATGTCAGTCAGAGCGTTCGCAAATTAAAAACCGTGAGCACGCGATGAAAATGTTAAAAGCGAAATTATATCAAAAGAAATTAGAAGAGCAACAAGCGGAGTTAGATGAAATTCGCGGTGAACAAAAAGAAATCGGATGGGGTAGCCAAATTCGTTCTTACGTATTCCACCCGTATTCTCTTGTGAAAGACCACCGTACAAATACAGAGGTTGGTAACGTACAAGCAGTTATGGATGGAGAAATTGATCCATTTATTGATGCTTACTTACGTTCTCGCATCTAATAAGCGAAAAAAAGCCAACAAAGTTGTCGGCGTATGCTGAGGATAATCGAGGATATAAAGAATTTGATTTTATTTCTATAGATGAAGTAAAGAGGAAGAGAAGTTGGAAACGACAACTTCTCTTTTTGATGAGATTATATGTAGCATACAATGTTGTATATTGTATTGTAAAAAGTAGAGAATAGTAAAACAGAGCGGTAATAGAGTAAGACTTGAACAGAACTTTTGTGATTTTCTGTTCAACAAGAATTCTTTATAGAAGTTTTTATGTTGTTCACAGAATTGAAACAACTTATGAAAGCTTTATATTATCAGGGTTTTTACTGTATTTTTGAAAAATATGAAATATACCTTAGTTTTTCTATATAAAGATAGTGCTTATAATGAAAATGAGTGTGTTAGGAATGAAAAGAATATCAACAATGGGGAGCGATAGAAGTGAAAAAGAAATTGTTGGCTATTGCGTTAGGAACATCAGTCGTTTTTGCTTTAGGAGCATGTGGAAATAAAGAAGAGAGTAAGCCTTCGAAACAATCTGCAAGCACAGATAGCGCAGAGCAAATTTACCAAAAAAGTTGTATAGGCTGTCACGCGAAAGATTTATCGGGAGCAACTGGACCGGATTTACGAAAAGTGGGACAGAAATATGATGCAGCAGAGATTGAAAAGATTATTGAAAAAGGTCGCGGTTCCATGTCACCAGGAATCATTCAAGGTGAGGATGCGAAAAAAGTAGCTGAGTGGTTAGCTGAACATAAATAAAAAAGGTAAACTGGACGGGTTGGTTATATAATCTTATCCCAAAATGATTTTGGGTAAGAACTATGACGACTCGTTTCCTTTTTTCGGGGTGTAACATAACTGTAACAAAAATGTATCCGAACTGGAAACCGTTTGATGTTACAATGAGGTTTGTAGAATTTTGCTGAAATATATTACATAGTAGTATTGCTTATAAAAAGATTGTAAGTAGACTACCTTCAACAAGAGTGGTTAAGCGAGAATAAAAGGTTATCTTTTATTTTCAGATGTACAGAAAAGTATTTCGAAAAAAATCATTAAGTATTGGGTGATAAATAATGATAAAAATGACGAATGTTTATAAGGAGTACCCGAATGGTATGAAAGCCATTGCTGGTCTTACAGTTAACATTAAACAAGGTGAGTTTGTATACGTAGTTGGACCGAGTGGAGCCGGGAAATCTACATTTATTAAAATGATGTATCGTGAAGAGAAGCCATCTACAGGATCAATTAATGTAAATGGACTTGTTATTGAAACATTAGCAGAAAGAGATGTTCCATATTTCCGTCGTCAATTAGGCGTAATTTTCCAAGATTTTAAATTACTACCTAAGTTAACGGTATATGAGAATGTTGCGTTTGCCTTAGAAGTAATTGAAGAAGAAAAAGAAGCCATTCGTGAGCGTGTAACAGAAGTTTTAGGTCTTGTAGGTCTTGAGGATCGTGCAGACGCACTACCAAGTGAACTTTCGGGCGGAGAGCAGCAACGTGTTGCGATTGCGAGAGCAATTGTTAATAGACCAAAGGTTGTAATTGCCGATGAGCCAACAGGTAACTTAGATATTGAAACAGCTCTTGATATTATGAAGATTTTTACGCGTATTAACGAGCGTGGTACAACGATTGTTATGGCGACACATAACTCAGATATCGTAAATACAATTCGTCATCGTGTAATCGCGATTGAAGGCGGAAAAATTGTTCGAGATGAGATTGAGGGAGGATACGGATATGAAGGCTAAGACCCTTAGTCGACATTTGCGAGAAGGTGTAAAGAATCTATCACGTAATGGATGGATGACGTTTGCTTCTGTTAGTGCAGTAACAGTTACATTATTACTTGTAGGTGTCTTTTTAACAGCGATTATGAATATGAACCATTTTGCGACGAAAGTAGAGCAAGATGTAGAAATTCGTGTACACATTGATCCAGCAGCAAAAGAAGCTGATCAAAAGAAATTAGAAGATGATATGAGTAAGATTGCGAAAGTAGAATCTATTAAATATTCTTCTAAAGAAGAAGAGCTAAAACGCTTAATTAAAAGCTTAGGTGATAGCGGAAAAACGTTTGAGTTATTTGAACAAGATAACCCACTTAAAAACGTATTTATTGTAAAAGCAAAAGAACCAACAGATACAGCGACAATCGCGAAAAAGATTGAGAAAATGCAGTTTGTAAGTAATGTTCAATACGGTAAAGGCCAAGTTGAAAAATTATTTGATACTGTAAAAACAGGACGTAATATCGGGATTGCGTTAATTGCAGGTCTTTTATTCACAGCGATGTTCTTAATCTCTAATACAATTAAAATTACAATTTATGCTCGTAGTACAGAAATCGAAATTATGAAACTGGTAGGTGCAACAAACTGGTTTATTCGTTGGCCGTTCTTATTAGAGGGATTATTCCTAGGAGTATTAGGATCAATTATTCCAATTGGCTTAATTCTAGTTACGTATAATTCACTACAAAGTGTGTTTAACGAAAAACTTGGCGGAACAATTTTCGAACTTCTACCATACAGTCCTTTCGTATTCCAATTAGCTGGTTTACTAGTGTTAATCGGGGCTTTAATCGGTATGTGGGGAAGTGTAATGTCAATTCGTCGCTTCTTAAAAGTATAAAAAGTTGCAAACATAATTCGTACAAGCTTATCATATAGTAGAAATAGGTAAAGGCATCACACACTGTGTGATGCCTTTTGCTACACCACCTGTGTGTTTTGGAAAGGGGAATTCCGCATTGAAACGTAGAGTTGCAATTATTGGAATGGTTGTTGCATTTTTAATTGGTGCTGGCGGAATGTTTGCAGGTATGTCTTTATTTGGGGTTAACCCAGCAGAAGTAACGCAAACAATTTCGAGTGGAAACGCTAGCACCTCACAAGGGAATTTGGCAAAAATTAATGAGGCGTATGCACTAATTGATTCACGTTATGTGGAAGACGTGAAGGATGACAAGTTAGTCGAAGGTGCAATACAAGGCATGTTGTCTACGCTGAAGGACCCTTATTCCACGTATATGGATAAAGAAACGGCTAAACAGTTTAGTGAATCGCTTGATCCTGAGCTAGAGGGGATCGGGGCTGAGGTGAACAAAACGGACGGTAAGCTTATTATCGTATCTCCAATTAAAGGCTCACCGGCAGAAAAGATTGGAATTAAACCGAATGACCAAATTTTATCTGTAGATGGAAATAGTGTGAAAGATTTATCACGTGAAGAAGCAGTATTAAAGATTCGTGGTAAAAAAGGAACGACTGTCGCGATTGAAATTAAGCGTGCAGGAGTAGCTGATCCGATTGTATTTAAAATTAAGCGTGAAAAAATTCCAATCTTCACAGTGTTTAGTTCTGTGAAACAAGAGAGTGGAAAAGATATCGGTTATATGCAAATCACTTCTTTTGCTGAAAATACGGCGAAAGAATTTAAGGATCAGTTAAAAGAGTTAGAGAAGAAAAATATAAAAGGCTTAGTTATTGATGTGCGTGGTAATCCTGGTGGCTACTTAAATAGTGTAGAAGAGATACTAGGGGAAATTATGACGGATAAAAAGCCGATGCTACAAGTAGAGCAACGAAATGGTGAGAAAAAGAAATTCTCTACGGAACTGAAAGAGAAAAAGCCATATCCAATTTCAGTATTAATTGATAACGGAAGTGCTTCTGCTTCAGAGATTTTAGCGGGTGCGCTAAAAGAGGGAGAAGGATACGATTTAATTGGTGAAAAAACGTTTGGTAAAGGTACTGTTCAGCAAGCCGTTCCATTTAAAGATGGCAGCAACATTAAATTAACGATGTTTAAATGGTTAACACCGGATGGAAACTGGATTCATAAAAAAGGAATCGCGCCAACAGTAGAAGTGAAGCAACCAGATTATTATCATGCGACACCAATTCAAATTGAAAAGACACTTTCATACAATTCAAATGATGTGCAAGTAAAACACGCGCAAGAAATGCTTAAGAGTTTAGGATATGTACCAGGACGTGAAGATGGATACTTTAGTAAAGAGACAGAATCAGCGCTGAAAGCATTCCAAAATGCGAATGAGATGGAAGCGACAGGACAGCTGGATAAAAAGACAGCTGAGGCGATTCAAACTAAAATTATTGAAAAAATCCGTTCTGGAGAAAACGATCTACAATTACAGTCAGCATTAAAGTTAATAGTGAAATAAAAAGAAATACAGGCAGTTTGCTGCCTGTATTTTTTTGTGTTAAACAAACGTTTGTCCAGTTATGATAATATAAAAAGAAAGAATGATATAAATGGTGGTGATTGGGTTCGTGGAGGCATGGATTTTTGAAATAATGCGGGCAGTTGGACGTTTTTTCTTACACCCTGCTGTCTATGTATTTTTAATAAGTAGTATCTTCGTTGGATACTTACGTATGTTACGAGAACGAAAGGATTTTTCCTTTAAAGTTTATGATATTTGGTTTGAACTGCGAACATCTCTATTTGCGGGAGTTGGATACGGATTAATCGTATCTATTATTACAATTGGACTTGGCCTTGTTGTTTCCAAAACGAGCTTATGGGTCATCTTACTTTGGACGTTATTATTTGGATTAACTGCTATGTATCGATATTTATCAGCAGCTTATACATTTAGTATCGCAATTGTATGCGTTCTATTATCTTCTAAGCTACCAGTTTCCTTCTTACAGCTTGGAGAAGGGGAAGAGAGTACGATTGTATCTCTTGCTATTTTACTAGGTGTCATGCTCGTTGTAGAGGGCTTGTTGATTTCTAAAAATGCAGTAGGATATTCTACGCCGAAGATTCGTAAGGGTAAGCGTGGGCTAAAGATTGGTTTACACGAATCAAAGCGTTTATGGATCGTTCCTATTTTTATTCTTGTACCAGGTGATGCAGTAACACAGTTTATTTCATGGTGGCCTGTCGTTTCAATCGGTTCACATACCTATTCTCTATTCCTCGTTCCATTTTTAATTGGATTTATGAGAAAGATTAGAAGTTATGAGCCAACAGAAGCTTTATTATTCACAGGAAGACGTGTCTACGGATTAGCAGGAATTGTACTTGTTTTAGGAATCGCAAGTTATTGGTGGCACGTACTTGCCATTATCGCAATGGGAGTCGCAATGCTTGGGCGTTTCACAATTTCCATGCAAGAAAAAATTGCGGATGAGACAAGACCGGCGTACTTCGCTGCACGTAATGATGGGCTTGTTGTATTAGATACAATCCCGAATACAATTGGGGCAGAGCTGAATTTACTGCCTGGAGAAGTAATTACGAAAGTAAATGGAGTCATTCCAGGAAGCGCTGAGGAATTTTATGATGCACTTCAAACGAAGACGACGGGAGCATTTTGTAAGTTAGAAGTATTAGATACAAATGGAGAGCTTCGCCTTGCTCAAACGGCATTATACGCTGGGGGACATCATGAATTAGGTATTGTATTTGTTCAGCAGGAGCATGAGTGGGATTCGGAAGCGATGTAATAATAAAATGAAAGAAGAGGTTATATAACATTGTAGTTATATAGCCTCTTCTTTTTTGATTTACGGTTTTACTTGAGTGTAATGTTGCACAACAAACTCACGAAACGTTTGTGCAGCAAGTGATAAGTAGTGTTTTTCATTCCATACTAAATGAGGCGTCCATTGGCAAACGGGCTCTTCAATATGGAGAAGCGTTAGCGGGGGTAATTCCTTTTTTGCTGCGATTGGTAAAAAAGCAACGCCAAGTCCAGTGCGTACTAAGCCGCTTATTGCTGCAGGTTCATCTCCTTCACATACAATGTTAGGCGTAAACCCAGCTTGTCTGCAGAAATTGTCTGTAATCTCACGGAAGCTATACCCTGGTTTTAGGGAGATAAAAGGATCATTTGCTACTTCACTTAGCTTGATACGATCGCGATCTTTGAGTCGATGTGTACTTGGTACAGCTAGTACGATCTCTTCGGTCATTAATGGAAGACTATAGACTCCTAGTCGATCAATAGGTGAAGGTGTGAGACAAAAGTCGATTTCGCCTTTTTCAAGAAGCTGAATTTTTAATTCTTCTGTAGATGCTTGTGTTATGCGGAAGTTAATGTGTGGATATAGGGCTAGGAAAGGTGCTAGCAATTCAGAGACCCGATTTAAAGTTGTAGTAGCTACTACAACACTTCCTTGTTCTAATCCAGCCATATCTGTAACTTGTCGTTTGCCTACTTCGAGTGCCTCAAGGGCTGTATCCACTTGCTTGAGAAAAGCCTTTCCGAAAGTGTTTAGACGGATTTTTCGTCCGATTCGATCAAATAAGGGAACCCCTAACTCTTCTTCTAATCGAGAGATAGTAACGCTTAAAGCTGGTTGGGAGATATGAAGTTCTTGTGCCGCTTTTGTTATATGTTCCGTCCGAGCGACTGTCTTAAAATACTTGAGCTGCAGCAATTCCATAAATTATGTTCACCTTCTCTTATATACTCGAAGTTATTAATATGATAGTTATTTTATATTTTTGTTTATCAATAATCAATTTTATAATAGGAGTGTGAAAAGAAATACTATAAGAATTTATATATAGATAAAAAATGAGGTGGATGATTTTTGGATATTCAAAAATATTTAGAGCATATTCAATCTGAAAAAAGAGAGGTAAGTTTCTCTTACTTATCTCATCTTCAAAAGCAACATGTACTCAACGTTCACTTTGAGAATCTTGATATTCTTGCAAGAAAACCTCTATCTTTGCGTGAAGAAGATTTATATCAAAAAATTGTTCATGCGAAGAAGGGTGGCGTGTGCTACGAGTTAAACGGAATATTTTATTTTCTGCTAAAAGAATTAGGATTTGATCCCTATCTTATGGCAGGAACTGTATATGTAAGAGAAGGAATTTGGGCTCTTGAAAATGCTCATTTATTCATAATCGCACCAATTGATCATAAAGAGTATTTGGTGGATGTAGGCATGGGCGGTAATTCACCGAGAATTCCTGTTCCGTTGAATGGAGAGGAAGTTGTGGATAGTGATGGTCTTTACCGAGTAAATAAAGACGAGACAACATCATTTTATTATTTGCAAAAAAAGACGGATGATGATTGGGAGATGCTATATCGATTTGAACAGCCGTCTCATAAATGGAACTTGGAAAACATTCATCCAATTTGTGTCTTAACTGAAACAGCTCCAGAATCAATGTTCAATAAGGTGTATTTCCTTTCACGAGTTACAGAAAATGGGCGCATCACCTTGTTAGGAGACACACTGATTATTGTTGATGGAAAAGAAAAAACAAAAGAAAAGCTAGAAAAACATGAGATTAAAGAAACTGTTCGTCGTTATTTTCAAATCCAAGTGTAGTGAGGGGATTTTAGGGTGGGTTAATATGTAACTTTAGATCTACAAGTTAAACCGTTTATTGCACAGTTGGAAGTTACCGGATAAGAACAGAGAAGCGAAAGATTTATCAGGAGTATGATAAGTTTTGAACTATTTAAAGGATGTATTTGTGAAAAAATAAAAGGAACGAAACTTATCAGTAGAGCACTTTGGGTTGAATGCGATCCGTAACATATAGAAATGAAGCCTAATTTCTCATGGATATAAATGAGGAGTTAGGCTTTTTAAATTTATCCACTTTTTTAGTTTCATAGACGGATAACTTGAATAATTATTTGATAATGGTTATCATTTAGGGAGTCTTTTTAATTTTGGAAAATGGAGGTAAGATATGCTACGTAAATTTTTTTCTTACTATAAACCGTATAAAGGTTTATTTATACTCGACTTTTCTTGCGCAGTTGTCGCAGGGTTACTAGAACTTGGCTTCCCGCTTATCGTAAATCAATTTATTGATAAGTTATTGCCCGGACAAAACTGGACGCTTATTTTATGGGCTTGTTTCGGTTTACTTGCAGTGTATATATTAAATGCAGGCTTACAATATGTCGTTACATATTGGGGACATATGCTTGGTGTTAACATTGAAACAGATATGAGGCAGAAATTATTTGATCACATTCAAAAGCTATCATTCAGATTTTTTGACAATAATAAAACAGGTCATTTAATTTCACGTCTTACAAACGACTTAATGGAAATTGGGGAAATTGCTCACCATGGGCCAGAAGATTTATTTATCGCTGTTATGACTTTAGTTGGGGCATTCTCATTTATGATGATGATCAACTGGAAGTTAGCGCTATTAACGTTCTTCGTCATTCCATTCCTATTATGGTTGGCACTTTACTTCAATAAAAAAATGACAGGTACGTTTAGACGTCTATTCTCAGACGTTGCTGATTTCAATGCATGTATTGAGAACAACGTTGGCGGTATCCGTGTTGTACAAGCATTCGGAAATGAAAAGTTTGAGAAAGAGCAATTTGCTGTTAACAACGCTCGTTTCCGTACAACGAAATTAATGGCGTATAAAATTATGGCATTAAATTCATCGATTAGTTATATGCTCATGCGTCTCGTAACACTCTTCGTCTTAATATGCGGTACATGGTTTGTTCTGCAAGGTGAATTAACGTACGGTGGATTTATCGGATTCGTTCTATTAACGAATATTTTCTTCCGCCCAATTGAAAAAATTAATGCGGTAATCGAAAGCTATCCGAAAGGAATCGCTGGTTTTAAGAGGTATGTAGAGCTTCTTGAAACAGAGCCAGATATTGTAGACTCTAAAGATGCGATGGAAGTTAAACATGTACATGGTGATATTCAATATAGCAACGTTACATTCGGATATGAAAACAAAGAACCGATTTTAAATGATATTAGTTTGAAAATACATGCAGGTGAAACAGTTGCGTTCGTAGGACCATCAGGAGCTGGAAAAACGACGTTATGTAGTCTATTACCACGTTTTTATGAACAATCGTCTGGATCGATTCAAATTGATGGTATTGATACGAAAGATATGACGTTATCTTCACTTCGTAAGCAAATTGGAATTGTGCAGCAAGATGTGTTCTTATTCTCAGGAACAATTCGTGAAAATATCGCTTACGGAAACTTAAAGGCGTCAGAAGCTGAAATTTGGCAGGCAGTAAAACGTGCGCAGTTAGAAGACTTAATTTACTCACAACCAGACGGTTTAGATACCGTTATCGGTGAGCGTGGTGTGAAACTTTCTGGTGGACAGAAGCAACGTCTAGCGATTGCTCGTATGTTCTTGAAAAACCCGCCAATTTTAATATTAGATGAAGCGACTTCCGCATTAGATACAGAGACGGAACTTGCGATTCAAAAATCACTTGCTGAACTATCTGTCGGCCGTACAACATTAGTTATCGCTCACAGACTTGCAACGATTAAAAATGCAGATCGTATCGTCGTTGTAAATAAAGATGGTATTGCAGAACAAGGTTCACATGATGAATTAATTGAGCAAGGCGGAGGATACAGCAGGTTATACGAAGCACAGTTCAGTTCATAAATATAATTTCTACTGAATTAGCACATCATATAAGTAGATGGAAATCTCATATGGGAGGCTATGAAGCATGATTGTAACAACAACGTCTACAATTCAAGGAAAAGAAATTATTGAGTATATCGATATCGTCAATGGAGAGGCGATTATGGGCGCGAATATCGTTCGTGACCTTTTCGCCTCTGTCCGTGACGTTGTCGGCGGTCGTGCGGGTGCTTATGAAAGTAAATTAAAAGAAGCACGCGACATCGCAATGGAAGAGATGAAAACTTTCGCAAGACAAAAAAATGCGAATGCAATTGTTGGTATCGACGTGGATTACGAAGTAGTTCGCGAAGGAATGCTAATGGTTGCAGTGAGCGGAACTGCTGTCCGTATTTAAAGTGAAAAGCCGTGCTGATGCACGGCTTTTCACTTTTATTAATGCTATTCTATGTCGAAGTTCCAATATTTCTTGGGAAATGCGGAAGGCCTTGTCGATATATAGGGAAGACATTAGAGCGCTTCTTTACATTTCTGGATTTGAACTAATAATGTTTCGTATTCTTGTTCGAGAGATGGGATATCATCGTGATGATTTGGCATGGAAATTCGGCCGATAATTTCTGTTAATTTTGTTTGTAATCGTAATAATTCTTGTTCAGTTACGTTTACAGAATCCCCGGTGGTTCTTTTTGTGTATTGCTCGTAATTACCGTGGAATATTCTTGGTTTACTCTCATCTACTTGTAGAATATGGTCTGCAACAGAGCGAATAAAGGCACGGTCATGGCTAATGAAAAGTATTGTGCCAGGATATTCTTGTAACATGATTTCTAATTCTTCTTGCGTCGCTAAGTCTAAATAGTTTGTCGGTTCATCGAGCAGAAGCATATTATAGTTTCCTAAAAATACTTTTGCGAGTGCGACCTTCATTCGTTCGCCGCCACTTAAGACATGTACAGGTTTATGAACATCTTCACGGCGGAATAAAAGCCGTGCAAGTATTGTTCTAACGAATGCTTCTGTATAGTTGGTTTCTTCTAGAACGTTCTCTAAAATGGTTTTATCTGTTTTTAAAATTGATAGTGTTTGTTCAAAGTATCCAATTTTACAACTTTTCGAAAGCTGAATGCCACGCTCGTTTGCGAGAAGCATGTTGAACAAAGTTGTTTTGCCGCTTCCGTTTGCACCTAAAATAGCAAGTTTTGCACCAGGGGCAATAGTTCCATTCATATTTTTAAATAGTGTGCGGTCGCCTATTTTCTTTGTTGCTTTATTGAACTGTACTGCCACTTTACTATGAATGGGTGTATGGTATTGCACGTCAAACTGAGTCTGAGAAAGATCCTTTGGCTTTTCTTTCTTTTCTAGTTTTTCGAGACGTGTTTCTAGTGCGTTCGCTGCTTTGCTAACCTGTTCTTGGCCATGAGCCCCGCTTAACTTATAAAGTTTAGATTCAGATGAACTGAAGCGAGCTGGGATTTTTGTCATATTAGAAGTACGTTGCTTTTTTTGTGAAATTGATTGCTCTAAACGATTTTTTTCTTGTATATATTGATCATATTCTGCTTGTTTTTGTGTTCGTTCACGTTCTTTTTGCTTTCGATAGTTGGAATAGTTTCCTTTATACTCTTGAATCGTCCCGTCTTCAATTTCAATAATTTTTGTACATATATTATCTAGAAATTCACGATCATGCGATATTAAAACAAGTGACCCTTTATAAGATAAAAGTGCCTTTTCTAATTGCTCTGTACCAACCATATCTAAGTGGCTTGTTGGTTCATCAGCAAATAAAATTCCTGCATCTTGTTCGAGAGCATGAGCAATCTTTAGCCGCATTCGTTCACCACCGCTCATTGCATCTGTAACGTTTGAAATACTCCATTTTCCTTTTGCGAGAGCAGAAGTGGTTTCCGGTAGTTCCTCGCTAAGTTGAGGAATGATGCTGATAGAACTATGATGAGTTATTGTGCCTTTGTCAGCTTCTATTTCTTTACTTAATATTTGTAATAACGTAGATTTACCAGCTCCGTTGACTCCGACAATTCCTATGCGATCCTGTGCTTGAATTTCCAGTGACGGTAACGTAAATAGTGTGCGATCACCAAAGCTCTTTTCAATATTGCGTGCGAATAAAATAGTCATAAAAAAACCTCCCTAGTTTCACTAGAGAGGATAAACGTCGCCCTTGCATGTAAAAAATCGTACATAAATAAACGATTTTTTTACATGATCGTTTCGAAAGAAAGTATCGACAAATGGACAGACTAATCCCCTGCTAGTTTTCATCATTTTTTGTTCACTATTTGTGATGGATGAAATAAATAAGAGAATTAGAACTTCATTGGTCAAAGTACCTTCCTTTCATAATGTTACTTTTATTGTATGCGCATACAAAATGGTTTGTCAAACTTATTTCTATTTACTGTTTTTGAACTTATTATTATACAATTGTACTTTTGCTAGAGCCTCAGCATCATTTTTGATTTCATCCAATCCATTCGCATCCCCAATAACATACCCTTCAAATGATGAACCAACAAAATCAAAGATATATTGAAACTGAGCAATAAGCGGTAATGCTTTCAGCTTTGGATTGTCTCCGCCAACGATGACAACGTACATTTTTTTACCTTTCATTTTTTCTTTGAAATGAAGGGATGTATCGCGTAAGCTTTGTGACCAGCGATCGACGAAGTTTTTCATATGACCGCTCATTCCATACCAGTATAGCGGTGTAGCAAAGATAATTGTGTCGTGCTCTAACATACGCTCGATTAACTGCTCGTAGTCATCATTTACAGGTTGGAATCCTTCTGCATCATGACGTTGGTCTGTAATAGGATGGACTGTATGGTCTTGCAAGTAAATTTGTTCTGTTTCAATTCCATCGATCATCGTATGTGTTAAAGCTTCTGTATTGCCATTTTGTCTTGAACTGCCATGTATAACAAACATGTAATCATTCCTTTTCTTTTGCTTGTTTTAGGAGTGAAACGTGTTTTTGCAAATTCGTTTGAATGCTGGAAAGTAATGAGATTTGCTTCGTTACTTCATTGAGTTTATCTTCATAAAGCGTAAGGATACTGCTGCAAGGATTTTCGTACAGGTGTGGTTCAATTTCAAGGCAACGCAGCATCCTTGCCGTCTCTTCTAAATTTAAGCCAATTTGTAAGTACATTTGAATAAGTTCTACTTTTTTGATGGCATTTTCATCAAAATCACGGTAGCCATTTGTGAGGCGTTTAGAAGGGAGTAATCCCTTTTCCTCATAATGTCTTAGTGATCTTTCGCTAACGCCAGTTTCTTTTGATAACTCTCCAATTCGCAACGTGTTTCACTCCTTTTAAACGTATTGTAAACCTTCACACTAATGTGAAGGTCAACTCTGTTTTTTCGCAAAAGAATCTACATGATTTAAAAACACTTGAATAGCTTTAGACTGAATAAAGTATTTGCCACGCACGATGGAGAAGGGACGGATGAGTTGTTCATTTGGAACTTCGACGTGGAATAGCTCTTTTGCCAGTAGCTCTTTCCGTACAGTCCAATCAGAAAGGATAGCGATGCCAAGCCCAGCACTAACTGCTTCCTTCACGCTTTGAATACTACTGAATGTAAAGAATCGTTTCATTTTTAAATGGTGTTGATGAATAAAGCGATCACTATAAGCACGTGTTCCAGAACCACTTTCTCTTAATACCCATACTTGATCTTGGAGTGTGTTTTCATTTATTTCATTTGTGTGGAGCAGTGGATGATTTGGCGGAACGACGAGCTTCATTTCATCTTGCATAAATGTTTCAACGTCAACATCGGCATATACGACTTGCCCTTCCACTAAGCCGATATCAATTTGATTAGAGCGAAGGCTTTGCAAAACGTCTTCTGTATTTGAGATAAAGGTATGAACTTCAACGTGTGGATTTTCATTCGCATAGTTAGCCAGTATTTTTGGAAGTAAGTATTCGCCAATTGTAAAACTAGCACCGATGCGAAGAGTTCCTGTTACAACGTTATGTAATTCGTTAATTTCTTGTTTAGCATCTTCGTAAAGAGAGAGCATTTGCTTTGCGTGTATATATAAAATGTTTCCAGCCTCTGTCACTTGAACGTGCTTAGGAGAGCGCTGAATAAGTGTAGTGCCAAATTCGTTTTCTAAGTTGCGTATGTGCATACTTACGCCAGGCTGTGAAAGGTTTAATAATTCTGCTGCACGGGAGAAGTGTTTCTGTTCAACGACAGTAACAAATATTTTTAAAATGTCTACGTTCATGTAATGGGCTCCTTTCTTTTCCTATCATCTTATCATAAGTATTTCTGATGATAGAGATTCAATATTGATATTAAACTTATTATAGAAACTCTCTTATAATGTAAGTAGAAAGAACATGCATGTTCCAATACGATTATTGGAGTGGTACAAAGTGGAACAAACACTTGTTATACAAAAGAAGAAGGGCTTTGGATTTTCACAAGGAATTGGGATTACATTATTAATCGCAATTGCTGCGAAATATTTAGCAGAGCTTCCATTTTTAAATATTATGGGACAATTAGTGATTGCTATTCTAATTGGGATGGTTTGGCGTGCGGCAATTGGAGTTCCTCATGATGCGATTGCCGGAACGAACTTTGCGAGTAAGAAGTTGCTGCGCTTTGGGATTATCTTACTTGGAATGCGGTTAAATCTTGTTGATATTGCGAAGGCAGGGCCGAAAGTATTGGTCATCGCTGCCGTTGTTATTACATTTACGATTTTCGTTGTATATGGGCTAACGAAAGTATTTAAGGTAGAAAAGAAACTCGGAATTTTAACAGCGTGCGGAACAGCAATTTGCGGCGCGGCTGCGGTCGTGGCAATTGCACCGCAAGTGAAAGCGAAGGATGAAGAAACGGCAGTTGGGGCAGCAATTATTGCAATTTTAGGTACAATATTTACACTTATTTATACGCTATTATACCCAGTGCTTGGCTTCTCACCGTACGGTTACGGTGTATTCTCAGGTGCGACGCTGCACGAAATCGCTCATGTCATCGCAGCTGCGGCGCCAGGAGGAAGTACGGCTGTAGACATCGCAGTTATCGTGAAATTAACGCGCGTTGCAATGCTTGTGCCAGTAGCGATTTTAATTGGATTATGGTTTGGTAAGAGTGAAGGCAGCGAGGAAAAAAAATCGTGGCGTGACCTTCCAATTCCGTGGTTCATCTTCGGATTTTTAGCGATGAGTGCAGTGCATTCGCTCGGGGTTATACCAGAAGTTGTTGCCGGATACATTGTTGTCATTGCTTACATGCTTATTGCAATGGCGATGGCGGGTCTTGGTTTAAATGTAGAGTTTAAAACGTTCCGTAAGTTAGGAAGTAAGGCATTCGTGGCGGGGCTGATCGGCTCGGTTTTTCTTTCTATTCTTGGATACGTTCTTGTATATGTATTAGGATTTATGTAGTAGGACGAAGAAGCTGTTCCAAAAGATATTTTGGGACAGCTTTTTTTATATTTATAGTGCTACGGGTGTCGATATATTAAAAAAATAGCTGATATAAATTGAATTACGCTTGTACTTTGTTAGAGAAGGTGATCAGTGAAACGTTTTTCTGAAATTTGTAGAGATATCTTTACTTATAACTGGAAAATATTTATAATTAAAGTAAAGATATCTTTACTTTCGAAGGTGGAGCCTATGGGTGTGAAAAATAAAATAAAAGAGTTAAGAAAGCAACATCATATAACGCAAGTTGAAATGGCAAAGGCGATGCAGGTGACGCGGCAGACGATTGTGGCGATTGAAAACCATCATTATAACCCGAGTCTAGAGTTATCCCTAAAAATCGCCAAATATTTTGGGGTGAAGGTGGAGGAAATATTTACGCTAGAGTAAGGGGAGAAAAAATGGAAGATACTAAAAAGTTATTTATCGGTGCGACTTTTGGATTGTTTGTGGGAGACATTGTAGTTCATATTATGAATCCGGCTATACCAATTTTACCGCTCGTAGTGAGTAACGTTTTAGCAATTGTATTTTTGATAGTGTATTCGTATTACAAAAAGCGTAAGTACAAAAAAGAAGAACTTCCAGATATAGATGAGCGAGTAAATGAAACATAAAAAAGTATGTAAATGTCTCATTTGTATTCGCGTTTCTATTGCTTATTGTTTATATTGTTGCGAGCAAAGCAATAGGTAGAGCTGTTATACCAGTGCAAGAAATATTTATGATATGTAGTTCCTTATTTGCGGGTAATCTCATCATAGGAGTCATGATAGGAAAACGGGCATAGAGATAGGAGGAATGAAAAATGCAAGATGAGTTTGAGAGATTTCAGTCGGATAAAGCGTTTAAATATGTAGGGGTATTTTTTACGATTAGTTTAGCGATATGGAGTTTATATAATTTAATTGTTGATGGAAATGCTGGTATGCCGTTTGTTTTATTTGTACTAGGGCAGTGGGTGTATTTTCTTGTGAACTATTGGCCGAAGTGGAAATATAGAAATCAAAAAGAGGTCGATCATGTATGAGTAAGCGAGATGTTATACGGTTCATAGGAAGTTTGTTTTTAGCGGGTCTTGTTTTAAATGTGAGTTTAATGATTTTAAGCATTTCGTGGGGAACTATTTTTATATCGAATGTAGCACTAGTCATTTTATATAGTATTGCTGAATATAGAGAACAGAAGCGTTTGAAAGAAGAGGGAGTACCGTCGATTGATGAGCGAGTTGTGAACAAGATGAAGTCATATTTTACGATTAGTATTACAAGCTTCGTGTTCTTGTTCATTATGTATCTTTGTGTAAATAAGTATGTAGATAGGCAAGCAGTACATGTAAATGAGTTATTATATATTGCTATTTTTGGTTTATTAATAAGTATGGCATCGACGAGTGTGTTAGCAACAAGGAATAGATAGAAAAAGGGGAACTGGGATGGGATTACCGGTGTTATGTGTCGCTACGGCTATTTTTGCTTTGTTTTGGGGAATGCAGAACTTCTCTCGTTATCCAGTGCCAAGTATTTGTATTATGCTCGGTACTGTAGGTTTATCATATTATTTATTAGTTTCAGCTCATTATCATAAAACAGCAACGAGTGTTGTTGTTGTTGGAGCACTTATTTTATTTTGTGGGCGCGCTATACAAAAGGGATTATTTCCGTAAAAGCTGTTTATACAAAGAGTATAAATAGCTTTTTGTATTTTTTTTACAAAAGTCTTGAAAGTTACGTAACGTCATCTTTTATAATGAAGGGGAAGAGGTGATAGTAGTGATTTCAATACAACAATTGACGAAAGAGACAGGGATAACAGTACGTACATTACGTTATTATGATCAAATAGATTTATTAAAGCCGAGCGGGAAAACGGAGGGTGGACATCGGTTATATAGTGAAATTGATGTCATTCGACTACAACAAATTTTGTTTTTAAAGGAAATGGGATTTTCATTAAAAGAGGCTGCGAATATGTTAGTAAAAGGTGAGGTTAACTTAAAGGATTCTCTTGAAAAACAACTTCGATTTGTACAGGAAGAACAAAAGAAATTTAATCGAATGGAGCGTGTTTTACAAGCTGTTGTTTATTCGGTAGATGTGGAGGGAGAACTTGATTGGAAAGTTATGTTTGAACTTATTCAGCTTTCGAAACAGTCGTCTCGTATACGTGAAATATTTCAAAATGAAGTATTTTCAAAGGAAGAACAAAAATTGCTTCATAACTTGCCGAATATGAGTGAAGAAGATCCGAATGTTTTAGAATGGGTAGATTTATTAAAGCAATTACGTACTTTTATGAAAGACGGTAAAGAAGCCGCGAGTGATGAGGTACAAGGGGCAACGAAGAGCTTAATGCAGAAGTGTTTAGAAATGGCCAATGGTGACGAAGCGTTTTTAGATAAGTTATGGGAAGTTAGAAAATCGAAGGAAGATTCACAGAAAATGAGCATGTATCCAATTGAAGAAGAACTTTTATTATATATGGATGAAGCTTTTCGTATATATGATGAAAAGGAGAGGGATAAATGAGTATACTTGCAGAATATCGTTGGTACTTTTTAATTGGGGCAGAGATTGTATTTTGGTTATCGGCTATCGGTTTCTTTTTACTTCGTTACGGATTCCGTTTGAAAAAGGCAAGTTTTATTATGGGGATTGTACTCCTCGTAAATGAAGTGTTTATTTTAACTTTAGGGGTAGTGGACTATTATCAAACAGGGAAGTTCTCTAATTTTCAAATCATTACTGTAATTATCTTATTGTATGCAGTTTTCTACGGGAAAAAGGATTTGAAGAAGCTTGATATATTTGCGCAAAAGCTAGTTGCGAAATGGCGGAATGAACCGGCGCCTATTATTGAAGAACAGGTAGAATTAACAGGTATGGCCTATGCGAAGCAGGAAATAAAAAATTGGATATTGCATCTTGTTTTATTCGTTGTTGTGCATATTTTCTTTTTCTTTCTGTACGGTTTTGTCCCGTTTGAACAATGGGGTAATTGGTTAGAAACGGGGATTGTTTTAAATAAAGCAGCGAGTCGTGTTAGCCAAGTTTGGGCGATTATATTTTTAGTGGATACAGTTATTTCATTTTCATATGTTCTTTTCCCGAAGAAGGAGAAAGGAAAAGAGAAGCTACTTTCGTAGAGGAAAGTAGCTTTTTCTAGTATACCAATAGTTTGTATAGGAGAGGATGACAATAGGAAAAACAGGTTTTATATGCTTATTTCTCTTTAGTTTAGTAGCATGCTCACAATCTAACATTACAATTGATAAGAAGAATGATGTTGTTGTAAAGGGAACAGAAATTTCTAATCTAGATAAATTTGAAAAGTTCGTTTTGAATGTGGAACAAGGGGAAGTTGATAAAATAAGAATTGTACATTATACACATGAAGGTGATCCGGTTTTTCAAACGTTAGAGTATAGTGGGACAGATATAATTCATATATTAGATAATAGGCAAGATCGATTTGCTGGTAATCATACAGATATAGATGAAGATAGCTGTAAAAGGATTGTTAAAGAGCAGCGTGAATTACAAACGGCTTATAGGTTAATAGACTGTGTGAATGAAAATGGGCGCAATGGATATGATTTATTATATGTACCTAAAAAATAGAGTTAGTAGAGGAAGGAAGTTTTGGCTCCTTCCTTTTTCTATGTATATATTGTCGAAAGTTTTACCGAATATCTGTTCGTTTTCTTGGTTTTTTTATGAGCATTCGTGGTAAAATGGGAATACAGATTTTTTACGAGGAGGTCGGTTTTGTTTGGAACATCAATTTGAAATTATTTCAGCGTATTCCCCGCAAGGTGATCAGCCGGTAGCTATAGAGAAGCTTGTAGAGGGAATTAATAGTGGAAAGAAAAAGCAAGTGTTGCTTGGAGCGACAGGAACGGGTAAGACATTTACGATTTCAAATGTCATTAAAGAGGTGCAGAAGCCAACACTTGTCATGGCTCATAATAAAACGTTAGCAGGACAGTTATATAGTGAGCTGAAAGATTTTTTTCCGAATAATGCAGTTGAATATTTTGTTAGTTATTACGATTATTATCAGCCAGAAGCGTATGTGCCACAAACAGATACGTTTATTGAAAAAGATGCGCAGATTAATGATGAAATCGATAAATTGCGTCACTCAGCAACATCTGCACTATTTGAACGGGATGATGTGATTATTGTTGCGAGTGTTTCGTGTATATACGGTTTAGGTTCTCCAGAAGAATACCGCGAGTTAGTTGTTTCACTTAGAGTTGGTATGGAAAAGGACCGCAATCAATTGCTTCGTGAACTTGTTGATGTACAGTATGGACGTAATGACATTGATTTCAAGCGTGGTACATTCCGTGTGCGCGGAGATGTAGTTGAAATCTTCCCAGCATCACTTGATGAGCATTGTATTCGAATTGAATTTTTCGGCGATGAAATCGATCGTATTCGCGAAGTAAATGCGTTAACAGGTGAAGTATTAGCAGAACGTGATCATGTAGCAATCTTCCCAGCATCTCACTTCGTTACACGTGAGGAAAAAATGAAGGTCGCTATTGAAAATATCGAAAAAGAATTAGAAGAGCGTTTAAAGGAATTAAATGATAATGGCAAGTTGTTAGAAGCGCAGCGTATAGAGCAACGTACACGTTATGATTTAGAAATGATGCGTGAGATGGGCTTTTGTTCAGGGATTGAAAATTATTCCCGTCATTTGACACTTCGTCCAGCGGGGGCAACGCCATATACGTTATTAGACTATTTCCCGGAAGATTTCTTAATCGTTATGGATGAGTCGCACGTATCAGTACCGCAAGTAAGAGCGATGTATAACGGGGACCAAGCACGTAAACAAGTGCTTGTAGATCATGGATTCCGTCTGCCATCAGCTTTAGATAATAGACCGCTTACGTTTGATGAGTTTGAAGGGAAAACGAATCAAGTTATTTACGTTTCAGCAACGCCAGGACCGTACGAGTTAGAGCAGGCACCGGAAGTAATAGAACAAATTATTCGTCCAACAGGGCTTTTAGATCCACCAATTGATATACGACCAATTGAAGGGCAAATTGATGATTTATTAGGAGAAATTCAAGATCGCATTGCAAAAAATGAACGTGTATTAATTACAACTTTAACGAAGAAGATGTCAGAGGATTTAACAGACTACTTAAAAGATGTAGGAATTAAAGTGAACTATCTTCACTCTGAAATTAAAACGTTAGAACGTATTGAAATTATCCGTGATCTTCGCCTTGGTAAGTTTGACGTACTTGTCGGTATTAACTTATTACGAGAAGGATTAGATATTCCAGAAGTATCACTTGTAGCTATTTTAGATGCTGATAAGGAAGGGTTCTTGCGTTCAGAGCGTTCATTAATTCAAACAATCGGTCGTGCAGCACGTAATGAAAACGGCCGCGTTATTATGTATGCAGATCGTATAACAAGATCAATGGGAATTGCAATTGAAGAAACGCAGCGTCGTCGTACTATACAAGAAGCTTACAATAAAGAGCATGGTATTACGCCGAAAACGATTCAAAAAGGTGTGCGTGATGTTATCCGTGCAACGACAGCTGCTGAAGAGCCGGAAATGTATGAAGCGGCACCAGCTAAGAAGATGACGAAAAAAGAGCGTGAAAAGACAATTGCGAAGATGGAAGCAGAGATGAAAGAAGCAGCAAAAGCGTTAGATTTCGAGCGTGCAGCTGAATTAAGAGATTTACTATTAGAATTAAAAGCGGAAGGGTGAACAGAGTGAGCATAAGCAAGGATTTTATTGTCGTAAAAGGTGCTAGAGCACATAACTTAAAAAATATTGATGTAACCATTCCGAGAAATCAGCTTGTTGTTGTGACGGGATTGTCTGGTTCAGGGAAATCATCATTAGCGTTTGATACGATTTATGCAGAAGGGCAGCGCAGATACGTAGAATCGTTATCTGCGTATGCGCGTCAGTTTTTAGGACAAATGGATAAGCCGGATGTAGATACGATTGAAGGATTGTCACCAGCGATTTCAATCGATCAAAAAACAACGAGTCGTAATCCACGTTCAACAGTTGGAACGGTCACGGAGATTTATGATTATTTACGTTTATTATTTGCGCGAATTGGTACGCCAATTTGTCCGAATCATGGTATTGAAATTACGTCACAAACAGTAGAACAGATGGTAGACCGTGTACTTGAATATCCTGAACGTACGAAATTACAAGTGTTAGCTCCTATCGTTTCTGGGCGTAAAGGTGCACATGTGAAAGTGCTTGAAGATATTAAGAAGCAAGGGTATGTTCGTGTACGTGTTGATGGTGAAATGTTAGATGTATCTGAAGATATTGCGCTAGATAAAAATAAGAAGCATTCCATTGAAGTTGTAATTGACCGTATTGTTGTAAAAGAAGGGATTGCAAGCCGTCTTGCGGATTCTCTTGAAAGTGCATTAAAGCTTGGCGGGGGCCGAGTGTTAATTGATGTAATGGGAGAAGAGGAACTTCTATTTAGTGAACATCATGCTTGTCCGCATTGTGGTTTTTCAATCGGAGAATTAGAGCCGCGCATGTTCTCATTCAACAGTCCATTCGGGGCGTGTCCTTCTTGTGATGGACTTGGTTCAAAGTTAGAGGTGGATTTAGAACTTGTCATTCCGAATTGGGATTTATCATTAAATGAACATGCGATTGCGCCTTGGGAGCCGACAAGCTCACAATATTACCCACAGCTTTTACAATCTGTATGTAATCATTACGGCGTTGATATGGATATGCCTGTGAAAGATATACCGAAAGATTTATTTGATAAAGTGTTGTACGGAAGCGGTGAAGAGAAAGTTTATTTCCGCTATGTAAATGAATTTGGTCAAGTAAAGGAAAATGAGATTTTATTTGAAGGTGTTATTCCAAATATCGAACGTCGTTATCGTGAAACGAGTTCTGATTATGTCCGTGAGCAAATGGAAAAGTATATGGCAGAGCAAGCTTGTCCGAAGTGTAAAGGTGGACGCTTAAAGCCTGAGAGTTTAGCTGTTTTCGTTGGTGATAAAACGATTGCTGATGTAACGAAGTATTCTGTTCAAGAAGTACAGGAATTCTTCTCGAATGTGGAGCTAACGGAGAAACAACGAACAATTGCTCATTTAATTTTAAGAGAAATCCAGGAGCGCGTTGGATTCTTAGTGAACGTCGGTTTAGATTATTTAACGTTAAGTCGTGCTGCAGGAACTTTATCAGGTGGTGAGGCGCAGCGTATTCGTTTAGCGACACAAATCGGTTCTCGTCTTACTGGCGTACTTTACATTCTTGATGAGCCTTCAATCGGTTTGCATCAGCGCGATAACGATCGTCTTATTCGCACATTGCAAGAAATGCGCGATTTAGGAAATACGTTAATTGTCGTTGAGCATGATGAAGACACGATGATGGCTGCTGATTATTTACTTGATATCGGACCTGGTGCAGGTATTCACGGTGGCCAAGTTGTATCAGCGGGTACACCAGCTGAAGTGATGCAAGATGAGAATTCGCTAACAGGGAAGTATTTAAGCGGTAAAGAGTTTATTCCGGTTCCACTTGAAAGACGTAAGGGTGACGGACGTAAAGTGGAAATTGTCGGTGCAAAAGAGAATAACTTAAAGAATGCAAAGATGTCATTCCCGCTTGGTACGTTTGTAGCGATAACGGGTGTATCTGGTTCCGGTAAAAGTACGATGATTAATGAAGTACTATATAAATCATTAGCGCAAAAGTTATATAAAGCGAAAGCGAAGCCAGGTACTCATAAAGAAATTAAAGGTCTTGAGCATTTAGATAAAGTAATCGATATTGATCAATCGCCAATCGGGCGTACACCACGTTCTAATCCAGCGACGTATACAGGTGTATTCGATGATATTCGTGATGTGTTTGCACAAACGAATGAAGCGAAAGTGCGTGGATATCAAAAAGGACGTTTCAGCTTTAATGTAAAAGGTGGACGTTGTGAAGCGTGCCGTGGTGATGGAATTATTAAAATCGAAATGCACTTCTTACCAGACGTATACGTTCCGTGTGAAGTTTGCCATGGTAAACGTTATAACCGCGAAACGTTAGAAGTGAAGTATAAAGATAAGAACATTTCTGAAGTGTTAGGGATGACAATTGAAGATGGAGTAGAGTTCTTCGCTAATATCCCAAAAATTAAGCGTAAACTTCAAACGCTTGTAGATGTAGGGCTTGGTTATATGAAATTAGGACAGCCAGCTACTACGTTATCTGGAGGAGAAGCACAGCGCGTGAAATTAGCTTCTGAATTACACCGTCGTTCTACTGGGCGTACGTTATATATTTTAGATGAGCCAACGACTGGTTTGCATGCACATGATATCGCGCGTCTTCTAGAAGTGCTGCAACGCCTTGTTGAAAGTGGCGAGACAGTTCTTGTTATTGAACATAATTTAGATGTAATTAAAACAGCTGACTATATCGTTGATCTTGGACCAGAGGGCGGAGATAAAGGTGGGCAAATCGTTGCCTCAGGAACGCCAGAGCAAGTAGTAAAAGAAGAGCGTTCGTATACAGGTAAGTATTTAAAAGAGATTTTAAATCGCGATAAAGCAAGAATGAAAGAGAAAATAAAAGAAGTAGAATTATCACAATAAGTGTATTCATAAAAACCGAGTGGGAATGACACTCGGTTTTTATTTTATCCCGCTATTTGTGGGCAACCCGATTGGTTTAACTAATAATCAGTGGGGATGAACAAAATCCCCACTGATTAAAAATTCGCTTTATAGGGGGGAGAAGATGGAGTTTATAGATGTTTTAAGAAAGAAAAACATGAAGGTAAGAGAGTTTCAAAGTTGGGGTGTATATTTTCGCAAGCGCTGGGAGGATCATTTTGCAAATCATTTAAGTGATGAGGAAAAAGAAGATATTTTCCTGTATGGAGATAAGTATGCATGTGGGTATCTTTGGCACATATTTAGTTATGAGAAAAAGAAGTGTTTAGAGGGTGAAGAAGCGGAGAACGCGTTTCATAATGAAGTGAAAAAGAATTGTTACATATTCTATCAACATTGTGAGGAAGTCATACTAATAACGGATGCGAGTTTATTACATATGGATGATATATTACGGGAGACGGATGATGCATATAAAGGTGATATCTATATTGTAGACAAAGATTTCACTTGGACCTTTGTGAAAACTCATGAACATAGATGGTGTGGCCCTTATTTTGCGGGGGAAATGTTAGTAGGTATACAAGCATGAAGAGTAGAATAAATTGATATAAGTGTTCGTATGATACTTGCGTTTATTATCTATTAGCGTATGATGAAATATATATGTCAAAAGGATGTGTAAGAAAATGAGATGGATTGTATCACTTCTTGTAAATAGCATTGTGTTAATCGCTGTATCGGGACTTTTAAAAGGGATTGCACCAGACGCGTTTTACGTAGCAAATATACAGACTGCAATTATTGCGAGTATTATTTTGGCTGTTTTAAATGTGTTCGTAAAACCGTTTTTAATTTTAATTACGCTACCGATTACTCTTGTAACTTTCGGGTTCTTCTTAATTGTTATTAATGCGATTACGTTAAAAATAGCAGATTCATTATTAGGAGATGCATTTAATATATCAGGGTTTGGTGTAGCAATCGTTGCGGCAATTTGTATTTCAATTTTTAATATGATTATTGAAAAGGCAATTGTGGAGCCGCTATATGAAAAAAAGAGAAAATGACAAAAAGAAAAACATTTCATGATGTATATGAAATGTTTTTTTCTATTTATTAGAAACCGTATTTCTTGTTTCCAGAAAAAAATGGTACAATATCCGGTAGAATGGAATTTTACATCAAATGAGACTGAACCCGCAGCGGAGTGGAGGTTTATACATATGCCGAAAGTAAGGACGAAAGATTTAATTGAACAATTTCAATTGGAGTTAATAAGTGGTGAAGAAGGAATTCATCGTCCGATTGATACAAGTGATTTATCACGACCTGGAATTGAAATGGCAGGATTTTTCACATATTATCCAGCTGATCGCGTGCAGCTTCTTGGAAAGACGGAGCTTACGTTCTTTGACACATTAACGTCAGAGCAAAAGCAAGAGAGAATGAAAGCGCTTTGTACTGAGGAGACGCCATGTATCATTATAACTCGTAATCAAGATGTACCAGATGAGTTATTACAAGCATCACGTGAATCAGGCATGCCTTTATTACGTTCTGCTCAAACGACAACAAGATTATCAAGTCGTTTAACAAATTATTTAGAAGGTAAGTTAGCACCAACAACAGCTGTACATGGTGTGTTAGTAGATATTTACGGTGTTGGTGTTTTAATTACAGGTCAAAGTGGTGTCGGTAAAAGTGAGACAGCTCTTGAGCTTGTAAAACGTGGTCACCGTCTTGTTGCGGATGATAGTGTAGAAATTCGCCAAGAAGATGAAGACACATTAGTAGGAAGCTCACCAGATTTAATTGAGCATTTATTAGAAATTCGTGGTCTAGGTATCATTAACGTTATGACGTTATTCGGTGCAGGGGCAGTGCGAAATTATAAGCGTATTACACTTGTTATTAATCTTGAAATTTGGGATCAAAAGAAAAATTACGATCGCTTAGGTCTTGATGAAGAGAAGATGAAGATTATTGATACAGAGCTTACGAAGATTACACTTCCAGTTCGTCCTGGTCGAAACTTGGCTGTTATTATTGAAGTAGCAGCGATGAACTTCCGTTTAAAACGTATGGGAGTCAATGCAGCACAACAGTTCTCTGAACGATTAATGAGTGCGATTGAGTTAGGAAATCAGGAGTAAACTTTGGAGAGGGGGGTCATACATATGCTGTTAGGTTCTGTACCACAGCTTGACCGTGTAGCGATTCAACTTGGGCCGTTTCCTGTATATTGGTACGGGATTATTATCGGTACAGGCGTGCTATTAGGTCTTTGGCTAGCAACTCGCGAGGGAGAAAGACTAGGTATTCCAAAAGATACATTTGTTGACCTTGTATTAATTGCAGTACCGATCGCTATTCTATTTGCGAGAATGTACTATGTTATTTTTGAATGGGAATATTACGCGCAAAACCCGAGTCAAATTATTAATATTCGTCAAGGTGGCTTGGCGATTCATGGTGGTTTAATCGGGGCTGTTATTACAGGGATTCTTTTTGCGAAACGACGCGGGGTTTCATTCTGGAAGTTGGCTGATATTGCTGCGCCAAGTATTTTACTAGGACAAGCAATTGGTCGATGGGGAAACTTTATGAACCAAGAGGCGCATGGTGATGAAGTAACGAGACAGTTTTTAGAAGGACTTCATTTACCGGATTTCATTATTAATCAAATGTATATTGAGGGTGTTTACTATCACCCAACGTTTTTATATGAATCATTATGGAATTTTGCAGGTGTCATTTTATTACTTGCATTACGAAAAGTGAATTTACGACGCGGGGAATTATTCTTCACATATTTAATTTGGTATTCAATAGGGCGCTTCTTCGTAGAAGGCTTACGTACAGATAGTTTAATGTTAGGACCACTTCGTATCGCACAAGTAATGTCAATTGGACTTGTTGTTATTTCTATTATTTTCATTATCGTGAGACGAAAAATGGGGCAAGCTGATAAAAGATATTCGGAAAATTAGAGAAAAGTAGCATCTTATTATAAGGTGCTGCTTCTTTCATATTCAGGAAAGAGAAGGGACTAAGACAATGAGAATAAATACAGTGTTATTTGATTTAGATGGAACTTTAATTAATACAAACGAACTTATTATTTCTTCTTTTTTACATACGTTACATACATATTATCCAAATCAATATAAGCGTGAAGATGTATTGCCATTTATCGGCCCTTCTTTACATGATACTTTCAGTAAGATTAATGAAAACAAGGTTGAAGAGATGATTACATGTTATCGTCAATTTAACCATGATCATCACGATGAATTAGTAGAAGAATATGAAACTGTATATGAAACAGTTCAAGAGTTGAAGAAGCAAGGCTATAAAGTTGGTATTGTTACAACGAAAGCGAGACAAACAGTTGAGATGGGATTAAGGTTATCAAAGCTTGATGAATTTTTTGATGTTGTCGTGACAATTGATGATGTAGAGCATGTGAAACCACATCCAGAACCACTTCAAAAAGCGCTTGAGTTATTAGATGCGAAACCGGAAGAAGCATTGATGGTTGGGGATAACCATCATGATATTGTTGGTGGACAAAATGCGGGTACGAAAACAGCTGCTGTCTCATGGACGTTGAAAGGTAGAGCGTATTTAGAGGCTTACAAGCCGGACTTTATGCTAGATAAAATGAGTGATTTGCTACCGATTTTGTCTAATATGAACCGTTTATAAAGGTCCAAGTAAGTTAGTAGGGGTGTATTTCCCTACTAACTTACAGTTTCACTTTTTAGTAGAGGAGCGAGTTAAGTGCGACGGACAACGCGCTATCCTGTTTCGGGAGAAAATTCATTATGGAATGTGTATAAAACAGTGTCTTTTTGGAAGGTAATGAAAAACTTTATTATTATCCAAATTGCGCGTTATACACCATTTTTATCCGTCAAGAATTGGTTGTACCGTACATTTTTACGGATGAAAGTCGGAAAGAAAACATCAATTGCGCTTATGGTAGTGCCGGATATTATGTTCCCAGAAAAGATAACTGTGGGAGAGAATTCAATTATCGGCTATAATACAACGCTTTTAGCACATGAATATTTAATTCGCGAATATCGACTTGGAGAGATCTTCATAGGAAATGAAGTGATGATTGGAGCAAATACAACTATATTACCAGGTGTGGAAATTGGGGATGGTGCGATTATTTCAGCTGGCACACTTGTTCATAGAGATGTACCAAGCGGCGCTTTCGTGGGTGGAAATCCAATGCGTGTTATTTATACGAAAGAAGAAATGGATGCTAGAGAAGGTTGATGCTAAAAATGTAACATTTCTCTTCTTTTTTAATGAATAAAAAGGAAATAATTGAGTATAATATACTGTTTTGTTTTTTACGGAATCGTTTATACTTATAGATAGAAGAATGTGTGAACGAAGAAAACAAAAAACTGGAGGATATATGGGGAAAAATCAAGGAATATATAAGGAGAACGGACAAGTTATCTCTTTTAATCAATTAGCGGACTTCTTTTATAAAAAAGGGATGAGAGCTTACAAAGGGCAAAAATTGCAAGATGCAATTAAATATTTTCGAAGAGCGGCACAAAGTGAGAAGGAGCCGTTTATTTTATGCCAATTAGCAACAGTATTATCTGAGGCTGGTGAATATCAAGAGTCGAATCAAATCTTCTTTAAGCTTGTTAGATCTAATCCAGAACTTGAACAATGCTATTATTTTATTGCAAATAATTATGCATATATGGGGCTATTTCAGCAGGCGAAAAAGTATGCGGATCGCTATTTAGAAGTTGCAGAAGAGAAGGAATTTGTAGAAGATACATTAGAATTACTTGAAATTATGGAAGAAGAAGCGATGGGTGAGGAAGAGATTGAGGATGAAGATGATCTAATTGTTATGCAAGAAGAAGCGAATCGTTATATTCGTAACGGACAATTGGAAGAAGCAATTGCTACATTGGAAATTGTTACAAAAGATTATCCGGAATTTTGGTCGGGTCATAATAATTTAGCCATTGCACATTTTCAATCTGGTAATGTAGATAAAGCTCTGAAGTTAACGGAAATGATTTTAGAGAAAAATCCTGGTAATATACATGCGCTTTGTAATACGCTTATTTTCCTATATTCAATTGGAGAGCATAAACAAGTAGAAGCGTTAGCGGAGCAGTTAGTTTCAGTATATCCGATTTCGTTCGAGCATCGTTTGAAACTTGGAACGACACTTGCAACAATTGGTCATTTTGAGCCTGCATATAAATGGTTCAAAGTATTAAAGCGTCAAGGATATGAGGGAGACGTTAGTTTTTATTATTGGTTTGCATATTCTGCTTATATGGTGAAAGATCAGCAAGTAGCTGAAAAAATGTGGCAGCATGTTGTAGAATTGCACCCTGATAAAAAGGGAAAAGAACCGTGGAATGCGCTGAATTTAGCAGATGAAGGACAAAACGTATTATTTGAAGAATTACGAAAATCATTTCAACAAAGTGCGACGCTAGAGGAACAAATGCTAGCTTTATATTTAATGAATGAATTGTCAACGCCAGAGAAGGTGGGATTCTTCTTTGATGTAACGCAGGCGAAGAACGGTGTTCCAATCGTATCGCAACTTGCAAAGTATTTCTTTTTACTTAATAGCCATAAGAGCATTCCAGCTGATTTACAGCAATTTGAACAGTGCGCGCAAATTGCGGATGCTTTATATAATTATACGAAAAAAGATGATGAATTAATCGAAGAGTGTTTACAATTTTGGTTTTGTACGTTCATACGTTTATATACATCTGGGGCAGTTTTTACAAATGTATACGGCTGGTCAGCTGCGGTTGAATATATTGTACGCAGCGAACAAGGAAATAAGATGACACAGTCGGAGCTTGGGGATGTATATAATGTATCTGTAGCGACTGTTCGAAAGTATGTGCAGGCTGTTAAACGTACGCACACATAGGGTAAGCAAATCATTGGGAAAAAAATGATGCTAACAGTATAATGAGGGTAACTTAATTGTGTAGGAATGAATAGGAGTGAATAGTGTGTCAGAAGAAAAAATTTATGATGTCATTATTATTGGTGCAGGACCAGCTGGTATGACAGCTGCAGTATATACATCTCGTGCGAATTTAAGCACATTAATGCTTGAGCGTGGTATCCCAGGTGGCCAAATGGCAAATACAGAAGATGTAGAGAACTATCCAGGTTATGAGTCTATTTTAGGACCAGACTTATCAAATAAAATGTTCGAGCATGCGAAGAAATTTGGTGCTGAATATGCATACGGTGATGTGAAAGCAGTCATTGATGGTAAAGAATACAAAACAATTATTGCTGGTAAAAAAGAATATAAAGCACGTGCAATTATCGTTGCAAGCGGTGCGGAGTATAAAAAAATTGGTGTGCCAGGCGAAGCAGAACTTGGCGGCCGTGGTGTATCATATTGTGCAGTATGTGATGGGGCTTTCTTTAAAGGGAAAGAACTTGTAGTTATTGGTGGTGGAGATTCTGCTGTTGAAGAGGGTGTATTCTTAACACGCTTCGCATCAAAGGTAACAATCGTTCACCGTCGTGACACTCTTCGTGCACAGAAAATTTTACAAGATCGTGCTTTCCAAAACGAGAAAGTTGATTTCATTTGGAATCACACTATAAAAGAAATTAACGATGCAAATGGTAAAGTGGGAAGCGTAACACTTGTAGACGTAAACAGTGGAGAAGAGAAAGAAGTCAAAACTGATGGAGTGTTCATATATATCGGTATGTTACCACTATCAAAACCATTTGTTCAACTAGGTATTACAAATGAAAATGGTTACCTTGAAACAAATGAGCGTATGGAAACGAAAGTTCCTGGTATTTTCGCAGCTGGAGATGTTCGTGAAAAAATGCTACGTCAAATTGTAACGGCAACAGGTGATGGTAGTATCGCAGCACAAAGTGCACAACATTACGTAGAAGAATTATTAGAAGAACTAAAAACTGTATCAGAAAAATAAGGGATAATATGCCTTTTGAGAAGAAAGCTACCGATAGGAGCTTTCTTCTTTTTTTATGAAAATGTCAAAGTTTTGTCAAAAAATATTAGGATTATAAGCTTTCTTATTGATATACTGGACTTTACGGAAAAAATCACTATAAGAAATGAGGAATTTATTCAGTATGGAATGGCGTAATATATACCGTGGATTTTGTATGGGTGTTAGTGATTTAATTCCTGGTGTGAGCGGCGGTACAATCGCTGTTGTGTTAGGGATTTATGAACAATTACTTGCAGCAATTAGTGGATTCTTTAGTCGTGAATGGAAAAAACATTTAGGATTTTTAATTCCCCTTGCAGCTGGTGTGGCAGCAGCGTTTTTAACGTTAAGTCACGTTATTAAATATTTACTTGCGAATCATTATGAACCGACTCAATTTTTCTTCCTCGGTTTAATTATTAGTATATTACCGATGTTAATGAGAGAAGCTGATGCAAAGTCGTCGTTTAAAGGTAAGCACATTGTTTTATTAATAGTTGCAGCAATTCTTGTTGCAATCACAGCTTTCTTTAAACCAGATAAGGCAGCAGATCCAATTACGACGTTAACAATTTTAAATGCAATTGGTTTATTTTTCGCGGGCTGGATGGCTAGTATGGCTATGTTGCTTCCTGGAATTAGCGGATCATTTATTTTATTAATTATTGGTGTGTATCCGACAGCAATTAATGCTTTAACTACACTGAACTTACCTTTAATCGTAGTTATCGGTGCTGGTGTTATGGCGGGGTTTGTTGTAAGTAGTAAAGGAATTAGTTTCTTGTTAGATCGTTATAAAAGTATGACATTTGCGGCAATTATTGGACTTGTTATCGGCTCGATTGTAATTGTGTTCCCTGGTATTCCAACTGGAGGATTTTCAATTATAAGTTCAATTATTACCTTTATTTTAGGATTTGCGATTGTTACTTATTTCGGTAAGAAATAAGGACTTTAATCCCCTTGGCGATAAAAATCGTTAAGGGGATTTTTCATGCTATTCATTGAAAGTGTAGGCATTTACATTGCTTGTTCTAAAAAGCTTTTTTAAAATTGTTGAGTAGCATGTGCTTAGCGAAAGAGGACTGGCTCCTTCGTTGTAGCAAACTGTTTTTGATAGTATAATGAAATGAGTATGCAGTGAGAAATTTACTGCAAGTAGCTGAGGTGAAGAAACATGCAAAGAGTGACAAACTGTGTGTTAATTAGAGATAATGAAGTACTCTTACTCCAAAAACCTCGCCGAAATTGGTGGGTTGCACCAGGCGGGAAAATGGAGCGTGGTGAGACAGTAAGAGATTCCGTTGTTCGCGAGTATCGTGAAGAAACAGGTATTTATTTAAAGAACCCAGCGTTAAAAGGGGTCTTCACCTTTGTCATCCAAGAAGGTGATAAAGTTGTTTCTGAATGGATGATGTTCTCCTTTTTAGCGACAGATTTTGCAGGAGAAAACAAACTAGAGAGCGAAGAAGGCATCATTGGTTGGCATACATTTGACAAAATTGATGATTTAGCAATGGCACCAGGAGATTATCACATTATTGATTATTTAATTAAAGGAAATGGCATAATCTACGGTACATTTGTATATACCCCAGATTTTGAGTTGCTTTCATATCGATTAGATCCGAGTTAAACCGTCAAGGAGAGGATACGATGACAGAGAATAATGATATAAAAATGGTAATTATTACAGGAATGTCTGGAGCTGGAAAGACAGTAGCTTTACAAAGTTTTGAAGATTTAGGATATTTCTGTGTAGATAATTTACCACCGATGTTATTGCCGAAGTTTATTGAACTTATGGCGGATTCAAAAGGGAAAATGAATAAAGTAGCACTTGGCGTTGATTTACGTGGCCGAGAGTTTTTCGAACATTTATGGGGAGCACTTGATGATTTATCAGAACGTACATGGATTATTCCTCATATTTTATTCTTAGATGCGAAAGATGGCACGCTTGTAACTCGTTATAAAGAAACGAGACGTTCGCATCCACTTGCACCAACTGGTTTGCCGTTAAAGGGAATCGAGATGGAGCGTGGCTTATTAACTGATATGAAGGCACGAGCGAATATTGTGCTGGATACATCGGATTTAAAACCGAAAGAATTACGTGAAAAAATTGTTCATCTGTTTTCAACTGAAACTGAGCAAGCATTTCGTGTAAATGTTATGTCATTTGGATTTAAGTACGGTATTCCAATTGATGCAGATTTAGTATTTGATGTTCGTTTTTTACCAAATCCATATTACATTCCACATATGAAGCCATTAACAGGACTAGATGAAGAAGTTTCATCGTATGTGCTGAAATTTAATGAGACACATAAGTTTTTAGAAAAATTGACGGATCTTATTACTTTCATGCTGCCTCATTATAAAAGAGAAGGCAAGAGTCAACTTGTAATTGCAATTGGATGTACAGGTGGACAGCATCGTTCTGTTACGCTTACAGAATACCTTGGGAAACATTTGAAACCAGAGTATAGCGTTCATGTATCTCATCGTGATGTGGAGAAGAGAAAGGGCCATTAAGGGATGAAAAAAGAGAGAAAACCTAAAATTGTTATCATGGGAGGCGGTACTGGACTCTCTGTTTTATTAAGAGGATTAAAACAATATCCGGTTGATATTACAGCAGTTGTTACAATCGCTGATGATGGTGGCAGTTCAGGTAGATTACGTGATGAGCTCGAAATTCCACCCCCAGGTGACATTCGTAACGTACTTGTTGCGTTATCAGATGTAGAGCCGCTGGTGGAAGCTTTATTTCAGCATCGTTTCACAACGGGAGACGGGCTGAAAGGTCATGCGTTAGGAAATTTATTATTAGCGGGTATGACCTCGATTACAGGAGACTTCTTCCATGCGATTACGGAAACGAGTAAAGTGTTAAATGTCAGAGGACGTGTGTTACCGGCAGCGAACCAAAGTGCGGTACTTCATGCGGAACTAGAAGATGGAGAAATTGTAACAGGTGAATCAAAGATTCCTTATTCTGGGAAGAGGATTAACCGCGTCTTTTTAACTCCAGAAGATGTAGAGCCGTTACATGAAACGTTGGCTGAGATTAAACGAGCTGATTTACTTGTTTTTGGTCCAGGAAGTTTGTATACGAGTATATTACCGAATTTAGTTGTTAACAAAATCGGGGACGCTGTTCTTGCTGCAAAAGCGAAGAAGGTATATGTGTGTAATGTTATGACGCAAGCTGGTGAAACGATGGGATATACTGCGTTTGACCATGTGCAGGCGTTACATGATCATTTAGGTAAACCATTTATCGATACTGCAATTGTAAATAACCGTGATATTCCTTGTGAATTACGTCAGTTATATGAGGAAGAAATGTCAGCACCAGTTGTAGTAGATGAAGAACGTTTTACAGAGAGCAATATTGATGTCATTCAAGATCAATTAGCGAAGTATGATGATCGTGTTGTAAGGCACGATACATTAAAACTAGCTTCTATTTTATATTCACTGTTGTAGATGTGCGTTGCCTCGTTTGAGGTAACGCTCATCATTTCATATAGGACAAGATTTTTGTTCCAAAGTAATCGTATAAGGAGGTGTTGACTGTGTCATTTGCATCAGAAACAAAGAAAGAGCTAACGAATCTTGAGGTGAAGGAATGCTGTGAGAAAGCAGAATTATCAGCGTTACTTCGAATGAACGGATCGCTTTCTTTTTCAAACCGTCGTCTATCTATCGATATTCAAACGGAGAATGCGGCAATCGCAAGAAGGATTTATACGCTTTTGAAAAAAGGATATGACGTGACGGTAGAATTACTTGTTCGTAAAAAAATGCGATTGAAGAAAAATAATGTATATATTGTGCGGCTTGTTGAGAAGTCTCGCGAAATATTAGCTGATCTTCATATTGTTCGAGACGACTTTTCGTTAATTCGAAATATATCCCAGGAATTAATCGAGAAGAAATGTTGTAAACGATCGTATTTACGAGGTGCATTTTTAGCAGGTGGTTCAGTAAATAACCCAGAAACATCATCTTATCATTTAGAGGTCTTTTCGTTATATAAGGAACATAATGATGCTATATGTGAATTGATGAACGGATTTGATTTAAATAGTAAGACGTTGGAAAGAAGAAAAGGGTACATTACGTATTTGAAAGAAGCAGAAAAGATTACGGAGTTTTTAAATATTATAGGCGCTCATAATGCACTTTTAAGATTTGAAGACATTCGAATCGTTCGCGATATGCGTAATTCAGTAAATCGTTTAGTGAACTGCGAAACAGCCAATTTAAATAAAACAATTGGTGCAGCGCTAAGGCAGATTGAAAATATCCGTTATATTGATGAGACAGTTGGTCTTGATATATTACCAGATAAACTGCGAGAAATTGCACAATTACGAAGAGATTATCAAGATGTAACATTGAAAGAGTTAGGCGAGATGGTATCCGGGGGGAAAATTAGTAAATCGGGTATTAATCATCGTTTGCGTAAAATCGATGAGATTGCAGAGAAATTACGCGCGGGGGAAGCGGTAGCAAAAAAATAAGAGGTTAAAGGGGAAATGGAGCTGTGTTTCAAAAACGAGTTAAGGTTTCATTAAAAAACGGTTTACAAGCACGTCCGGCTGCGTTGTTTGTACAAGAGGCCAATCGCTTTCATGCGGATATCTTCATCGAGAAAGATGGAAAGACAGTGAATGCAAAGAGCATAATGGGGATTATGAGCTTAGCAATTGGAACTGGTAGCATGATAACAATTACAACAGAAGGTTCAGATGCAGAAGAAGCTTTAGAAGCATTAGCTGCATATATACAATAAGAAGCTATCGCGCATGTGCGATAGCTTTTTTGTTTTGTTGTTTGGTGTTTGTTGTTGGGGGTCGGGTATGTAGGCGTGCATGCTTGTCGAGGATTGTCGGTAAGTCGATAAGTTGTGTCGAATCGTCGATATATTAAAATAATCGCCGATATAATTGGAGTTACGGTCGATATATTTGAAAAATCGCTGATATATTTAGAAGGATACTAGCTGGGGTATGCACGTGCGGAGGTTTAATCATAAAAAAAGCGCCCTGTAAGAGGGCGCTTCCGCTTTTAGTTATATCCAGCTCCAGCGGCTAGAATCTCCGGTCGTTTCGCTTTTACATTCGAGGCAAAAAGCGCCTCGGATGTAAAAGCTCCATCGCCCTGCGATTCTGAACGAGCCGCTTCCGCTTTTAAGTATTAACGATTTGTAAAGATCTTATCGATTAAGCCGTATTCTAGAGCTCTTTCAGCTGTCATGAAGTTGTCGCGGTCTGTGTCGCGTTGTAGTACTTCAAGTGGTTGACCTGTGCGGTCAGCAAGAATTTGGTTTAGTTTTTCACGTAAGAATAGGATACGTTTTGCAGCAATTTCGATTTCAGTCGCTTGACCTTGTGCTCCGCCAAGTGGTTGGTGAATCATTACTTCACTGTTTGGAAGTGCATAACGTTTTCCTTTTTCACCTGCTGCAAGTAAGAATGCACCCATAGATGCAGCCATACCGATACAGATTGTTGATACTTGTGGTTTAATAAATTGCATTGTATCGTAAATTGCCATACCTGCTGTGATAGAACCACCAGGGCTATTGATGTAGATGTGAATATCTTTTTCTGGATCTTGAGATTCCAAGAATAAAAGCTGGGAAACGATTGAGTTAGCTACGTTGTCATCAATTGCACTACCAAGCATAATGATGCGGTCTTTTAATAGTCGAGAGTAAATATCGTAAGCGCGTTCTCCACGATTTGTTTGTTCAATTACTGTAGGAATTAAATTCATCTGTTATTTCCTCCTTCTAAAGCTTTCTTAGTCTTATAATACAATTATGGTCAATAAAGGTCAAACGAAACCACTTTAAATCAAAAAAATATGTAGTTGTACCATGAATTATTCGCTATGTTTTTGAAATTCCCTGCTTATGTATCTTCAACATCATAACCGAATTACATAAATTTAAACGTCATGAAATCTGTAGTAAAAAGAAAAGAACGCCTTTTTACTGAAGCGTTCTTGTGATATCTATTCTTTTAAAAGATAGGTTACTTTATTTAAAATCTTTTCGATGTGTTTCGCGTTTTTACTATACATTTCGCTTGCTGATTTCGACTTTGTTTCTAGGGAAAATAGTTCAAGATCAGCATGACATTTTTTTAAAGATGCTAATAATAAAGGCTTGTTTTGAGGAGAAGGCATTTGTAGTTTGTCATTATAAATGTCGATAGTAAGTTGTCCGTATGAATCCACTTGACCGAGAAAGACATTTTCAATAACAACACCGAGCTTTTCTAGTTCAGAATGTAACCAAGCACGGTTATGTCCACTAGAGGATAGAGGCTCATCTAAGACATTGCCATCCATAATAACAGTTTGCGGTTCTTTTTCATTTGGTACTTTTAACCCGATGTCTTTTGCTGTAAGTGGCTGAGAATCTTTCTTTAATAATACATTTAATTCTCCGCTCGGTTCTAAGACAGCAAATTCGACTTCAGCTATACTGAATGCACCATTTCCTCTAAGAAGTTCAAGTAACTCATCACTTGTGTATTTTTCTTTCTTTAAATTATCCTCAAGTACTTTGCCATCTTTTATTAACACTGTAGATTTTCCTTCAAAAAAATCTCTAGCAGTTTTGTTTTTCAAGGAAAGAATTCCAACGAAAAAAGGTACCGAGGCGAAAATAAGTATCGCAAAGACGCCGTGGAAAAATTTTGAATCGAGCCCTGTAGATACTTGGGCAGCGATGTCACCGATTGTCATTCCGGCTATGTATTCAAAAAAGGAGAGCTGAGAGATTTGTCTTTTCCCTAACCATTTCGTAATAGCGAATAAAATAATTAATATGAATACAGAGCGAAGAATGACAAGTGTCCATTCCGGCAGGTGAGACATAGTCATTTCCTCCAGTCTACTTAAAACCCTTTATATTGAGGTTCTTCACGTTCTAATAATGAAACTCTATTCTGTAAATCAGCGATGATGCTGTCCATTTCTAACATACATTCATGAAATACACGTTTTGATTCCGCGTCCTGTGAATGTAGTGAAAGGGAGCTTAAACTTGCTTGAGCGCCCCTTACACTAGCAAGGCAGGTTTTAACGCTAGCGATAACTGTCATACAAACACCTCTTATCCTTTCGGTTTGAATAGTAATGCACCAATGAATCCGAATATGATAGCAGCAGAAATACCAGCGCTTGTTACTTTAAACATTCCGGTAATTACGCCAACGATGCCGTGTTTTGCAGCTTCTTCCATTGCGCCGTGAACGAGGGCATTACCGAAACTTGTAATAGGTACAGTTGCCCCGGCTCCAGCAAAGTCGATTAATGGTTCATACAGGTTGAATCCGTCCAGTATAGCACCGGCAACAACGAGTGTTGCCATTGTATGAGCGGGTGTTAGCTTGCCGACATCAAACATAAGTTGGCCAATTACACATATGAGTCCGCCAATGACGAAAGCCCAGAAAAAAATCATTGCGTTGCACCTCCAAATTCAATCGAAACGGCGTGAGCGATACACGGAATCGTTTCTTCTTGTTGGAATGTAAGTGGAGATAGTAAAGCGCCTGTCGCAACGACAAGTATTTTTTTGAATTCTCCCCTTTTCATTCGGTTTAATAAATGACCGTACACGACTGTTGCGGAACATCCTGGTCCACTAGCACCAGCTATGACAGGTTGCCCCTCTCTATAGATGAGTAGCCCGCAATCTTGAAACTGTTCGCTTGTCACTTTTGTTCCGTGTTTATGTAGTAAGTCATAAGCAATTTCGCGTCCGACATGTCCTAGGTCGCCTGTTACGATTAAATCGTAGTAAGAGGCATCAATTTGGCGTTCGCGTAAGTGGGCTTCAATTGTATCGACGGCGGCTGGAGCCATCGCACCGCCCATATTAAATGGATCCGTTAATCCCATATCAACCACTCGTCCGATTGTTGCAGATGTTACCCTAGGGCCATGTCCAGTGTCACTTAAAATAGCCGCGCCTGCCCCGGTTACTGTCCACTGTGCAGTAGGGGGTTTTTGACCGCCGTATTCAGTTGGATAGCGGAATTGTTTTTCAACCGCAGTGTTATGGCTGGATGCCCCAGTTAATAAATATTTTGCGCCTTTTGCATTTACGATACTTGCCCCAAGTGCTAAACCTTCCATAGAAGTAGAACAAGCACCGAATAATCCGAGGTAAGGAGTGCCAAGTGTACGGCAAGCAAAGCTTGTAGGGGTAATTTGATTAATTAAATCTCCTGCAAGTACGAATTGGATATCATCTTTACGAAGTTCTGCTTTTTCAGTAGCGCGGCTACAAGCTTCTTCGAACAAAATTTTATGTGCTTTTTCATAGGAATCTTGGCCGAGCCATAAATCTTCATGAAGGATATCGAAGTCTTCTGGAATTTTCCCTTTTGCTTCAAACGGCCCACCAACGACTCCTGTCGAAATAATAACTGGTTTGTTTTCAAATACCCACGTTCGGTGTCCTTGTAACATTTATAGCCCTCCCCATTGAACGAGAATCGTTTTAATAAGTGCGATGACGAAAGCCGAAAATACACCAAACAAAATAACGGATCCAGCTAATTTAAACATGTTACCGCCAACACCAAGGACGAATCCTTCTGTACGGTGTTCGATACATGCGGCAATAACAGAGTTACCAAATCCAGTGACGGGTACAGCTGTGCCTGCCCCGGCAAACTGTCCAAGACGATCGTAGACGCCAAATCCCGTCAGTAGCATGGAGATAAAAATAAGAGTTGCAACGGTAGGGTTCCCGGCAGAGCGTTCAGTGAAATCAAAATAAGTAATATAAAAGGTGGAAATCAGTTGGCCTATTAGACAAATTAATCCTCCGACGAGAAAAGCTTTTATACAATTTTTAAAAACGGGGCGCTTCGGTTCGCGCTGTTGTTCGAATTTTTTATATTCTTGTTGTACAGGTGTTAAGTTTTTATCTTTACTAGACATTTGAATCCTTCCTTCTCTATTAGAAAGCTTAAATATTAGATCCCATTTCTGATTGAATGAGTTTCAATTGTTTTTTGATGCCATCTTTACTTACTTTCTTTTTCTTAATTTTGGTTTCAAGTTCTTCTATGAGCATAAAGATCTTTTTGTCTGTACTTACACGAATATTGAAAGTAGGGTTTTCATCACTTAGTTTCTTTTTTAATTTACTTCGTAAAGGTTTTAAACCAAATCTTTCGTGATGTTCAGGCTTGACGGCTATGTAAAGATCTAAATTTGTATTAACTGCGGTAGCTTCTATAATTCCTTCCATAGCAAGAGCTTTTTTCTTAGCGTCTTGCGATATAGATTGATTAAAGGATTCTGTACTCATTTTTGTTAATTTAGGGCCCTTGTCTTCTTCCGTTCGTTTAGCTTCTTCTTTCTTTACCTTTTTATCTAACGGGCTATTATCACATCCGGTAAGTGAACCGAATAGGAGCATAAATAACGCGGTTATGATTCCGAGTTTTCGCATTATAATCATTCCATTTCTATTGCAATATGTAATGTGATAGAAAAAGGATGACTGCATATCATCCTTTTTCTATTTCACAGCATGACGAATCCGTTATTGCTGTGAGTATTGTGGTTCTTCCTGTTGGACTTCTTCAACGCGTGGGTTTAAAGAATCGATAATCGTTTGTGTTTGCTCTGCAGCTGTTTGGAAAAGTTGCTTTGCTTGTTGGTTATCCGTATCAAGAGCGAATCCCTCTAAGCTAGCTTGTGCACTTTTTAATCCAGAAACAGTTTGCTTTAACTTTGTAATTACAGTCATTGAATGAAGCCCCCTTTGGAATATCAATTCAAAGATTATAATTTGTGAGTTGGGGTGAATTTATGATTGGAAAATTTAGGTGAAGAAATGTGTTTCTATACTTTAGGCTAAGGTGCATAAAGGATGAAAGGGGATATTTTTATTGATTTAGATGGATTTTATTGCTATTATTATGAGAAGAAAATGATGTGTTTTTTATAATCATGCGCCCATAGCTCAGTCGGATAGAGCGGTGGTTTCCGGTACCACGTCTGTCGGGGGTTCGAATCCCTCTGGGCGCGTCAAAAAGTCCTAACTTACGTTTTGTAGGTTAGGACTTTTTTTATTTCCCTCTTGTTATATCTAGTAATAAGATTTACTATTAGTACTTGGTTACAATAATGTTTTGCTTTATTATTTTCTTTCAATATTATTCAAATTTCGGTTGTAAGTTGTAAATCTCATTAATACATATAAATTAATAATATTTTGGAATGGGTGTCTGTGATAGCATTCTCCTTTTACCAAACTTATTGTACAATAGAAACAAGGGGGAGATTAGTTTGAAGGCAAGTCTTTTACAAGAACAAAGCTTACGTTTGGCAATGACACAAGAGTTAAGGCAAGCGATTACAATGCTCCAGTATAATGTACAAGAATTATCGGAGTTTTTGTATGAGCAATCGTTAGAGAATCCCCTTATTGAGTTAGGTGGTTTTGAGAGGGAGAAGAAAAAGAGCTCTAACAACAGTAAAAGTACCAGCAAACAAGTCGAGAATCAGATGGAAATCTACAGTGTGGATTCAACAACGATTCAGCAACATTTATTAAATCAAATACAGTATTATAAAATAGATGAAGAAGAGCGAAAAATAGCTTCTTTCATTATTATGAACATGGATGGAAATGGGTATTTACAAGAAACGAACGAAGAGTTAGCGGATCTCCTTTCCGCACCGATTCATGAAGTCGCCCGCTTTGTAGAGCTTGTCCAATCACTCGAGCCAGCAGGGGTAGGAGCGCGTAATATTCAGGAATGTCTAACTTTACAATTGAAGCGCTTACAAAGACGGAATGGATTAGCTGAAGAGGTTATAGAGGATCACTTCGCTTATTTCGTGAAGAAAGATTGGCGAAAGCTCGTTCAAGTGTTGAAGTGTAGTAATGAAGAATTGCAATCAGCAGTGAACTGTATTACGTCATTACAGCCGAAACCAGGTCTTGCTTTTTCTTCGGATAAACCACTTTATATTGTGCCTGATATGGCAGTAAAAAAAGATGGCGATCGTCTCGTTTTACAGATGAATGAGAGAAATATGCCGAGAATTGAAATTCATTCTGAATATAGTGCGCTTCTTAATAATAGTGAAAGTGAAGTAGCATCTTACGTATCAGAAAAGTATCAGCATGTGCAGTGGATTATGCGCAGTTTAAAACAGAGAAAACAGACGCTTCTGCAAGTGATGACTATTATTATGGAAAAACAACGTGATTTCTTCTGGGAAGGTCCAGAATATTTAAAACCGCTTGCTTTAAAAGAGGTGGCGGAAGAGTTAGGTGTGCATGAATCTACAATTAGTCGTGCAACGCGAAATAAATATGTGCAAACACCACACGGTTTATTTGAGATGAAATCGTTCTTTAGCAATGCCGTTTCAACGACTGAAGATGAAGCGATTTCTACAAAGCGTGTAAAACAATTTATTCAAAAGCTTGTTGAAGCGGAGAATAAGAAAAAGCCACTTTCAGATCAAAAGATTTCAAAATTATTAGAAGAAGAGCATGAAATCGTTATTTCTCGAAGAACAGTGGCGAAGTATAGAGAACAAATGCATATTCCAGCGTCATCATTACGAAAAACGATCGGATAGGTGAAGAATATGAAAGTTGTACTGTATACAAAAAAAGATTGTGGTCTTTGCGTGCAGGCGAAACAAGTTTTACAGGAAGTACAATATGAATATTCTTTTCAAATCGAGGAAATAGATATATATGAAGATAATGACCTTTTAGAAAAATATCACCTAATGATTCCGGTTATAGAAATAGGCGGAAAACAAGTAGAATATGGTAACATTCACAAAGGTGTCATAATAAACTATATAAAGAATGCAGTTAAGAGTTGAATAAGTTTCTATCTCCTGTTACAATAATACACGTAGCAGGGATTATTTTTTTAACCTATGTGGGACACAAAATGTCACTACGGGACGTAAAGTGACCACAAGGAAAAATGAACCAATGTAGTGAGGAGAAAAGATATGCGCTCATGGATTCAGAACACAAAAAAATTATTACCTGATCTGCTACCTGTTATGCAAACGAGAATGCAAATTCTTCAATACATTAGGCTCATGCAGCCGATTGGAAGAAGAAATTTGTCAGCAAGTCTCGGTATGACAGAACGAGTATTGCGAAGTGAAGTTCAAGTTTTGAAAGAACAAAACTTAGTTCACGTCGCTTCTTCTGGAATGACTTTGACAGAAGAAGGAACAGCTTTAGTTCTTGCATTGGAAGACTTTATGAAAGAAATTTCCGGGTTAAAGGTTTTAGAAAAGCAACTTAAGGAAACATTAGACTTGGATGAAGTTTTCGTTGTCCCTGGTGATAGTGATGAATCACCTTGGGTCAAACTGGAGATGGGCCGTGCTTGTGTGACTTGTATAAAAGACCGTCTGACAGTGAATAATATCGTTGCTGTGGCTGGAGGAACTACGCTAGCTGCTGCTGCGGACATGATGCAGCTTGATTGCAAAGATTTACATATGCTATTTGTCCCAGCGCGTGGTGGAATTGGAGAGGGTGTTGAATTAGAAGCCAATACCATTTGTGCCAAGATGGCGCAAAATACGATGAGTAATTATCGCTTATTGTATGTTCCAGACCATGTTAGTAGCGAAGCATATGCGTCTATTGTGACAGAGCCTTCCGTGAAAGAAGTTCTTGAGTTGATTCGATCTTCCAATATCGTCATTCATGGAATAGGTGATGCGTTAACAATGGCACGTCGCAGAAATACTTCAGAAGCAGATTGGTTAAAGATTCAAGCAAGCGAAGCAGTAGGCGAAGCTTTCGGTTACTACTTTAATGAACAAGGAAATGTTGTTCATAAAGTAAGAACAGTTGGTATGCAGCTTGAGGATTTACAACATGTATCTCACGTTGTTGCAGTCGCTGGAGGTTCTTCAAAGGCAAAGGCAATACAGGCTGTAATTAAACAAGGGCACACTTCAATTCTAATTACAGATGAAGGTGCAGCAAAACAGTTAACAAAGGGTATTACCCTTTAATATAATCCCCCGAGGAGGAAATTCAAATGACTAAAATTGGTATTAATGGATTTGGACGTATCGGACGTAACGTATTCCGCGCAGCTCTTAACAACTCTGAGGTAGAAGTAGTAGCAATCAACGACTTAACAGATGCTAAAACATTAGCTCACCTTTTAAAATATGACACAGTTCACGGAACTTTAAATGCAGAAGTATCTGCTAACGAAAACAGCATCGTTGTTAACGGTAAAGAAATTAAAGTTATCGCTGAGCGTGACCCAGCTCAACTACCATGGAGCGACTACGGAGTAGAAGTAGTAGTAGAATCTACTGGTCGTTTCACTAAAAAATCAGACGCTGAAAAACACTTAGGTGGATCAGTTAAGAAAGTTATCATCTCAGCTCCAGCTTCTGACGAAGATATCACTGTAGTTATGGGTGTTAACCACGAACAATACGATGCAGCTAACCACAACGTAGTATCTAACGCTTCTTGTACTACAAACTGTCTAGCTCCATTCGCTAAAGTATTAAACGAAAAATTCGGCGTAAAACGCGGAATGATGACAACAATTCACTCTTACACTAACGACCAACAAATCTTAGACTTACCACACAAAGATTTACGTCGTGCTCGTGCAGCAGCTGAAAACATGATCCCAACATCTACTGGTGCAGCTAAAGCTGTAGCATTAGTATTACCAGAACTTAAAGGTAAATTAAACGGTGGCGCTGTACGTGTTCCAACTGCTAACGTTTCTCTTGTTGACTTAGTTGTTGAACTTGACAAAGAAGTAACAGTTGAAGAAGTAAACGCAGCATTCAAAGCAGCTTCTGAAGGCGAATTAAAAGGTATCCTTGGATACAGCGAAGAGCCATTAGTATCTATCGACTATAACGGATGTACAGCTTCTTCTACAATCGATGCATTATCTACAATGGTAATGGAAGGTAACATGGTTAAAGTACTTTCTTGGTACGATAACGAAACTGGTTACTCTAACCGCGTAGTAGACCTAGCAGCATACATGACTTCTAAAGGTCTTTAATTCTTAATTATATAAGTAATCAATGACAAAACGAGGGAGAGGGTTTGTTCCCTCTCTCTCTTCTTTCGTTTTAAAAGCAAATGTGTTAAGCTTTTGAGTGGGTTTTGTCAATCCTAACTAGTAGTCGGAGGGAAATCCAATGAACAAAAAATCAATTCGTGACGTAGATTTAAAAGGTAAGCGTGTATTTTGCCGCGTTGATTTCAACGTACCTATGAAAGAAGGCAAAATTACAGATGAAACTCGTATCCGTGCAGCTCTTCCTACAATTCAATATTTAGTAGAGCAAGGTGCGAAAGTTATTTTAGCAAGTCACTTAGGCCGTCCAAAAGGTCAAGCAGTAGAAGAATTACGTCTTACTCCAGTAGCAGCACGTTTAGGCGAGCTTCTTGGTAAAGATGTTAAAAAAGCAGACGAAGCATTCGGACCAGTTGCACAAGAAATGGTTGCAGCAATGAACGAAGGCGACGTATTAGTTCTTGAAAACGTACGTTTCTATGCGGGCGAAGAAAAGAACGATGCAGAACTTGCGAAAGAATTTGCAGCTCTTGCTGATATCTTCGTAAACGATGCATTCGGTGCAGCTCACCGTGCTCACGCTTCTACAGCAGGTATCGCAGACTACCTACCAGCAGTATCTGGATTATTAATGGAAAAAGAGTTAGATGTACTTGGAAAAGCACTTTCTAACCCAGAACGTCCATTCACAGCTATCATCGGTGGTGCGAAAGTAAAAGATAAAATCGGTGTAATTCGTCATCTATTAGACAAAGTAGATAACTTAATCATCGGTGGCGGACTTGCTTACACATTCGTTAAAGCTTTAGGTCATGAAATTGGTCTATCTCTATGTGAAGACGACAAGATCGAACTAGCTAAAGAATTTATGCAACTTGCAAAAGAAAAAGGCGTAAACTTCTACATGCCAGTTGATGTTGTAATCACAGAGGAATTCTCTGAAACTGCAACAACTCAAATCGTAGGTATCGACTCTATCCCTTCTACTTGGGAAGGCGTGGACATCGGTCCTAAAACACGTGAAATTTATGCAGATGTAATTAAAAATTCTAAGCTTGTTGTATGGAATGGACCAATGGGTGTATTCGAAATGACTCCATTCGCAGAAGGTACAAAAGCAGTAGGACAAGCATTAGCAGATGCAGAAGATACATACTCTGTTATCGGCGGTGGTGACTCTGCAGCAGCTGTTGAAAAATTCGGTATGGCTGATAAAATGAGCCACATTTCTACTGGCGGCGGTGCGTCATTAGAATTCATGGAAGGCAAAGAGCTTCCAGGTGTAGTTTGTCTTAACGACAAATAAGTAGCAGCCAAAGAAAAAGGACGGTGCAAAGCATGCGTAAACCAATTATCGCAGGTAACTGGAAAATGAATAAAACTCTATCTGAAGCAGTTAGCTTCGTAGAGGAAGTTAAAGGTCAAATCCCAGCAGCTTCAGCTGTTGATGCAGTAGTTTGCTCTCCAGCTCTATTTTTAGAGCGTTTAGTAGCTAAGGCTGAAGGAACTGATTTACAAGTAGGTGCACAAAACATGCACTTCGAAAAAAATGGTGCATTCACTGGCGAAATTAGCCCAGTAGCACTTAGCGACTTAAAAGTAGGCTACGTAGTACTTGGCCACTCTGAGCGTCGTGAAATGTTTGCTGAAACAGATGAGTCAGTAAACAAAAAGACTCTTGCAGCATTTGAACATGGTTTAACACCAATCGTATGTTGTGGTGAGACTTTAGAAGAGCGCGAAAGCGGAAAAACATTTGATCTAGTAGCAGGTCAAGTGACAAAAGCACTTGCAGGTTTAACAGAAGAGCAAGTTAAAGCAACTGTTATCGCTTATGAGCCAATCTGGGCTATCGGTACAGGTAAATCTTCTTCTTCTGCAGATGCAAACGAAGTATGTGCGCACATCCGTAAAGTTGTTGCAGAAGCTGTTTCTACAGAAGCTGCAGAAGCTGTTCGTATTCAATACGGCGGTAGCGTAAAACCAGAAAACATTAAAGAGTATATGGCACAATCTGACATCGACGGCGCTTTAGTTGGCGGTGCTAGCTTAGAGCCTGCTTCGTTCTTAGGTCTTCTGGGGGCGGTAAAATGAGAAAGCCAACAGCTTTAATCATTCTTGATGGTTTCGGACTACGTGAAGAAACTCATGGGAATGCTGTAGCACAAGCTAAGAAACCTAATTTTGATGGTTACTGGAACAAATTCCCTCACACAACGCTTACAGCTTGTGGTGAGGAAGTAGGTCTTCCAGAAGGTCAAATGGGTAACTCTGAGGTTGGTCACTTAAATATCGGTGCTGGCCGCATCGTATATCAAAGCTTAACACGCGTAAACGTTGCAATTCGTGAAGGTGAGTTCGATCAGAACGAAACTTTCCAAAATGCAATTAAAAGCGTAAAAGAAAAAGGTACTGCTCTTCATTTATTCGGTTTACTTTCTGATGGTGGTGTGCACAGTCACATGAACCATATGTTTGCTCTTCTTCGCTTAGCAGCAAAAGAAGGCGTGGAGAAAGTTTATATCCATGCATTCTTAGACGGCCGCGATGTTGGACCACAAACAGCAAAAGGTTATATCGATGCAACAAATGAAGTAATTAAAGAAACAGGAGTAGGACAATTCGCGACTATCTCTGGTCGTTATTACTCTATGGACCGTGACAAGCGTTGGGATCGCGTAGAAAAATGTTACAGTGCTATGGTAAATGGTGAAGGCCCTACTTATAAATCAGCAGAAGAGTGTGTAGAAGACTCTTATGCGAACGGTATCTATGATGAATTCGTATTGCCGTCTGTAATTGTTAACGAAGATAACACGCCAGTTGCAACAATCAATGATGATGATGCAGTTATCTTCTATAACTTCCGTCCAGACCGTGCAATTCAAATTGCTCGTGTATTTACAAACGAAGATTTCCGTGAGTTCGATCGTGGTGAAAAAGTACCTCACATTCCTGAATTCGTTTGTATGACACACTTCAGTGAAACTGTAGATGGTTACGTGGCATTCAAGCCAATGAATCTTGATAATACTTTAGGTGAAGTTGTTGCGCAAGCGGGATTAAAGCAACTTCGCATCGCGGAAACTGAAAAGTATCCGCACGTTACATTCTTCTTTAGCGGTGGTCGTGAGGCTGAATTCCCAGGAGAAGAGCGTATCTTAATTAACTCACCGAAGGTTGCAACGTATGACTTGAAACCTGAAATGAGCATTTACGAAGTAACGGACGCTTTAGTAAATGAAATTGAAAATGATAAACATGATGTTATCATTCTTAACTTTGCGAACTGTGATATGGTTGGCCATTCTGGGATGATGGAACCAACAATTAAAGCAGTAGAAGCAACTGACGAATGTTTAGGAAAAGTTGTAGAAGCGATTCTTGCAAAAGATGGTGTAGCACTTATTACTGCTGACCATGGTAATGCTGATCAGGAGTTAACTGCTGATGGTGGACCAATGACAGCTCATACAACTAACCCGGTTCCTTTCATCGTTACAAAAAATGATGTAGAGCTTCGTGAAGGTGGTATTTTAGGAGATATCGCTCCAACAATGCTTACGCTTTTAAATGTGGAACAACCGAAAGAAATGACAGGTAAAACAATTATTAAATAATTTGCTTATATAAAAAGGAGAGAATTTATTATGTCAACAATTATTGATGTTTATGCTCGCGAAGTCCTTGACTCTCGTGGTAACCCAACTGTAGAAGTAGAAGTTTACACAGAAAGCGGCGCTTTCGGACGCGCTATCGTACCAAGTGGTGCATCTACTGGTGAGCACGAAGCAGTAGAATTACGTGACGGTGACAAATCTCGTTACCTTGGTAAAGGTGTTTTAAATGCAGTAAACAACGTTAACGAAGCAATCGCTCCAGAAATCGTTGGTTTCGACGTAACTGACCAAGCTGGTATCGACCGTGCTATGATCGAATTAGATGGCACTCCAAACAAAGGTAAACTAGGCGCTAACGCTATCCTTGGTGTATCTATGGCAGTAGCTCACGCAGCAGCTGACTTCGTAGGTCTTCCATTATACCGTTACCTTGGTGGATTCAATGCAAAACAATTACCAACTCCAATGATGAACATCATCAACGGTGGTTCTCACGCTGATAACAACGTAGACTTCCAAGAGTTCATGATCTTACCAGTTGGTGCTCCAACATTCAAAGAATCAATCCGTATGGGTGCTGAAGTATTCCATGCACTTAAAGCTGTATTACATGACAAAGGTCTTAACACTGCAGTAGGTGACGAAGGTGGATTCGCTCCAAACCTTGGTTCTAACCGTGAAGCATTAGAAGTAATCATCGAAGCTATCGAAAAAGCTGGTTACAAAGCTGGCGAGAACGTATTCTTAGGAATGGACGTTGCTTCTTCTGAGTTCTACAACAAAGAAACTGGTAAATATGACCTTGCAGGCGAAGGCCGTACTGGCTTAACTTCTGCAGAAATGGTTGATTTCTACGAAGAGCTTTGCAAAGACTTCCCAATCATCTCTATCGAAGATGGTTTAGACGAAAACGACTGGGATGGTCACAAATTATTAACTGATCGTATCGGTGATAAAGTACAATTAGTTGGTGACGACTTATTCGTAACTAACACTCAAAAACTTGCTGAAGGTATCGAAAAAGGTATCTCTAACTCAATCTTAATTAAAGTTAACCAAATCGGTACTTTAACTGAGACTTTCGAAGCTATCGAAATGGCTAAACGTGCTGGTTACACAGCAGTTGTATCTCACCGTTCTGGTGAAACTGAAGATGCTACAATCGCTGACATCGCAGTTGCAACTAACGCTGGCCAAATCAAAACTGGTTCTATGAGCCGTACTGACCGTATTGCTAAGTACAACCAATTATTACGCATCGAAGACGAACTAGGCGAAATCGCTGTTTACGATGGTGTAAAATCTTTCTATAACATCAAACGATAATTGTAGAAAATAACGACAGACCGTGAGAAATCACGGTCTGTTTTTTTATGCTTAAAATTGCTCACCCGTCATAAGTGACATGAAATGTTTAAAGAAACGGTTATAATCAAAATCAATTGCAATTTGATGATTCGGCCAATCAGTAAATGGTTTAGATTCTCCTAAAGAGCGAAATTCTCCAATGCTTGCTCCTTGTGCATAGGATTCCGTCATGACAACGATAGGTGATTTGTGATACGTAAACATAGACTTATCAAGTAAAGCGAGTATTGGCATTGTGTCATGGAATGGGCTCCCCTCTAAATGCGGTAAGGCGTCTTTATAATAGCCGTAGTAATAATGATCGAATAACGGTTTGACGAGTGGGGCTTTTCCTTTTGCTTCAATGTATTCAGCCATTTCTGGTGTAATGATGGAATACTGAGTGACGTTTAATGGATAGATGTACATGTTAGGTGAGGATTGAAGGACTATATTAGCGGCAGTAGGATCGCCATAAAAGTTCGCTTCGGAAATAGGGGTCACATTACCAGGATGTAAAAAGGCGCCGCCCATTACGTAGTAAGATTTAATTTGCTTCATGAGCTGTTTGCATAAGATGAATAAAATTGCTAGGGAGGTAAGTCTTCCTAAACTAACAATGATTAATTCATCTTTATACTGTTCAATAAGAGGAATGACTTCGAAAAAATTCTCCATTTCTCCGTTAGTCACATGTCCCTTTGGAATAATTGGCCCGAGCCCTTGTTTCCCGTGTACTTCCGTAAAAAAAGCAGGAGGGGCGCCAGTAAGTGGGCGTTCTGATCCACCAAATATCTTGATATTTCTATCCTTTGCTTCGCTCTTAAGAAAATGAGCGTTTTGTACGGCCATTTCTTTTGGAACATTGCCGTAATCAGCAACAATGCCGACGATTTCTATTTCATCGATAAAGAATGCTAAGAGGAGAGCCATCGTATCATCAATCCCAGGATCACAAAAAATAAGAACTTTTTTGGGCATATGTTCACCACCTATCTTGTTTATCCCGTAAAAGTCCGATTGTGGGGATGAAGAAAACCACCACTAATGAAAGTTTCACTTTATATATATGTAAGCTTAAGGATAAAAAGATTATTTTATTGAAATAACAACGTTGTAAATTCAGAAAATAAAAACTTTTTATATTAGGTCAAGGTTTTTGACTTAATTTTCGTTTAGAAATGCAGTCATATCAAGGGTGTAAGCGTATAACATAGGCTATTTTTGCTGTCAAGTTGATAAATTGCAGCTTTTTACAATTTATACTATGATAAAGATATTAAGAGAAGATCGTATAAACATGAGGGATGATGAACATGAAATTTACAAAGATTCTTGTCCAAATTGCTGCTCTTTACGTCTTTTATATGGTTGGAACTTGGGTACAAGAAGTGTTAAATATTCCGATTCCAGGAAGTTTGATTGGAATGTTTCTCTTACTTGTTTTACTTAGCCTAAAAGTCCTTCCAGTGAAATGGTTCGATTTAGGAGCAGAAACACTCGTTGCTATTATGCCGTTTTTATTAATTCCGCCAACGCTTGGCCTAATGAATTACGGTGCTTTTTTTATGAGTAAAGGAATTTCTCTTTTCATTACAATTGTAGCGAGTACATTTTTAATTATTATTGTCGCAGGACATACAGGACAATATCTTGCGAATAGAAAGGAAAGAGAGTCGCGATGAGCCAAATATTAATCGGAATCGGTTGGGTTCTTTTTACGGTGCTATTATACCAATTATCTAAAAAAATCTATAAATTATTTCCAACACCATTCACCATTCCAATGCTTGTAGCAACAGGATTAATGGCTTTCTTATTTATCATGCTTGATATACCATATCAACATTATATGGAAAGCGGTGGTGGCTGGATTGCAAAACTGCTCGGACCCGGTGTTGTAGCATTTGCAATTCCTCTTTATAAACAACGTCACGTTCTGCAAAAATATGTTGTACCGATTGCTGGTGGCGTATTAGTAGGGACAACAGTTGCAATCGCAAGTGATTTTGCCATTGCATCACTTATGGGAACAGATAAAAGCTTAATTTTATCTTCTTTACCAAAATCGGTGACAATGCCAGTTGCGATGAGTGTTTCAGAGCAAGTTGGTGGTGTACCGTCATTAACAGCAGCTTTCGTTGTTATCGCAGGTATTACTGGAACGATTACCGGCCCACTTTTATTAAAATGGAGCCGCGTTACAAACTCAGTTGGTAAAGGTATCGGATTTGGATGTGCTTCTCATATTATGGGTGTAATGAGAGCGATGAAAAATAATGAACATGAAGGTGTTATTGGATCGGTAACAATGACATTAACAGCAATTTTGACATGTTTGCTCGGGCCGTTATTTGCAATGATGTTTATGTAATAGAAGAAAAGCGAGAGCGACTCTATAGCTCTCGCTTTTCTATAGAATTTATGCTACAGTTAAAATAACTGAATCTTTGTAGGAGGTACGCCAAGTGCATACGTTATTATCCGTTTTACTTATTATTGTATCGATTTTAATGATTGTTATGGTACTTATGCAGTCTAGTAATAGCTCAGGCCTTTCAGGTGCAATTTCAGGCGGTGCAGAGCAATTATTTGGTAAGCAAAAAGCACGTGGAATTGAAGCGGTATTAAACCGTATTACAATTGTTTTAGCTGTTCTATTCTTCGTATTAACAATTGCTGTTACGTACTTAAATTTATAGAATTGAAAGAAGAAGCGTTAGTAAGATGTACTAATGGTTCTTCTTTTTTTATTTTGCCATTTGAAAGATGTTTCTAATTAGATTATAGAAATATAAATATGGTACACTAGATATAGAAAGAATACGACTAGATTACAGAAGAGAAAGAGGAGAAGTACATGATGAAATTAGCATCTCCGAAACCATTTACATTTGAGGGTGGAGACCGCGCTGTTTTATTACTACATGGTTTCACAGGAAACTCAGCTGATGTACGTATGTTAGGGCGTTTCTTAGAGAAGAAAGGCTACACTTGTCATGCGCCAATTTTTAAAGGGCACGGTGTACCACCAGAAGAGCTTGTTCATACAGGTCCTGAAGATTGGTGGCAAGACGTAATGGAAGCATATCAGCTTTTAAAAGATAAAGGCTTTGAGAAAATTGCTGTTGCTGGATTATCACTTGGCGGCGTATTTTCTTTAAAATTAGGTTATACAGTACCGGTTTTAGGTGTAGTACCAATGTGTGCACCAATGTATATTAAGAGTGAAGAAACGATGTACCAAGGTATATTGGCATATGCCCGCGAATATAAAAAACGTGAGCAAAAATCACCAGAGCAAATTGAACAAGAAATGTTGGAATTCCAAAAGACACCGATGAATACATTAAAAGCACTACAAGAGCTAATTGCTGACGTACGTAACAATGTGGATATGATTTATGCCCCAACATTTGTTGTACAAGCGCGTCATGATGAAATGATTAATACAGATAGTGCTAACATTATTTATAACGGTGTAGAATCTACGTTAAAAGACATTAAATGGTATGAAGACTCTACGCATGTCATTACACTTGATAAGCAACGTGACGAGCTACATGAGGATGTATATAACTTCTTGGAGCAACTAGATTGGTAAGATCTAGTTGCCTCTTTTTTTCATAAGGAATTTTTTGTGAAAACTGTAAAAATCATTAGGGGAGTATTAAAGTTTCGCTTTATACATCCCCAGTCTTTCGGATACACTAAATAATATAAGGGTTTAAAGGAGGTATTTCTGCTTGGAAGAAATCATACAAGAAAATATTGATAAGTTGTTATTATTTATGAGAGAAGAAGCGTATAAACCGTTAACAATACAAGAGTTAGAAGAGGCATTTGGAATTGAAGGTTCTGAGGGCTTTAAAGATTTTGTAAAGGCACTTGTAACGATGGAAGAGAAGGGACTTGTTATTCGCACGCGTAGTAACCGTTACGGTCTTCCTGAAAAGATGAGTTTAGTACGCGGTAAATTAATTGGACATGCACGTGGCTTTGCATTCGTTGTACCAGAAGAGAAGAAAACCGGAGATGATGATCTTTTCATCCCGCCTACAGAGTTAAACGGTGCACTTCATGGTGATACAGTATTAGCGCGTGTTAGCGCACAATCAAGTGGATCACGCCAAGAAGGTTCAATTGTACGTATTTTAGAGCGCGGCACAAAAGAACTAGTTGGTACATATACAGAATCGAAAAACTTTGGATTTGTTATACCTGACAATAAGCGCTGGACGAGTGATATCTTTATCTTGAAAAGTGCATCAATGGGTGCTGTAGAAGGCCATAAAGTAGTTGTGAAAATTACGAGCTATCCAGAGAATCGTTTAAGTGCAGAAGGTGAAGTTATTCAAATTCTAGGTCATAAAAATGATCCAGGAGTAGATATTTTATCAGTTATCCATAAACATCATCTACCTTTAGCATTCCCTGAAGAAGTGATGGAGCATGCAAACAGTGTACCAGAAACGATTTCAGAAGAAGATTTAAAAGATCGCCGTGACCTGCGTGACCAAATGATTGTAACAATTGACGGTGCAGATGCGAAAGATTTAGATGACGCTGTTACAGTAACGAAGCTCGAGAACGGTAACTACAAGCTTGGCGTTCATATTGCGGATGTAAGTCATTACGTTCAAGAAGGTTCTCCAATTGATGTAGAAGCAGCGGAAAGAGCAACGAGTGTATATCTTGTTGACCGTGTAATTCCGATGATTCCGCATCGTCTATCTAACGGTATTTGTTCGTTAAACCCGAAAGTAGACCGTCTGACGTTATCTTGTGAAATGGAAATCAACAACTTAGGTGATGTTGTAAAGCATGAGATTTTCCAAAGTGTGATTAAAACGACAGAGCGTATGACGTATGCTGACGTAAGAAGCATTTTAGAAGATGAGGACGAAGAGTTAATCAAACGCTATGAGCCGCTAGTACCGATGTTTAAAGAGATGGGTCAATTGGCACAGATTTTACGTGAAAAACGTATGCGCCGTGGTGCAATTGACTTTGACTTTAAAGAAGCGAAAGTATTAGTAGACGAAGAAGGTAAACCGACAGATGTTGTCATGCGTGATCGTTCTGTATCAGAGAAGTTAATTGAAGAATTTATGCTTGTTGCGAACGAAACAGTAGCAGAGCATTTCCACTGGATGAACGTACCATTCATGTACCGTGTTCATGAGGATCCGAAAGAAGATAAGCTGGAACGTTTCTTCGAGTTTGTAACAAACTTCGGATATGCAGTAAAAGGACGTGCGAATGAAATACATCCTCGTGCGCTGCAACAAATTCTTGAAATGGTTCAAGGACAGCCTGAAGAAGTAGTTATTTCAACAGTAATGCTTCGTTCAATGAAGCAAGCGCGTTACGATGCGGATAGCTTAGGGCATTTCGGTTTATCAACTGAGTTCTACACACATTTCACATCACCAATTCGTCGTTACCCAGATACAATCGTTCATAGATTAATTCGTGAATACATCATTAACGGTAAAGTCGACAATGAAACACAAGCGAAATGGCGTGAAAACTTACCTGAAATTGCAGAGCATTCTTCTAATATGGAACGCCGTGCTGTTGAAGCAGAACGTGAAACAGACGAAATGAAAAAAGCAGAGTATATGGTTGATAAAATCGGCGAAGAGTATGATGGTATGATTAGCTCTGTAACAAACTTCGGTTTATTCGTAGAGCTTCCAAATACAATTGAAGGTCTTGTACACGTTAGCTACTTAACGGATGATTACTACCGTTATGACGAGAAACATTTCGCAATGATCGGAGAACGTACAGGTAACGTATTCCGCATCGGAGACGAAATTACAATTCGTGTTATTAACGTAAACAAAGACGAGCGTGCAATCGACTTTGAAATCGTTGGCATGAAAGGTACGCCTCGTCGTAAGTTCAAAGATCGTCCCGTCGTTATCGAACAGCCAAGAACAGGCAGAAAGAAACGCGGTGGACGTAGCGAACGTAGTAATGAGCGCGGTGGCGAGCGCGGCACAGGAAGAAAGTTTGATCGTGGTGGACAAGGAAAAGGAAAAGGATCAGCATCAGCATCAGCATCCACAGCCGCTAGTCAGCCAGGAAAAAAAGATGGTAACGGTAATGGTAAGAAGAAAAAAGGCTTCTTTGAAAATGTACCAGGATTCAAGAAGAAAAAGAAAAAGCGCAAGTAAGAAAAGAGTGGCTTCGCTTTAATGAAAAGCGGGGCCTTTTCTTTTTTATTGGTGGCTTGAGAGCGAGCCACTTTCGCTTTTTAATGGAATCCAGCTACAGTGGCTAGAATGTTCGGCGGCTTCGCTTCTTTCCGAGAGGCAAAGAGCGCCTCAAGGTCAGAAGCTCCATCCACCTCACATTCTGAGCGAGCCACTTTCGCTTTTTTATAACATTTGTTACAATAGTAAAAATAGAGGAGGGACGTTATATGCCAAAAGGTTCAGGTAAGGTTATTGCACAAAATAAAAAAGCATTTCATGATTATTTCATCGAAGAAACATACGAGGCAGGGCTTGTCCTTCAAGGAACTGAAATTAAGTCGATTCGCGCTGGACGCGTGAACTTGAAAGATGCGTTTGCACGTGTACATAATGGTGAAGTATGGGTACATAATATGCATATTAGTACGTACGAGCAAGGGAATCGTTTCAACCACGATCCGCTTCGCACGAGAAAGTTACTTCTTCATAAAAAAGAGATTGAAAAGTTAACGGGTGCTTCAAAAGAAACAGGCTATGCATTAGTTCCAGTTAGAATTTATTTAAAAAATGGATTCGCGAAAATGGCACTTGGTTTAGCAAAAGGTAAAAAGCAATATGATAAGCGTAACGATTTAAAAGAAAAAGAAGCAAAACGTGAAATTGCACGCGCGTTCCGTGATCGTCAAAAGATGTAATACAGATATTTACATTTGTAAAACGACGCGCGTATGTTATAATAACTTATGTAAGATTGTTGCACATTGAAAAATAGCTCTTAGTAGCTATCACGATATTTCTTCGTATGCTCCATTTTTATCATGGGGACGTTACGGATTCGACAGGGATAGTTCGAGCTTAGGTTGCGAGTCGAGGGGATCGGCCTCGTTAAAACGTCAAAGCCTATAATTGGCAAACAAAACAATCTTTCTTTAGCTGCTTAATTGCACTAAAGGTTCCTCCCTCCATCGTCCATGTGGTAGGGTAAGGGACTCAAACTAAGTGGACTACGCCGGAGTTCGCCGTCTGAGGGCGAAGGAAGAGAACAATCAGACTAGCAACTTGGAAGCCTGTCGATAGGCCGAAGAGTTCGCGAAATACTAATATATCGACTACACTCGTAGAAGCTTAAGTGCCGATATTTTTGGACGTGGGTTCGACTCCCACCGTCTCCACCAATACATATTTGGTGGTTTTTTTATTTTGTGTGATTTGAACCATAACTTTGCCGTTTGGGCAAGGTTATGGTTCTTTTTGTTTTTAGAAAAACATTATAGGGAATAACTAATTTCTTAAAATGATGGGTATGTATGATGATGACCCCTAATTATTATTCAGTTATTTATTTAATTTGAATAACTTTTTTGTTGTCTTATTTCAGCGTCCATATTAGTCGGCACATAAAGACCTGGATTTATCTCTTTATCTATGTACCTTAAATTCTTATAATCTTTCACCAGTGTTATCTGTAACATAGGTTTATCGACCAAGTCGGTGTACGCGACAGGAATTGCCTGCTCAATCGTACGCACTTGCCCTTCCTTGTCGAGATACTCTATTTTCATACGATACACAGATTGAAGGTTGCTATAGTTCTCCCATATCATTTGAATGTCTGGCATCACAGTTACCGGATTTACATTATGTAATACCTCAAGATTTTCATAACTCTTTACTTCATAGAACACACGCGTATGTTCTTCATAATGCTGTAAAACCCATTTCTCCTCATTATCAATAAGAAACATCCTAATAAACACCCAAATAATTAGGCACACAATCACAAACAGAACCCGCCTTAAAGTACTTTTTCTCGCTACCTTTATATCTCGTATTTCTTCCATCAACCCTTCACCTCTTTTACGTTGTTCCCCATATATTTTACCACTTCCCTGTAAGGTGCCACATTGCTATCAAGCTAACAAAATAAAAATTCCCTAAAATAAAAAATACCCAACTAAAATTCAGTTAATTTGGTTAATAAAAATAAATGATAGGATCAAGTTCTTTATCAGAATTTGGTCTTTTTTGATTTTAAAGGTTGGAGATGGACTTCTAATATCTTAATCCTTGAGGCGAGCTTATAGGTTAATAAAAGATTTATGGCAATGTTATGCTTCAAATGTAACAAGAATGTTCTCTAAAAACTAAGCTTTATGGAAATATTATGTTTCAAATTGTGGCGGACTTATGATTCAAATTACATTTTGTATGTAACAAGAAGCATAAGATGGCCGTTTTGGTCAACTTATGCTTCCAACTGCGGCCAACTTATAAGTAAAGTGACATTGTATGATAGGAACCATAATTTTGCCGGATTGGCAAGGTTATGGTTCTTTTTGTTTGTGGCAAACTTATACTTCCGAAAATAAAATGTAACAAGAAGCATAGTAAGGACCATATTACAATCAAGATAGGAAAAGCAAATACCCCAAAACTAATAAATAATCTTTTTGGTTCGATGGGCATGTGGGGGGGCCCTACTAGGCGAATTTTAACCTAAAAAATTCGAATTTCTGTACATTAAGTAAAGTGAATTTTTATTCGCGTGATTCTTATTATCTGAAATTAATAAAGCATGTTATACTCTCTTCTTTAAGAACGTCTCCATAATATCCTTTTTGAATCTTTCATAATCAAACTGAAAAGCTACATTATGCATTTTATAGCCTGGATTAGCAACAAAGCGAAAATCTGCAATGCTTTGACCGAATCCTTCTCCTTGATCAGGAATTATTTTAATGGGTACTCTTGAAAGGCTAACAGCCTCTTGATTTAGCAAATACCACACTGTTACAAAATCATGCATAGGACTTCCACTTATACCAGGATTAGACTTGGAGTAGAAATTATAATAATAGTCTAGCATGGGCTTGATGATGAGTCCTGCAAGATCTTGTGTATTCCGATGAAATGTATCAATTTGCTGGACCATTTCAGGTGTAACAATCGCATGTTGTGTCACATTTAAAGGAATAATTGTCAAGTTCTTCGCATGCTGCAGAATTAAATTTGCTGCATAAGGGTCTGCGTAAAAGTTAGCTTCAGCCACAGCAGTTACGTTACCTGGATAGAAAAAAGCTCCCCCCATGCAAATGCATTCTCTTACGTTTCGCATTGTTTCTAAATTCAATACAAAAGTCGTGGCTAGCGAAGAAAGTCTTCCTAAATTGATAATTGTAAGATCTTCTAAATTTGATTCTATAATTTGATAAATATCATTTAAGGGGTAAATTGGATATGGAATTTCAGGGGGAATAATAGGACCTAATCCGACTTTTCCGTGTACCTCAGGGAAATACTGAATCAATATACCTGTCAACGGCACAGAAGCACCAAGGAATACAGGTATCTCTTCTCTTCCCGCAATGTACTTCAAATAGTTAATATTTCTTATTACATTTTCTCTTGATACATTTCCATAATCGGCTACAATTCCTACAAGTTGAATGTCTTTACGAAAAAAGGTGTACAGTATAGCAAACGCATCATCAATTCCCAAATCTGTAAACAGGAGAACCTTTTTTGGCATACCTCTCCCTCCAAAATTTATAGAATCCTATGTTCACTAATGAGTAGGCTAAACTTGTGTGTATATATTTTATGTATTCTTAAAGAGTGAATTCTATTCACTTGACGTGGCTTCGCTCATCTAATTTTAATATTATGTTTAAGCGTAAAATACATAAGGTGCATTAGAAATATGAAAAGATCCATTGTTATTGAGGAGTTTACACCGGATTGGGCAATATCATTAGGGCTCATCATATCAAAAAAAGAAAATTGTACGTTTAGATACAAAATAATCGATTTCTTGTATGTTAAGGAACTGGTTATTTGTTTTTCTACTTTTTAGGGAGTTTTTCTGGTAATGGTGTATACAAATAATAAAGTTGTTTAATTTACAATAAAGACGTTTAAAACAAAGTGTTTTTAATTGTGTGATTAGTGTTAACCCATATAGATCAAGAGAGAAACTTTATTGTAAATAGATAAAATAAAAGCAAGACTAATACTTAAAATTATATGTATCTCGGCTGTACTCTCATAAATAACTGTAGAAGATAAAAATCTCGTTATGGGGATGGGGCAGTATCCCTGAAACAAAAAATGAAGAAATAGTTATTGATGATAATCAGGTAGATACTATAGCTGCACCTTAATGATTAAATAATATTTATTTAAATCTTCATATCTTTTGTATTCGTCTCCATATCTATTGTAAGATTATATAGAGTTCCCCTAATAAGCTGTTATAATGGCTTTTTTTAGGAGTTTAATATTTATAAATCTTACATTATTTTTTTGAGATAATTTTTTATCTAACTAAGTTATATTGAAGTAGAGGTGAACCATCGGTGAGGCAGGTGTTAGTAATTAAGAATGAACGGTCTTTTGCGAAGAAAATCGTAAGCGGTCTAACGCAAGTGGGCTATTTCATTTTAAAACTTCACAATGAAAACCAAGGTTTAAATATAGTATATGAACAAGATTGGGATATTATCATATTGGATTGGGATTCATTAAGTATATCGGGGCCAGAAATTTGTAGACAAATACGACTTGTTAAAACTACACCGATCATTATTGTGACCGACAATATTTCTAGTAAGGATTGCATAGCAGGGCTACAAGCAGGAGCAGATGATTATATTAGAAAACCATTTGTGAAAGAAGAATTAGTAGCAAGGGTTCAAGCTATTTTAAGGAGAACTGACTATAATCAGCAAAATGAGACAAACTTTTTTCAGTTTAAAGATCTCTTTGTTGATGCATCTAGTAATATTGTAAAAAAAGGTGGTAAAAATCTCTCGCTTACGAAGCGTGAGTACGATTTACTTGTATTTTTAATTAAGAATAAAAATACAATATTGAGCCGTGAAATGCTTTTGAATCAAGTTTGGGGATATAACGTAGTAGTAAATCCAAATGTAGTAGACTTATATATTGGGTATGTAAGAAAAAAGTTAAAGTGCGAGAAGAAAGACAGATATATTCAAACGATACATGGCAGAGGCTATTCAATGGTTGAATGATAAAATAGTTTCTGTGAAATATGAAAAGAAGGAAACTATAAAAAGAAGATTGCTATCAGGAAATGGGCATTTTTTTTGCAGTAGAAATCATGGTTTATAAGGTGCTCAATCTATTGATTAGCACGTGTGGGGGCTGACTCTGGTGCGCATTAGATAAGGTTGTATCTAATTTATGTTTAATTTTATTAACTCACACCATTCACAAGATTTTCACAGAATTAATGACTATACTAATTAACAGGATGTTTAAATGAAAATGATTATCAATATTGATTTAGGTGAATAGCAGTTACTATCTAATTCAATCTATGGACTTTATCATTTTCGAACTAAATTACATTATAAGGAGTATACGTATGAAAAAAACTATGCTTTTAAAATTAGTAAGTATTCTAGCAATTTTCACTTTAATGTTAGTAGCTTGCTCAGATTCAGGTAAAGAAACTTCGAAGGCTACTAAAGATAACGGTAGTGATAAGCCAAAAACGGTTGAAATCACTGATGCACATGGAAAGGTTACTGTTCCTGTAAATCCAAAGAATGTAGTTGCTTTAGATAATAGAACGTTTGAAACTTTAGCTGATTGGGGAATTAAATTAGCGGCTGCTCCAAAGGATATCATGCCTGCAGATTCAGCATATAAAAAGGATGATTCAGTTAAAAATATCGGGAATCACCGCGAACCAAATCTTGAAATCATTGCAGCGGCAAACCCTGAACTTGTAATCGTTGGTCAAAGATTTGCTGATCATTACGAAGAAATCAAAAAATTAGTGCCAAAAGCAGCTGTTATTGATCTTAATTTTGATGTTTCTGAGAAATCTACTACGCCTGGAAAAAATTTAGTAGATGGACTTAAAAATTCTACAACTACTCTAGGAAAAATCTTTGATAAAGATAAAGAAGCTAAACAATTAGTAGCTGATTTTGATAAATCTATTGAAAAAGCAAAATCTGCTTATAACGGAAAAGATAAAGTTATGAGTGTTATCGTTACTGGTGGGAATATTGGTTTTGCTGCTCCACATTCTGGTCGTGTTTGGGGACCGATGTATGAAATTTTCGGTTGGACTCCAGCATTAGAAGTGTCTAATTCTACTGCAGGTCATAAAGGTGATGACGTTTCTGTTGAAGCTATCGCACAAACAAATCCTGATTGGCTGTTCGTATTAGATCGTGATGCTGCAACATCTGATGCAGCTAAGTCAACACCTGCTAAGGATGTTATTTCTAAATCACCAGCTCTTCAAAACACAACTGCTGTTTCTAAAAAACAAGTTGTTTATGCACCAGAAGATACTTACACAAATGAATCAATTCAGACTTATGTAGAGTTATTTGGAAATCTTGCAAAAACTTTAGCTAAGTAGTGTAAAGGAGTACGAAACAGTGTCAAAAAATATGATTTCTAGGGTTGAGAATATTTCTCAACCCCAGTTTTATAATCACAATAAAATATGGACAAAACCTTTTATAATAGCGGTTATAGTTGTTATAATTTTAGGGATTATATCACTGTTTACTGGAGTTTATGATATACGTGGACAAGAGGACGGAATGGAGATGTTTTTCATCACTCGTGTTCCGAGAACTGTTGCATTAATGCTTACTGGAGCTGCGATGGCGATGGCAGGACTCGTAATGCAACTCATTACACAGAATCGTTTTGTTGAACCTACTACAACGGGTACTATTGAATGGTCAGGCTTAGGCCTGCTTTTTGTGTATTTACTATTTCCTGCCCCGACTTTAGTTCAAAGAATGACTGGTGCAATCATTTTTTCTTTTATAGGAACTATGATTTTCTTTCTATTTTTAAGAAGAGTTAAGCTTCGTTCGTCTTTAATTGTCCCGATTATTGGATTGATGCTTGGAGCAGTTATTTCTGCAGTGTCTACTTTTTTGGGACTTCTTTTTCAAATGACACAAAGTATTGAAACTTGGTTCGTAGGTTCATTTGCTAACATTCAGGTGGGAAGGTATGAATATTTATGGCTGATTGTTATCATTACTTTGCTTATTTTTATGTATGCGAATAGATTGACTTTAGCTGGACTAGGAGAAGATGTCGCAACAAGCCTTGGCGTTAATTACAATAGAATTGTTCTTTTTGGGACTGCTCTTATCTCTGTTGCAGTTGGAATTGTTGCAGCTGTTATTGGACACTTACCTTTCTTAGGATTAATTGTGCCAAACATTGTTTCCATGTTTAGAGGCGATGATCTTAGAAGTAATTTACCTTGGGTTTGTGTGATTGGAATGGGGACAATAACTGCCTGTGACATCATTTCTCGAACAATTATAAAGCCTTTTGAAGTCCCTGTTTCTTTAATACTTGCAACAGTGGGAGCGGTCGTGTTTATTACTATTCTATTGAGACAAAGAAAACCAAGGAGGCTGCGATGATCACATTAGAATATAAAAATAAAGAAAATGTCGAAATCGATTCTAGCCTTCATAATGCAAGTAGATCAGCTAGTGCTTTTCGTTCTAAAAAGGAAGCAAGACGTTATTGGATTTTACTCATAACATTGATCGCTTTAGGTCTCCTTTCTTCATATGGACTTTTAGTTTATAACAATCCAGTTCCGATAGATTCACCTTCTTTTATCCCAGTTGTTAAGAGAAGGATAGTAGCTATTGTTGCAATGATTATTGCTGCAGTTTGCCATAGCTTATCGACAGTTGCTTTCCAATCTATTACGAACAATAAGATTATTACTCCTTCGCTTTTAGGTTTCGAATCACTTTATTCGGCAATTCAAACGAGTACAATATTCTTCTTTGGTGCTAGTGCATTAATAAACTTTAATGGAATTGGATCATTTTTATTTCAAGTTGTTGTGATGGTCTTCATGAGTTTGATACTTTATGGATGGTTACTTTCCGGTAAATATGGGAATTTACAACTTATGCTTTTAGTTGGAATTATTATTGGTACCGGGCTAAATTCTGTGTCAACTTTTATGAGAAAACTACTTGCGCCTTCAGAATTTGATATTTTACAAGCGAGATTATTTGGTTCTGTTAATCATGCAGACCCTGCATATTTTCCTATTGTAATTCCTATGATCATAATTGTAGCGGTATTAATTTTTGCTCATTCTAAGAAGTTGAATGTTTTGTCACTAGGAAAGGATGTTGCTACTTCTTTTGGGGTTAAATATCAACCTAGTGTAATTTATACGCTTGTGTTAGTAGCTATTTTAATGTCTATCTCAACAGCTCTAATTGGGCCACTTACGTTCTACGGCTTTTTAGTAGCAACTTTGAGTTATCAGGCGGCGTCAACTTATGATCATAGATATATTTTCCCAATGGCTTTTGCTATAGGATTTTTAATAATGACGAGTGCATACTTTTTAATGTATCATGTATTCCATGCTCAAGGGGTAGTTTCAGTTATTATTGAATTATTTGGTGGAATCATATTCTTAACTATAGTTTTAAGGAAGAGGGCTTTATGATAAAAATCGATAATGTTAAAAAGTTCTATACGGATAAGGTGAAAATAGGACCTTTGGATATTGAAATACCAAAAGCGGGCTTTACTTCTTTAATTGGACCAAATGGCGCTGGAAAGTCTACGACACTTTTGATGATTGGAAGACTCTTAGATATGGATGAAGGTCAAATTCAAGTAGCGAATATGGATGTTTCTGAATCCAAATCAAAAGACTTAGCAAAAATCCTGACTATATTGCGACAAGAAAATCATTTTGTAACGAGGCTCACTGTTAGACAATTAGTTGGATTTGGGCGCTTTCCTTATTCAAAGGGTAGATTAACTAAAGAAGATGAGGTTATCATTTCTAAATATATCGATTTCTTAGATTTAACTAGTTTAGAGAATAGATATTTAGATGAGCTTTCTGGTGGTCAAAGACAAAGGGCATATGTAGCGATGGTATTGTGCCAAGAGACTGAATATGTGCTATTGGACGAGCCTCTGAACAACCTTGATGTTGCTCGTTCTGTTCAAATGATGGAGCATTTAAGACGTGCGGCTAATGAGTTTGGAAGAACAATTTTGACTGTTATGCATGACATAAATTTTGCAGCTAAATACTCTGATAAAATTTGTGCTATGAAAGATGGACAAATTGCTGCTTTTGGAACAGTAGAAGAGGTTATGGACCCAATACTTTTGACAGATATTTTTGAAACGAAAATTGAAATTATCCAAGGTCCTTATGGGCCGATTGCTGTTTATTAATTACAAAATGAGTATGAAAAAAGCTGCTGCCTATATTTTATAGGCAGCAGCTTTTTTATACGATTGCCGATGATAGCTCTGTCCTACAGGTATTTCATTATTTCCGTTCCTGCGACGCTTCCAACAATAAACTTGTAAATTACTCATAAAATGCAAAGGAATGCTTCGATTTTTTTCAAGTATCTACCAAACGGGAAATTTATCTCTGTATAACTTTTTATAAGAATTCAGCTTGTTTTTTTGTATGTAATATTGCATATCAGAGTGTATTGATAAAAGTGTAAGGGGTCACTATAATGAGGGCATAAAGATAAATCACATTTTCGTAGCAATAAAAAGGAGGAAATAATATGGAAATCGCAATGGCAGTTTTGAAATTTGTAGGTGGCGTAATCCCGTTAATTCAAGAACTTTTAAAAGCATTTATGTAAGTGTATTAGTTAGCTATCATTTATCAATCATTATCATATCTTACTAAAAAAAGAACGGGGTGATTTTTCTGAATATTAAGAAAAACACTAAAAGAAGAAAGTTCCTTGCATGTTTATTAGTTAGTCTATGCACTATTAATTATTCATCTATTTCCTTCGCAGAAACACAAGCCAGTAATGCAACTGATGTAACCAAAAATGCTAGTGGCATTGATACTGGTATAGCAAATCTTAAATATAATAATCAAGAGGTTTTAGCTGTAAATGGTGATAAAGTAGAGAGTTTTGTTCCGAAAGAAAGTATCAATTCAAATGGTAAATTTGTAGTAGTGGAACGCGAGAAAAAATCACTTACAACGTCACCAGTCGATATTTCAATTATTGATTCTGTAGTGAATCGCACGTATCCAGGAGCGGTACAACTTGCAAATAAAGCTTTTGCAGACAATCAACCTAGTTTATTAGTGGCTAAGAGAAAGCCTTTGAATATTAGTATAGACTTACCTGGCATGAGAAAAGAAAATACAATTACTGTCCAAAATCCGACATATGGTAATGTAGCTGGAGCAGTAGACGATTTAGTATCTACTTGGAATGAAAAGTATTCTAAAACACATACGTTACCTGCAAGAATGCAGTATACGGAATCTATGGTTTATAGTAAATCACAAATCGCAAGTGCTCTTAACGTTAACGCTAAATATCTTGATAACAGTCTAAACATTGATTTTAATGCGGTTGCAAATGGAGAGAAAAAAGTGATGGTTGCCGCATATAAGCAAATATTTTATACCGTAAGTGCTGAACTACCTAACAATCCATCCGATCTTTTTGATAATAGTGTTACTTTTGGTGAGTTAACTCGTAAAGGTGTAAGTAATTCGGCTCCACCTGTTATGGTCTCAAATGTAGCTTATGGTAGAACTGTTTATGTAAAATTAGAAACAACATCTAAGAGCAAAGATGTACAAGCTGCATTTAAAGCCCTACTTAAGAATAACAGCGTCGAAACGAGTGGACAGTACAAAGATATTTTTGAAGAAAGTACCTTTACTGCTGTAGTATTAGGCGGAGATGCGAAAGAGCATAACAAGGTTGTTACTAAAGATTTCAATGAAATCCGAAATATCATTAAAGATAATGCTGAATTAAGTCTTAAAAATCCAGCATACCCAATTTCATATACAAGTACTTTCTTAAAAGATAATGCAACTGCTGCTGTTCATAACAATACAGATTATATTGAGACGACAACTACAGAATATTCAAGTGCTAAAATGACACTTGATCATTACGGTGCTTACGTTGCTCAATTTGATGTATCTTGGGATGAATTTACATTTGACCAAAAGGGTAACGAAGTACTAACACATAAAACATGGGATGGTAGCGGAAAAGACAAAACGGCTCATTACTCTACAGTTATCCCTCTTCCACCAAATTCAAAAAATATAAAGGTCGTAGCAAGAGAATGTACAGGTCTTGCATGGGAATGGTGGAGAACAATTATTAATGAACAAAATGTTCCATTAACAAATGAAATAAAAGTTTCAATTGGAGGAACAACATTATACCCAACAGCTAGTATTAATCATTAAGTATAAAAAAGCGCCCTATAAGTAGGGCGCTTTTTTACTTAGTCACAAATTTTATCCCGCATTAACGGGCAGTAAGACCCCCACCTCAAAATTCAGCGAAAGCAAAGAAGTTAGGTGGGGGATGAACAAAACCCCCACTGATTAATAATGTAATTCCTCATATAGTTAATCGGCGTCGATTTACTTCTTCACGTAAAATGGATTGAAATGAAATTCCTATTACTTGGACAAGTGTTGCTAAAAGTGCGGCAATTGAAGGAATAAAACTTTAAAAAGTTTATGCTCTTTTGTTTACGGCCAACTTAAAAAACTTTTGTAAAATGATAGAATTACAAAAATGTATTGTGAGTGTAAGGCAGCTGGATTGTACCATCTTTATGGTTAAAGCATACTTAAGGTAAGGAAGATTTATATTTTAATGGGTATAAATCTTACAAGTAGAATAGAAAGGTTAGGTATTATCATATGAAATGGATCATGAGAATTTTTGTGTTATTAGCTATAGTAGGAGGTGCTTTCTACTATATGAAGTCAGGGAATGGATATTATTCAACTAAACAATATTATGTAAAAGTAATGACGGATTCTACAGTAGAAAACGAAAAATTGAGTAATGGAGAAGTTCTTACGTATCATGCTTACGATGAGAAGGTGTACGATAAAAAAGGGAAAGAAAGAGAACTGAAAATTTCCGTACAAAATAAATTGGAAAAAAATCAATATTATTTGATTGATTGGGAAGATCGCCGTGGGATTGTTTCTAAAATAGCTAAAGTGAATCAAGCAAAAATAGATAAAAGTGTTTTAGATAAGTTGAACGCAAATTCATAATATTTCAGGATAAGTTAATTAAGAGCTGTGTTAGCGTAAGATTTATAAGAAAAAGGTATTGTAGAAAAATAAGAGAGATTATTATAAAACAAAAAGGACCGAACCGTCTGGTTCTGTCCTTTTTTAGGAGTGAAGAATGAATTGTACAAATGATGTGGCACAAAGCTGGATTGCTACGATCATAATGATATGTATAAATATTGGACTGTAACACTTATGCAGATGGTTTGCAGAGATATAAAATCAATATAGAAGAGGAGTATTGTTATAAATGACTGAAGTAACTACAATTCTATCAATAGCGGGTATCGTTATCATGTCTTTAGCAAGGATTAATTTTAAAATAAGGGCGTTTGCTAATAAACCAGCTTGGGGTGGCTTCACTCTTCCCTTAATTCTAATTGGATTTATTTTATTTTGTATCGGTATGTTTTTAGGTTTTGTAAATCATCAATTATAAGGTGGGAATATTGTGAAGATGAAAAGCTACATGTTTTTCGTCTTTTCGTTCTCTTGCTTAATAAGAAAGATCCTGCAACTCAGTACAGGATCTTTAATCAAACGTTTTTAAAAGCTAAATTGTGGTTTTATATCACCTTTATAAGGTTCATGTTCAACGAATATAGTTATATCCTTACCAGCTTGGTCTTTACCAGTTCTTTTATACGTAAATTTATTCTTATTCAGTTCGGTAAGTTCAAGAGCAGCACCGTATTTATTATTTCCAATTGAAACATGGGCTCTTATTTTATTTTCGTGTACAACATCGAAGTAGCCATAATCACCGCGGCTTTGACCTGTTTCGCTATTGAAGAACTCATATTTATTAGATTTGTCATCAAATTTTGCTAGACTTATAAAATTAGAATTAAACTGTGTTACATCGTTACCAGCTTCATCTAATACCTTTGTTCCGTGCCAAAGGGTACCGCCTAAAATTTTATCTCCATCAACGTTTTTAACGATATCGCCTGTAGTCGTGTTCAGCTGCTTGTCCGGATCAGTGAAAGAAAGTTCTTTTTCTTTATATGGAACATGTTCAACAAAAATTTCTATATCTTTACCGTTAGCATCTTTCCCCATTTTTTTATAGGTAAATACATTTTTATTTAGCTTTGTCATGTCAACAACAGCTTGATATTTCATTGATTCTGAAATTAATATTCTCTTTTTCCCATCATTTGTGATAAAGAAAGTTCCTTTATCGCCACGACTTGCACCTGTTTTAGCATCAAAGAATTCATATCCTCCTGACTTTGCATCATATTTCGCAAGGCCAATGAAGTTTGCATTTTCTTTCGTTAAGTCATTTTTATCTTTGTCATACACTTTTGTACCTTGCCAATTCGTATCGCTAAGAATATTAGCCATTTTTTGGCCTTTCGTTAACTTATTTTCCCTTTTAGTATCTTTCGCAGCTTGTTCTTGTTTCGGTTTACTATGTGTTTCTTCGGCTTTCGTACCAGCACACCCTGTTAGTACTAGTGTGAATCCGAGCAATATAGATGATAGTGCTTTCGTTTTTTTGTTCATGTTTTATCGTCTCCTTATTTTATGATTTTAAGTAGTACGGTTAGCGATTATAGTAGCAGTGCGTTATATATGAAAAGACTCAAAGTGAATAGATGAACTTAGTTGCTACGTTTCTTATATTAATACCCGACTATAAACTCCCTCTAAATAAATCATTAAAAAAAGATAAACTAATTCCTAAAAAATTTTCATATTCATAAAAAAGTCGCTAGCTTGCTGTAGTGCCTACGAGTAATTAATAAAATACATTGTAAAGAAGAAGGAAAGCCGTTAACAGTAATGTAATTCTTAATAGAGTTAATCGATTGTATTGTAAAGATTTTGGGGGAAATGATGATCGTATAGAAGGTGATTCCTATAGGAAGGGGATGTCCATGTTTGATTCAACAGATTTTAAAATTATAAAGTTACTACAAGAAAACGCTAGAATGAACTGGAAGGAAATTGGAGAGATAGTACATTTGACGGGTCAGGCTGTTGGGAAACGAATTAATAAATTAGAAGAGGCAGGTGTCATTCAAAAATATACGATAGATATCGACAGGGCTAAGCTGGAAGGATCTATTATGACGTTTGTTACACTATTTCTGCATGCACCACATTATCATAATCAAATTCAAACCTTTTTCGAAAAAACGGACTTAATTACTGAAATGTATCGTATAAGTGGTAATGGGTGTTATATCATGATTCTTCATACATCTTCGCATCAGCAATTAGAAGAGACTCTTGCAGATGTTTTACATTATGGTGATTATCGTATAAATACTGTCATCAAGACAATCGAAAAAAAGAAAGAATAAGATATTCATTCTTTCTTTTTTTCTATGGAACTGTAATTCTTTATTTGCTCTTGTTTATAAAACAGTTTGCCGACATGATTTTTGCATAAATATCACCAAACTCTAATGAACTCATGAACGATTGATGAGCGTGTACTGCGGGGATTAGATTTCCTTGGAATTCTAAATCTTTTGTTGTACAAGCATCTTCAATTACAATACATTGAAATTCTAAATCACTGGCAGCGCGTACGGTTGCATCAATACATACATGAGTCATCATACCGCAAATGACTAGTTGATCTATTTTTTCTGCTTTTAATGTTTCTAATAAATTGGTTCTTAAAAAACTGTTAGGGTGATGTTTTTGTATGACTCTTTCGTTAGCAATCGGTTGTACATCATCATGAATTTGAACACCTACTGTTTCAGGTAAGAGGAAAGTAGCTCCTTCATTGTTCGCAATATGTTGTACATGAATGACTGTTTTATGTTTTTCACGAAATACTTTCAATACTTCCTTGGCTTTTTGTACGGCTTTTTCAGGTTGATATAATTCCATATTGCCGCCTTCAAAGTAATCATTTTGTATGTCTACTAATAGTAACGCTTCGTTCATCGTTATTCCCCCATACTTATTGATTCAGTACGTTATTTGTACTGTACCGTTATTATATAAATTGCAACTATGTGGAAGTAATAATGTCATGAAACGATTTTGATGTATATAGTTTCATTGTGAAAAAGTGGGAGGGTAACAATAATTTGAAAGAAAAGTATGAATATTATCTTTTTAATTCACTAATAAATTTATCTAATTCTTTTTTTATAATTAAGTATATAAATACTTTACTCTTTCCAAAACTGTTCTAACAGAATAACGATCATAGTACCTACGAGTAGTCCGTTACTTAACACATATTGTAAGGAAGAAGGAATGCCGCTAAATGCGCTTTCTGGAAGAAACATTATTCCTAAACTGATTAATAATGTAATTCCTAATATAGTTAATCGGCGTTGATTTAATTCTTCACGTAAAATTGAGTGAAATGAAATGCCTATTACTTGGAAAAATGTTGCTAAAAGTGCAGCATTAGCAATAGGGCCTGGAAGCAAGGATATAAAGCTTACAATTGAGGGAATAAAAGAAATTCCTGCTAATATAAGACTTGCTATAAGGAACGACTTCACTTTTCTTTGTCCTGTTAGTTGAATAAATCCTGCTGATGCAGGTAATGGTACAATTCCAATTGTAGAGAACAACGACGAGATAATATGTGATATACCTCCGACCCATACACCACGGTTCAGTGTTTGCCTTTCATTTTCTTTAGATAACGGAGCCACTTGTTTTACAGCTGAAACAGCAGCAATCGTATTTGCGACTAAAAGAAATGTAAATAAAGTTGCAGTTAGAGTCATTCCAATATCGAATCTAGGCATGCCCCAAGCGAATATCTGTGGTAACTTAACTAGCGGTGTGTATGAAGGCACATGAGAAGACTTTCCTAATAAAGCATACAAAAGCCAACCAAATGAAATGCTAAGTAACACAGCGTAACTTTTCATCCATCCTTTCCCTTTTATTGATAAGAAGGTAATCATGGCAAAAACAAAGAGTGCAATAGTAGATGTTGTATAATCAGGATGAGTTGCAGCCCCTTGTAACCCCATCATTCCTTTTAGTAACACACCACTAAGTTGAAGTGCTAAGATTAAAAGAAAAGTTCCTGTAACCAAAGGTGTAAATAAACGTAGAATTCGATGTACAAGACCTGTTATACCAATAACGAAGAGTAATATACCTGCAATAATTAACCCGCCTTCTAAAAGCTGCAACACGTCTTTTGCACTTTGTCCCTGATACATAGCTACTTGTCCCAGTATGACAAATATACTTACCCATGAACCGGCTGGACCATCCGCAATGGGATAGTTATGCCCAACCAAAGCTTGTATAAATGAACTTACTCCAACGACTAAAAAAGTGCGCTGCATTAATGTTGAAATATCTTCTATTGATAAATGGAATATTCCACCAATAATGATAGGCAATGCAATTGCATTTGCTAATAGAAAAACAAACCACTGTAGAATATTAAAGCTCGTATTAAAGTATTTTTTATTCATATTATTCTCCTTTACCGAAAAAGAATCTCATAGTAAAAATCCATCCTTTCTATACAGTTAGATTAAAAAGGATGGATTTTGTAACTCTATAAAATTATTTTAATTATATAGATAGATTTTTAATTAATTACCATGTACGAAACGGTAAGAATTTCCCGTTAAGTGTAATAACGATACGAGGATCGCCACCTTTTGGATCTTCTTGTGTATCCACACCTAGATTGAAGTTAATTGCACTCATTACACCTTCGCCAGCTTTTTCTAAGATTAATTCTCTAAGAGTTGGTGCGTATTGTAACATCATTTCATATAATCGATATAAGATTGGGTCAGTAGGAGGCATTTGCATTACTTGACCTCTAAGTGGAACTACTGTTAATGCCTGAACTACTTCTTCATCTAATTCTAATAGTTTACCGATTTTTTCTGCCTCCGGACGTGTCATTGTAGCTTGTCCTAATAATGCTGTTACAACCCAAGTCTCAGAGTTTTCACTTACTTTTGAAATTTCTTCCCATGTTAAACCTTTTGCGATTTTTGCTTCCATAATTTTTTGCGTAGCTTCTTGTCTATTCATATCTAATAACTTCCCTTCATTTAAGTAATAATTAATGTTTCATACCATTTAATGTTTTATATCCGTCGACTACTAAATCTAATTTACCTGTGTGAGGATCAATAACTAAACCATGTACAGGAACATCTTTTGGAATAAGTGGATGATTTCTTACTAAATCAACATTAGCTTGAGTCGAATCGCAGACATCATCGAATCCAAATAACCATTTTTCAAGGTCAACACCAGCATATTTAATTGCTGATAGAATTTCTGGTGAAGCTACTCCACGATCTAATATTTTTTGAAGTGTTCCTTTTGGATTAGTTTGGCTTGCACCACATCTATGGTGTCCGATAAGAAAGATTTCATCTGCATTTAGATCATATACTGATGCTACAACACTTTGCATAATGCTATCGAAAGGAGAAGCAATTTTACCACCTGCATTTCTGATAACTTTTGCATCACCATCGTGTATATCTAAAGCTTTTGGAAGTAGCTCAATTAAACGAGCATCCATGCAAGAAACAACAACCATACGTTTTTTAGGCATTTTCGTCGCTTCACGAGGAGCGTATTCCTTATTTTCTACAAATTGTTCATTGAACGATAGAATTTCTTGTAATAACATATTTGTAACCTCCTTTAAATCTAGATGTATTTTTTTGTTGTGTCCTCTATGTTATAAGTGAATATACCTGATAAATAATGTGATGTAAGAGGATAAACTAAGTATAGTGAATTGTATCGATAAGCAGAATAAGTTGGCGAAACACTTTCTGGCTTTCTACTTTCACGGTGAAAGGATTGGTTTATATCATTGATCAAACAGATTTTGAGATACTGAAATTATTAGGAGAAAACTCAAGAATACAATGGAAAGAACTTGGTCAGAAAATACATATGACGGGGCAGGCTGTAGGAAATCGAATTCGGAGATTAGAGGATTTAGGAATTATTGAACAATATACAATCGCAATAAACCGAATCAAATTAGGACAAGTAGTGACTGCATTTGTTACTTTGTTCGTAACAACAGCTAATCATCAAGAGTTTATGAATTTCTTTCAAGGAGAAGAAGGAATTTCTGAAGTACACCGTATAAGTGGTGAGGGATGTTATTTATTAAAAACACATTTTGCTTCCAATGAAGAATTAGATAACTTTCTAGGACGATTATTAAAGTACGGGAACTATCGTGTTAATCTATCAATAGGAAAGTTGAAATAAGGTTTCTTTTCTTTGGAGGTTATAGTAACTTTATTTGCTGTTTTGTGGAAAACTTATAAGCTAATGATTAACTTAGTGGTATTGTAGACTGAAAATCATAACTTGCCGGAGAGGCGGGGGATGGTTTTTTGTTTGTAGATTTTTAAGTTAGAACTAGAAGTTTTAAGGATATGTTGATGAGGTATGTAATGTTAACTTAATGATTCATCTAATCGCAAGTTTACTTAGACGAATCATTAAGTAACAAAAAATCTTGGTATTTTCATGCATTGCTATCTGTGTTTAGTGATAGCTTTTGTTGTTCGTTTAATCTTTCAGGTGTCACGTCATTTCCTACAGGATTTAATATTTTTAATCCTGTAACAGTGGTGTTGATTTGACCACGAATAATTTGAAGGTATTCCTCGCGTAATGCTTTACGCCCATGTAATTCTGTTTTTGTTAAACCTGCTTCTTTTTGTTTGTTAGCTAGTTCATTAATTCGATTTAAAACTTCAAGCATTGTTTTCTCAGCCTTTCTTTTTTGCAAGTAGTCGATAAGGTTGTAGTTTTGCGTCAGGATTATAATTGATATCGTCATAGTTTCATTAATAGAGTTTATCGTACTTTTATTCTAAAAGTACGATAAACACGGTGATTAAAACTCGCCATTCCAAGAAGTTACTTCATCTACAGTTAATCGAACTGTTGGGAATCCTGGTTCTTTTGCGTTACCTAGTGCAATCATTAAAACGTCAGTTAAGTTTTCTGGAACGTTAAATGCTTTGCGGAATTCTTCAACGTTATAGCCAAGCATTGGAACTGTATCATATCCTCTCGCTTTTGCAGCAAGCATCAATTGCATAGCTAACAAACCACCATCAAGCATTTGCCATTCTCTTTTTCCTTGGTCACTGACAGGTGCATAAAACTCACGAATACTGTTGTTTAGTCTGTTTTTAATTTCTTCTGTCATGAATCCAGCAGCTACTGCACGCTCATTCACCTTATTGATATGTTCGAATTCGTGAGCATTATTTTCGCTTAAAATTACGATCATAGCAGATGCTTCTAACACCTGTGGTTAATTTAAAGCGATTGGATGAAGCTTTTCTTTTAAATCTTGATCTGTGATTACCATGAAACGCCATGGGTTTAAGTTGGAACTACTTGGTGCTAACATTGCTTCTTCTAAAAGTTCTTTAATCTCTTTATTAGAGATTATAACTGAAGGATCATAGGAGCGAACGGAACGACGCTCACGAATCACATCATAGAAATTTGCAGTACGATTTTCTTTTTTCATTTTTAAATACCTCCACTAAGTTGCTTACATGCATCATTATGGTATAGTACAGGTACTATGAAAAGTACGCACTTTTTCGTGATATAGACACCATCTCGTGACATAGGCACGAGAAAGTGCCTATAAAAATGCAGAAGGAGTTCGGTATGAAAAAAGAGTATAACAATAGAATTGAAGTCGTTTTGGATGTGATCGGGGGTAAGTGGAAATCCCACATTTTATATCATTTAACAAGTGGACCGACGAGAACGGGTGAGTTAAAACGATTGGTAACTGGTATTACGCAAAAAATGCTTACCGAACAATTGAAAGAGCTTGAAAAGGATGGGCTCGTATCTAGAAAAGTATACAATCAAGTACCGCCGAAAGTGGAATACTCCCTTACAGAACAGGGACAATCATTAAAACAAGGTTTAAAAGTACTTTGTGATTGGGGCAGCGATTATCTTGAGCATAAATATCCTAATGGTGAAGTGATAGTGAAAGAGGACGATCACATATGATTTAACACTTCTGTAAGTATAATTTTGCTATAATAAATACGTACTTATACGAAGGGGAGTTTAATGTGAAAATGAAATCATTTAATATCGATCATTTTATCGCGAGTGTTTTACAGTGGATATTAAATATAGCTCTAATTATATTGTCCATTGTCTTATCGATCTTTTTAATTAACGAGACAATCACATTTATTCAATACATATTTTCAGCGAAGAAGTATACGTCCTATAAATTAGTTGAAAGCATCATTGTCTACTTCTTATACTTTGAGTTTATCGCATTAATTATTAAGTATTTCAAATCGAATTATCATTTCCCGTTACGTTATTTTATTTATATTGGAATTACGGCATTAATTCGATTAATTATCGTATCTCATGAGAAACCGATGGAGACGTTATTATATGCGGGATCCATTCTTGTTTTAGTTATTGCTTTATACATATCGAATATGAGAGATTTGAGAAAAGAGTAGTAGTGCAGGCGTAGCTTGCACTACTTTTTATGTCTTGACCTTCAAGTTACTTGAAAGTTTACAATGAAAATAGGGCGTTTGAAATTGAAAAAAATTGAGAAATTAAGTGAAGAGGTTTCTTTTACTTGGAGGTTATAGCAATGAGTCAGGAATTGAAGTTACGTCCTTTAGAACGGGAAGATTTAAAGTTTGTACACGAACTTAATAATAATGCACATATTATGTCGTATTGGTTTGAAGAGCCGTATGAAGCTTTTGTAGAACTACAGGATTTATATGATAAACATATCCATGATCAAAGTGAACGCCGTTTTATCCTGGAGAAAGATAATGAGATGGTTGGATTAGTCGAGTTAGTGGAAATCGATTATATTCATCGAAGAACTGAATTCCAAATTATTATTGATCCGAATTATCAAGGACATGGTTATGCAGCGGAAGCGACGCGTTTAGCGATGGATTACGCTTTTTCTGTATTAAATATGCATAAACTTTATTTAGTGGTGGATAAGGAAAATGAAAAAGCAGTACATGTTTATAAAAAAGTTGGATTTATGGTAGAAGGTGAACTTCTCGACGAGTTTTTCGTGGATGGTAACTATCATAATGCGATAAGAATGTGTATGTTTCAGAAGGAATATTTTGAAAGCAAGTAGTTGAATGATTTGGAAGTAATGTTGACGCTTCGTAAAACTGTATGCTAAAATCCCTTTTAAGTATTAAGGAAGGTGCAGAACATGCTTTATATAAAATTTGTAAAACTCATTAGAAAACTTTGCTCCGCACAAATGTATACGGTGAAGCGTTGTACGGAGCTTAATCAAGGGGCATAAATCCCCTATATTCATCGGCTGAATAACTTTTCGAAAAAAGTATAGTTTACCTATGCTTGTTTCGTTATGGTTTTTCAGCTGATGTATAAAATAGATTAAGGGCCATAGACAATGCTTTGTCTATGGCCCTTTGTGTATATTATTCCAATGAGCTTTTACTGTAAATTGGAGTAGTATGGGAAAAACCACGAAGCAGAGGGCTAGTGTCGAATGACGCTATCTCTCTGCTTTTTTTAATTTCAGGAAAAGAGGAATAAAAATGAGTTTACTTAAAGTTGAAAGTTTATCACATAGTTTTATAGATAAAGCATTATACGAAAATGCTTCTTTTGATTTACATAAAGGAGAACATATGGGGATTGTTGGGCAGAATGGTGCAGGAAAAAGCACATTAATGAAAATATTGGTGGGGGAAATTATTTCTGATAAGGGGAGCATTAAGTGGCAACCTAATATTCAAATTGGACATCTTGATCAATATGCAGAAATTGATGGGAGCTATACCATTGCACAATATGTAAAGCGAGCCTTTTATGATTTGTTTGAAATGGAAAAGAGAATGAATACGTTATATGAAGAAAGTGCGATGACTGGAGATGAGAATCAACTATTGAAAGCAGCTGAAATACAAGAGCAGCTTGAGGCTCGTGATTTTTATTCAGTAGACAGCGTAATAAATAAGGTGGCAGCCGGTTTAGGTATTGACGCTATTGGGATGGATTGTGTTATTGGTGAATTAAGCGGAGGACAACGGGCAAAGGTGATTTTAGCAAAGCTTTTATTAGAAGAGCCTAATATTTTATTACTAGATGAACCGACAAACTTTCTTGATAAAGAGCATGTTGAATGGCTTGCTAATTATTTAATGAATTTTGGAGGGGCGTTTATTGTAGTATCACATGATTTTGATTTTCTAGAAAAAGTAACTTCTTGCATATGTGATGTAGAGTTTGGAACGGTGAAGAAGTATTACGGCAAATACTCAGATTTTGTAAGACAAAAGGAGCATTTACGAAAAGATTATATTCGCCAATATGATGCACAGCAAAAGAAAATTGAAAAAACGGAAGAGTATATTCGTAGAAACATTGCTGGAGTGAATTCCAAAATAGCACAAGGACGTAGAAAGCAGTTGCAGCGTATGGAAAGAATTGCGCCGCCAAGTTTTACTCATAAACCGTCTATTCATTTTCAGGAACTTCCTATTTCTGTTCAGACAGTTCTTGAAGTAAATAACCTTGAAGTTGGTTACGATTTTGCTCTTTTACCAAAATTGAATTTTTCAGTAATGGGTGGGCAAAAAATTGTTATTACAGGGTTCAATGGAGTAGGGAAATCTACTTTATTAAAAACAATCATGGGTATTATTTCTAGTATTTCTGGAGAATTTCATTTTTCAGAGCAAATAAAGATGGGATATTATGAGCAAGATTTAAATTGGAGTAATGATTCTTTAACGCCGCTTCAAATTATTGCGGAACGATTTCCAAAACTGAATACGAAGGAAATACGTCATCATTTAGCTGCATGTGGTGTGAAGGATACTCATGTTTCACAAGAAATTCGTACGTTGAGTGGTGGTGAACAATCAAAGGTTAAATTATGCGGATTATTATTAGCACCTTGTAATTTCTTAATCTTAGATGAACCGACAAATCACCTAGATGCAGAAGCGAAGGAAGCTTTGCAAAAGGCGTTAATACAGTTTAAGGGGAGCGTTATACTCGTATCTCACGAAGCAAGTTTTTATCTTGATTGGGCAGATAGTATTTTTAATATAGAGACAGGATTAGTTAAGGGGGTGTGAAACATATGAGTAGCAATGATTGGAAAAAGAAAATTATTATATTTTTGACCGCTCAAACTATTTCGTTGTTCGGTTCCTCTCTCGTGCAATACGCGATTATATGGTATATCACCTTAACAACATCGTCAGGGTTAATGTTGACCATTTCAACCGTTTGTGGTTTCCTACCACAAATTGCGATATCTTTGTTTGCAGGTGTTTGGATTGATCGTTATGACCGTAAAAAGATGATTATGTTATCGGACGGGGTTATAGCAATTGCTACGTTAGTTTTGGCAGTTTTATTTTTTACAGGATATAAAAGTATTTGGTTACTTTTTATCGTACTACTCATTCGTTCAGCTGGGACAGGGGTACAAACGCCAGCTGTGAATGCGTTAATCCCGCAAATCGTTCCGAAAGATTATCTTATGAAAGTAAATGGGATAAATAGCAGTATTACATCTTTAATTATGTTTCTTTCTCCAGCAGCAAGTGCTGCAATTCTTTCTATTGCTAGCATTGAAACAACATTTTTTATTGATGTTATTACGGCTATGATTGGAATTAGTATTATGTTTATCATTCAAGTGGAGAGATATGTGAATGTAGAGAGTACGCAAAAATCTAATCTACAAGGCATTAAAGAAGGATTTGCTTATTTAAAAGAAAATAAATTTATTAAAAGGCTACTTGTTTTATTAATTATGGTCATGATTCTAATAAGTCCAGCTGCTTTTTTAACACCTTTAATGGTAACTCGTTCTTTCGGTGCAGAAATGTGGAGACTTACTGCTAGTGAGATGACTTTTAGCGCGGGGGCAGCAGCTGGTGGCGTATTAATTGCGGCATGGGGTGGTTTCCGTAATCGTATGCATACAACAGCGCTAGCTTGTGCGTTGTATGGACTGCTTATGATTGGAATAGGGATTGCACCAATATTTATTATGTATTTAGTATTTAATTTTTTAATTGGTATAACAATGCCGTGCTTCAATACACCAGTTACCGTATTATTGCAGGAGAAAGTAGAACCTTCTATGCACGGGCGGATGTTTAGTGTTGTACAAATCGCTAATTCATGCGCGCTTCCTTTAGGAATGATCATATTTGGCCCATTGGCTGATATGTTTAGTGTAGAAATTTTGTTGATCTATGCTGGGATATTCGTGCTATTGTGTGCGATTTATGTTGTAGTAAGTAAGAGATTTGAAGTGTAAATATTTGTTTTTGAAAAGGTTTGTAAGGCAATTTAAGGTGCCTTAACAAACCTTTTTTCGTTTTGGTCAATAATTATTTATTGTTTTACGATAAATAATTATTGACCATTAATGTTATTTTGAGTAATATGATGTTAACTAATCAAAAGATTATACGAATAGAGGAGAATATAAGATGAAGAAAAAATACTTACTAGCTTCTAGTCCAATATTTTTGGGAGTGTTATGCATCATCATGTTTAATATAATTGGTTCTGAAGTGAAACCAGATGGAACTTTAGTGGAGCCATTTTTCTTAATTCCGTTAGCATATTTATTTACTTTTACTGGAATTGTTTTGGTTTTGTGCGTGGCTCTTTTCTCGGTGCTTCGAAAAAAGACAGTATGACAAAACACTCACTATGAAATAGAAACATACTATATGGAAGAAAAATAATAAGTGAGCTGAATCATGATGAATCATTATTTTTATAGTGGTAGACAAGTGGGAGCAGCTATTACGCTGGCAGGAGCGCAAGGGACTATGCATGCTGTGTATCAGGCTATTCAAATGCAGCAGCAACAAGCACAAGTAGCGCAAATGATGCAAAGTCAGTATATGCCGTATGCGCAGCCGCCTATGCAAATTGTACATTACGATGTGCATCCAGCAGGTTTATTTTCCATTCCATATGGTGGGACATATTTCTTATGAAAGAAAGCGACTGATCAGAGTCGCTTTCTTTTTTATATTCCGCCTAGCTTCATTCCAAGGAATGCGAAGAGGAGACCAATTATGTAAGTAGCACTTAAATATAGAAATAGTATGCCAAGGTTTTTACGATTGAAGAGCTGAATGGACTCTAGCTTAAATGTCGAAAATGTAGTGAACGCTCCCATAAATCCAGTACCTAATAATAATTGCCAACTTGTAGTGACTCCGTTACCAATTATATATCCGAGTAAAAATGCTCCTGTTATATTAATGAGAAACGTAGCAATTGGAAATGAAGTTTTATTCCTTTTTTTAAACCAATTGCTAATTGCAAATCGTGTAATAGCACCGAAAAATCCTCCTGTTGCTACTAATAAAGCTCCTATCATAAGTGATCACCTTCCGTAAGATGTTTCTTAATTAAGAAATCACCTAGTGTAAAGCCAAGTCCAGACATAATGAGGCCACCAAGTATGCTGCATGATACATATAAGAAGGCTATGCTCCACTCAGAATGATTGATCAATTGAATAGTCTCTACACTAAATGTTGAAAACGTCGTAAAGGAACCAATGAATCCAGTCCCAATGCCTGTGATAATCTCTGACGGCAAGATGTTTCGCCGAGCTATATAGGTAGTTAGCCACGCTAATAAGAAGCAGCCGGCTAAGTTAATAAGTAATGTAGCTAATGGAAATGAATGATGCCAAAATGTATGAATAGTAAGTCCTAAATAATAACGAGAGAGGGCTCCTAATATACCGGCAATGCCAACGATAATATAAATCAATTTTCTCACCTCTTTAAATAGCTTGCTCAAAAAAATAGACTCCTACCAGTAGTTATACTGGTAGGAGTCATTAGCTAAGCAGCGTTTATGGCGAACTCCATCGCCTATAATTATTACATATAGTGTACTAAACATTGCGTTGGATTTCCAGTGAAGGAGTTGGGGCATTTTGTACTTTTGATAATTTAAGAGCAAGAATTATTACTTATAAACTAAATATAGTGATATAGGGTTTTCAATGTGATAAAATATTTCGTATGTCTGTCATTCAGTTTTAGTTAACTGAAAATAAAGAAAAATAAGTTGGGTGTTTTAGAAAAGAGGCGTTTATTTGAAGAAATTATTAAAAATAGTACTTATATGTATTTTAGTAGGGGTGGGAGTTGTAGGTGGTTTTTTAGGGTATATGACACTTACTAAAGAACAGCCTGCTGATGTTGTAAGTTTGAAGGTGGAAAATAATAAAGAGCGCGTATTAGCGACAGGAAATGAATTTAAAGTTACAACATTTAATATTGGATATGGTGGATTAGATAAGGACCAAGACTTCTTTATGGACGGAGGAAAGGGTTCTGGTTCTAGTAGTAAAGAACAGACTGAAGTGAACTTAAAGAATATGCTTTCGTTTTTACAAAATGAGAATAGTGATTTTGCATTATTACAAGAAGTTGATATAAAATCACTGCGATCTTTTGATGTGAATGGGCATGAATTTTTGAAAAAAGGATTATCTGATTATGCTTCGTCGTTCGGAAAGAACTATGACACAAAATGGGTCCCTGTACCAATTACAAGTCCAATGGGATATGCGGAGGCCGGGTTAAGTACGTTTTCTAAATATACAGTTCAAACAGCGAAGAGATTCCAGCTTCCTGGAATGGAACCTTGGCCAAAGCGTTTATTCGATTTAGATCGAGCGATTGTTGAACATACAATCCCTGTTAATAATGGAAAGTATGTTAGACTTGTAAACTTACATTTGTCTGCGTACGATGAAGGCGGAAAAATTAGAAAGCAGCAAGTAGAGTATTTAAAAGAATATATGAACAAGCATTATAAAAATGGTGATTACGTAATAATGGGCGGAGATTGGAATCAATTGCTTTCTGACGTTCAATTAAGTGATCCGAAGTTTGTGAAAGAGCGTCCTGAGTGGTTAGTAGAGTTACCGAAGGACTTTACTGATGGAGGCTTTAAGTGGGCTGTAGATCCGTCTGTTATGACGGTGAGAGATGATGTGAAGAAGTATGTAGAAGGTGAAAACTTTGTCACGATTATTGATGGCTTTATCGTTTCACCAAATGTGGAAATTGTAAATGTACAAGGGAAAGATTTAAAGTTTGAAAATAGCGATCATAACCCAGTAAGTGCGGTATTTAAGCTGAAGTAATTAAGTGCAGAAGGTGGGGCTTCATATATGGAGTGGTTAAAGAGAACTTGTTTTTCTAACCTTGAGAAAGAATCACAGAAAAATCATTTATTACTGTTTATCACGATTTGTAGTTTCTTCCTTGGAATAATCGCGATTGGGTATTACGGATATATTTTTACGGAGAGAGCAATAGCGTTTTGGGTTTGTGGTATTTCTGTTGTTGTATTTGGGACGTTTTTTACTTTTATAAAAAGTATGGAATCAATGTATAAATACATCATGACATTTATGTTGCTTATGATGTCTTTCATTATGGTACAAGCTTTTAATGAAAGCCCAGCTGTATTTCAAATGGTCTACTTTACACTAGCAGTTTCACTTATTTATTTAAGTGAACGTCTCGTTATCATTCTCGGCGGAGTGGCGGTTGTTATCACATTTATTCTTTGTAGTTATTGGCCGGAGCAATTTTTTGCTTATACAGCGGCATCTGAAGCTGCAAACTTCGCGAGTTTGTTAGCGATCGTAACGATCGCAATGTGGGGCGTAACGAAGATTGGCTCTAATTTGTTAGCTCGTTTAAGTGATGAGAAGCAAGAAGTAATGAGGAAAGCTCAGGAGCTAGAAGAGACTCAAAGACTTATTGAGGAAACTGTTGTGAAACTAGATAGTAATTTCAATCATTTAAGACAAAATATGAATACATCGATGGAGTCGATGAGTGAAATTAATTTCGCTTTTGAAGAGGTGGCAGTTGGTACGCAATCACAATCAGAGATGATGTCACGTTCAGTAGAAGTATTGAATGATATGGAAGGAAATATTGAACAAATCATCTCTCAAGTAAGAAATGCATCAATTCGTGTTGATGAAAGTTTAGAGATTTCAAAGGGTAGTGTGAATACTTTAAGAAATTTTGAAGCTAACATGAGAAGTTTAAATGATGTTGTTTCACAATCGGGAATTATATTTAGAGATTTAATGATGCAATCGAAGCAAATTAATGAAATTGTAGATGTAATAACGAATATTTCAAGTCAGACGAGTTTGCTAGCTTTAAATGCAAATATTGAAGCTGCAAGAGCAGGAGAACATGGAAAAGGGTTTGCTATTGTAGCGAATGAAGTATTAAAGCTTGCTGAAGAATCGAATCGTTCAGCTGGAAGAATTCAAGGGATTTTGAAGGAGTTTAGTAATCAAGCAAGCAAGGTGGAAGTGCAGGTAGAAAAATCAGAAAGAGTACAAGAAGAATGTAATGAAATGCTAGCAAGCGTTTTAACAAATGTAACGGATTTAGGGAAGTTTATTGATGCAATTAATGATGTAATGAGAGAGATTGTTGTTCATCAAGAAAATTTCCAGGCTAAAACGACGAATATCGTAAAGGATGTTACACATGCTTCTAATGTAATTCAGCAAACTTCTGCGGCTACAGAAGAAGTGTTAGCAAGTGTGGAAGAAGAAAAACATCGAAATGATATATCGGTGAAGACGTTGCATACTGTTAGCGAGCAAGTGAAGTTACTAGAAGATATTTTAGAAAAGTAATATTGATTGAAAAGGGCACACTATGTGTGCTCTTTTTCATTTTAACGAATACTTAATAGTAATTTAATTGCTTTTCTTTGAGTTTTCTGCCAAGCTTAAGGAGATAAAGTGAGACTTTAATTAGTGGGGCTATACGCTACTGATTATTAGTTGAACCCCGCAAATAGCGGAATTAAAATACTTCAAAGAAAGAATTATATAGGTGACGCATATGATCGAAGTTAAGACTTCTGAACTTAGTGATGGAGAATTTAATAGAGGTGTATTTGCAACTCGTGATATTAAAAAGGGTGAGTTGATTCACTCAGCACCAGTTATCTCTTATCCGAATGAACAGCATGAACACATTGAGAAAACGTTACTTGCTGACTACGCATTTGAGTATGGGGTAAATCATACAGCATTCCTTTTAGGATACGGCATGTTATTTAATCATGCATATAATCCGAATGCAACGTATGATATTGTCTTTGAGAATCACACGTTTAACTTCTTTGCTTACAAAGATATAAAAGCGGGAGAAGAGATTCTAATCAATTATAATGGTGAAGTTGATGACGATGAGCTGTTATGGTTTGATAAGGAAAAAGAAGAGAACGAAAAGTAAATTATAATAAGTAATAAAAAAGATGCTTTTACATAGGTAAAAGCATCTTTTTTATTGATGAAAATAAAGTAAAGATTACAAAAAAATACCACTTTATTTTCGTATGGTATAGTAAGATACTGAAGGATAGTGTTTTGAAAAAGTTATATATTTTACAAATTGTTGTCTTTCTGATGACATGTCAAGTTTAGTAGCCCATTTGGGTTGCTTTATTATGCAATATATATTTTAATATGAGTGGCACCTCTTATAAATTAAGAGGTTTATAGGTGTCTCGAATTGATTTTGGGTACACTGTATCCACCACTTTAGGTTCGTTCATGTATGTGGGGATATTATGGGCCCGTATAACGGGATAAAAAGAATATAGAAATAGAGGAATCGTAAAATGAATATGCAAGAGGTTTATAAATATTTAAGTACGGTATTGCCTGAAGGTCATGTGAAACAAGATGAAATGTTAAAGAATCATACGCATATTAAAGTTGGTGGAAAAGCAGATGTGTTCGTTGCGCCTACGAATTATGATGAAATTCAAGAAGTTATCAAATATGCTAACGAATATAATATTCCAGTTACGTTTTTAGGAAATGGATCGAATGTCATCATTAAAGACGGTGGAATTCGCGGAATTACAGTAAGTTTAATTCACATTACAGATGTGACTGTAACAGGAACGACGATTGTAGCACAGTGTGGTGCAGCAATTATTGATGTATCACGTATTGCATTAGATCATAATTTAACGGGTCTTGAGTTTGCTTGTGGTATTCCAGGCTCAGTTGGCGGAGCATTATATATGAATGCTGGTGCTTACGGGGGGGAAGTATCGTTTGTATTAACAGAAGCTGTTGTAATGACAGGTGATGGAGAGCTACGTACTTTGACGAAAGAAGCATTTGAATTTGGATATCGTAAGAGTGTATTTGCAAACAACCATTACATTATTCTTGAAGCGAGATTTGAACTTGAAGAAGGTGTGCGTGAAGAAATTAAAGAAAAAATGGATGATTTAACGTTTAAACGTGAGTCAAAACAACCTCTAGAATATCCTTCATGTGGTAGTGTATTTAAGCGCCCACCGAATAACTTTGCTGGTAAATTGATTCAAGAATCAGGACTACAAGGTAAGCGAATTGGTGGAGTGGAAGTTTCTCTAAAACACGCTGGATTTATGGTGAATGTTGATAACGGAACAGCACAAGATTACATTGATTTAATTCACTTTGTACAAAAGACCGTTGAAGAGAAATTTGGCGTGAAGTTAGAGCGAGAAGTAAGGATTATTGGGGAAGATCTACAGTAATCTTTGAATTAAAAGTGTATAAAAGTATGAATTATTTTGAAATAATATTTGGGTATTGTTGACAATTTGTTTTCAATTCAATATAATGGCTAATAATTTAACAAATAACATACGTTGAAAGAGCCCAGTAGCAGTTTGTCACTGTTAACGAGAGAGCTAGGGGTTGCTGGAACCTAGCACAAACAAACTTGCGAATTACACTCTGGAGTATCTTAGGTAATGCTAAGCGGATTGGCAATCGATATTATTGCTAAGAGTGGTATGAGTAGCTATGCTATTTATACAAACTGGGTGGTAACACGGTGAATCATCGTCCCTATGTCATAGACATAGGGACTTTTTGTTTTCAAAAAATAGAGGGGATGACAAAAGATGAATATTATTGATGAATTAGAATGGCGCGGCGCCATTAATCAACAGACGGACGAAGAAGGTTTACGTAAGCTAGTAGATGAGAAAAAGATTTCACTATACTGCGGAGTGGATCCGACTGGTGATAGTATGCATATCGGACATTTGATTCCGTTTATGATGATGAAGAGATTCCAGTTAGCTGGCCATCATCCTGTTATTTTAATTGGCGGGGCAACAGGAACAATTGGTGATCCGAGTGGACGACAATCAGAACGTCAACTTCAAACGTTAGAAGTAGTTCAGCATAATGTGGATGCGTTAACAGCGCAAATGAAAAAGCTATTTGATTTTGGCGGAAATAGCGAAGTGAAGATGGTAAATAACTACGACTGGACACATGAAATAAACATTATTGAGTTTTTACGTGATTACGGGAAAAACTTTAGCATTAATAGCATGTTAGCGAAGGACATTGTAGCAAGTCGTTTAGATACAGGTATTTCTTTCACAGAATTTACGTACCAAATTTTGCAAGCGATGGATTTCCATCATTTATACACGAAAGAAGATGTTCAACTGCAAATTGGTGGTAGTGACCAATGGGGAAATATTACGAGTGGTTTAGATTTAATTCGTAAGTTAGAAGGGCACGAAGCGAAGGTATTCGGATTAACGATTCCGTTATTATTGAAATCAGATGGAACGAAGTTTGGTAAATCAGCAGGTGGTGCAGTTTGGCTTGATCCTGAAAAAACAACACCATTTGAATTTTACCAGTTTTGGGTGAATACAGATGACCGTGATGTCGTTAAATACTTGAAATACTTTACGTTCTTAACGAAAGAGCGCATTGATGAATTGGCAGTGAAGGTAGAAACAGAGCCTCATAGACGTGAAGCGCAAAAAGTATTAGCGGAAGAAATGACGAAATTCGTTCATGGAGAAGAGGCATTCCTGCAAGCTGTGAAAATTACAGCAGCGTTATTTAGCGGAGATATTAAATCGTTAACAGCGGATGAAATTGAGCAAGGTTTTAAAGAGATGCCAACATTCCAGTCTTCAAAAGAGACGAAAAACATCGTAGAATGGCTAGTTGATTTAGGGATTGAACCATCTAGACGACAAGCACGTGAAGATATTAATAATGGAGCTATTTCTATGAATGGTGAAAAAGTAATGGATGTGGGTACAGATGTAACTGTAGAAAATTCATTTGATGGACGATTTATTATTATCCGTAAAGGGAAGAAGAACTACAGCCTTGTGAAGTTAGGAGAATAGTTTGTGTGAAAGGATGGGAGCAGGAAGAATACTTCCATCCTTTCGTATACATAATTTAGACATAAAATAATCAGTAAATTTAGATAATTAAAAGGGTTATATTATTCTTCTGCCGAATAAATAGGTTAGAGAAAATTACGGACAAAAATAGCCCGAACCATGCAGGGCATGATTCGGGCTTATATTCAGCTTAGTAAGCTAAGCTGAATAGACCTTTAATGTGTGATAAGTAACGAACGTTACTTGCTTCTTTCATTAATGATGCTGGTAGGCCTTTAAGTGGAGTATTGCTTGCTCCGATTGTAGCAACAGCATCTTTACGTCCTAGACTAGCAAGTGTTCCAGAGTTAACAGGTGCGAACTCTTCGAATGCTTTGCCTTCTAGTGCTGCGTATAAGTTGTATCCAATTAACTCACCCATTTGCCAAGCGATCTGTGCAGTTGGTGGGTATGGACGTCCGTCTGGAGCGAAGACAACAGCGCTGTCTCCAGCAACGAATACGTCTTTGTGAGAAGTAGATTGTAGGTATGCATCAACTGTTGCACGACCACGGTTTACTTCAAGACCTGATTCACCGATTAATGGGTTACCTTGTACGCCGCCTGTCCAAACGAATGTGTTAGCAACAAGTTTTTGACCGTCTTTTAAGTCGATTTCATTGCCAGCAACGTTTGTTACAGGAAGACCAGTTAAGAATGTAACACCGCGTGCTTCTAAGCTAGTAGTTGCACGTTCGATTAAGTGGTCTGGTAATACTGGAAGAATTTTTGGACCTGCTTCAACAAGAAGAAGTTTAACTTCTTTTGGATTTACGCCGTGGCTTTTTGCAAGTTTAGGCATAATGTCAGCAAGCTCACCAACTAGCTCAACGCCAGTTAATCCGCCACCACCGATTACGATTGTAGCATCAGCTTCGTTTTTCGTTTTCGCGTATTCACGAATACGGTCTTCAACGTGTTTGTAGATTTTGTTTGCATCAGCAGCAGATTTTAATACCATGCTGTTTTCTTCTAGTCCTGGAATACCGAAGTAAGCAGTTTTACTTCCTAAAGCAACTACAAGTGCATCGTAAGATAAAGTAGTGCCACCAGCTAGTTTGATTTCTTTGCTATCAACAGAGAATGACTCAACTGTTGCAATTTTAAGATCGATGTCTTTACCTTTGAAAAGCTTTGTAAGTGGCATTGCAATTGCTTGCTCAGCAACGTTACCAGCTGCAAGGCGGTGTAGTTCAGTGATAATTTGGTGTGTTGGGTATTGGTTAATCACTGTAACTTGTGCTTCTGATTTGCTATAGTATTTACGTACGTTTAAAGCGGCAAGAAGACCGCCATAACCAGCGCCTAAGATGACAATTTGTTTTGACATAGTATGATATCCCCCGTCTTTACTAATTGTTGTTATAATTTTAATTATTTATTGTTACGTTCTGCACTAATTTGAAGATATGCGTTCACAAAGCGGAACATTTTTTGTGCTTGTGGGTCTTTTAGTAATTTTAACAGACCGAATAGGCCGATAACTTCAGTGCTTTCGTCAGCACGATCTTTCGCTTCGATTGCAGTTGCAGCCATGCTTTTTACTGTATCTTTTACAGGTTCTACAAGCTCTGTGATTGCACCAACAGTGTCGCTTTTTAATACTTCATCAGTAGCAACAGTTTGAGCGAAGTCATAAGATTTAGTTAAAATGTTAACAAGCTCAGTTAATTTTGGAAGCTGTTCTACTAGTGTAGTTAATGATTCTTGTACCTCAGGTTTTAACAACTGATCAAGTACATCAAGTTGTCCTTGGCTAGCAGAAATTTGTACAGTTTCTTGTTCTGGCTTTGTTTGAGTCATAGTTTCTGGCATCTCCAATTCTCCTTTACGATAGCAATACTCTTATTTTTGATAGGTAAGATAGTAAACGCTTGCGAAACTTTATACAAAGTTTCACAAAGCACAATAAAATGCCTTTAAATTTATGCCAGCAAGTAAGCTGAAATCATAAATCCAAAACCATAATGTCTTACCTATTATTTATGAACTGTCCGATACATGGCTTGTCCGCATAATGGAAAGCTCCGTTACCGGAAAGTGTATATAATATATATCCTATATTATATACTATATACACCTATGTTAACATAAAAATGATTCCTAATTATTCGATATTAAGCGTATAACGTAGTACTGACAAGGTGTGAAAGCGCATAAATTATTTTGATAAGGTTAGAAATGTACGTATATATAAAGAAAAAAAGGAAAAAACGGACAAATTTATGTTCATTTTTTCCTTTTTTATTGTTCACCCTCTGTAATGAGCATCGATGTATTACCGCTTTTTTCAAGATGGCATTCGCCCCAAGTACAAAGAGAATCAAGAATGGATTCTAAAGACCAACCGTAGTCTGTAAGAGAATATTCTACTTTCGGTGGTACTTGATTGTATACCTTCCTTTGAATAACTCCATCTTCTTCTAGTTCGCGTAATTGCTGTGTTAACATTTTTTGTGTAATACCAGGCATGAGACGTTTTAATTCACTCGTTCTCTTTGTCCCTTTCGTTAAGTGGCAAAGAATAACGACTTTCCATTTTCCGCCGATAACCTCTAAAGTTGCTTCAACGGGAATATTATATTTCTTCATATAAAAATCTCCTTTGATGAATGTAGATGTCAGTTTTCCAACAAAAGAAGCTAAATAATTTAAATGTTACTAAAAAGTACCTATAGCACTTTAAAGTACGTACTTTTTATCATGTTGAATATGTTCCATAATAGCATACGTAAGAGTGAAATGAGTAGTACGGTACTAAAAAGTGCCTATGTTACTTTTTGGTACCTATCGTACTTTAAAGTGCGTTCTTCAAAAAAAGAGTGAAGCCATTCATAATAGCATATATCAGCAGTAACATTATCTTTGTAGAAGAAAAAAGGCCTTTTTTCATACTATTATGATTGGATTTCTCGCATTAAGGAGGAGTTCAATTGAATTCATATACAATATCTTCTTCGGCAGTACAGAAGAATCGGAGAAGTATGTTTGCTTTATTGGCACTAGCAATTAGTGCGTTTGGAATTGGTACAACCGAATTTATTAGTGTCGGTTTATTACCATCTATTTCAGAGGATTTACATGTTTCCGTTACAACAGCGGGCTTAACCGTTTCTTTATATGCGTTAGGAGTAGCGTTTGGTGCCCCAGTATTAACGTCATTAACAGCTAGTATGTCGCGAAAGACGTTATTAATGTGGATTATGATTATTTTCATTATTGGTAATGGAATTGCGGCAGTGGCAACAAGTTTTACCGTGTTACTTATCGCGAGGGTTGTATCTGCTTTTGCACACGGCGTTTTTATGTCGATAGGATCCACAATTGCGGCTGCGCTTGTACCAGAGAATAAACGTGCGAGTGCAATTGCATTTATGTTTACTGGATTAACTGTTGCGACCATTACAGGCGTACCAATTGGAACATTTATAGGTCAACAATTTGGCTGGAGAGCATCGTTTATGGTAATTGTGGTAATTGGAATCGTTGCCTTAATCGCCAATAGTATGCTGATTCCGTCTAACTTGAAAAAAGGTACGTCCGTATCATTTCGTGATCAATTCAAACTGATTACGAACGGAAGGTTATTACTTGTTTTCATCATTACTGCATTAGGATACGGTGGGACATTTGTAACGTTTACGTATTTATCTCCGTTACTACAAGAAGTAACAGGGTTTAAAGCAAGTACTGTTACAATCATTTTGTTAGTGTACGGAATCGCAATTGCGATTGGGAATATGGTCGGCGGAAAATTATCAAATCATAATCCGATTCGAGCGTTATTTTACATGTTCTCTATTCAAGCAATTGTATTATTTGTTTTAACATTTACAGCACCATTTAAAGTCGCTGGGTTAATCACAATTATTTTCATGGGACTATTCGCATTTATGAATGTTCCAGGGCTGCAAGTATATGTCGTTATTTTGGCTGAGCGCTTTGTGCCTAGCGCTGTCGATGTTGCATCAGCAATGAATATTGCAGCATTCAACGCAGGAATCGCTCTTGGTGCTTATTTAGGCGGTGTTGTAACGAACTCGTTAGGGTTAATTCATACGGCGTGGGTAGGCGGCGTTATGGTAGTAGGTGCTGTTATTTTAACAGCATGGAGTATGGCATTAGAAAAAAGAGATCAAGCAAAATAAAGGAGAGAAAATATAATGAAAAATTTACAAAGTACAATAACATTGCATAACGGTGTAGAAATGCCTTGGTTCGGTTTAGGTGTATTTAAAGTAGAAGATGGACCAGAACTGGTAGAGGCTGTAAAGTCGGCGATCAAAGCAGGATATCGCAGTATTGATACAGCTGCGATTTATGGAAACGAAAAAGCGGTTGGAGAAGGAATCCGCGCTGGTATAAAAGAAGCGGGTATTTCAAGAGAAGATTTATTTATTACTTCAAAAGTGTGGAATTCGGATCAAGGATATGAAACGACACTTGCTGCATATGAAGAGAGCTTAAAAAAATTAGAGCTAGATTATTTAGATTTATATCTTGTTCATTGGCCTGTAGAAGGGAAATACAAAGATACGTGGAGAGCGTTAGAAACACTTTATAAAGAAGAACGCGTACGTGCGATTGGCGTAAGTAACTTCCAAATTCATCACTTACAAGATGTAATGAAAGATGCGGAAATTAAGCCAATGATTAACCAGGTAGAATACCACCCTCGTTTAACGCAAAAAGAATTACAAGCTTTCTGTAAAGAACAAGGTATTCAAATGGAAGCATGGTCACCACTTATGCAAGGTCAATTATTGGATAACGAAACATTACAAGAAATTGCTGAGAAACATGGTAAAACAACAGCACAAGTTATTTTACGTTGGGATCTTCAAAATGGAGTAATCACAATTCCAAAATCAACGAAAGAACACCGCATTATTGCAAACGCTGATGTATTTAATTTTGAATTAACGAAAGAAGATATGGAAAAGATTGATGCGTTAAATCAAAATCACCGCGTTGGTCCAGATCCTGATAACTTTGATTTCTAAGATTCAAGTAAGAAAGAAAAAAGGGTGCTTTTATGCACTCTTTTTTTGTGCATAAAAATATTTTCTAAATAAATACTACTTAGTATTAAGTTTGTTATAAGGGGCTGTAAACATGAATATAAAGCAATCGTTCAAACTTTTAGCTATGCTTTTAAGTGTTTTATTTGTGTTATTCCCACTTCAAAAAGCATTTGCAGAAGTTATGGATCATACAAAGTATCAAATGGATTGGAGTTATAGTAAGTCAAAGAAGAAACCAATTCGAACAGAGCTTATTAAAACGGCAGATGGCAAAATTGCTTTTTGCTTAAATGTAGATTTGAAATCTCCGAGCGGTCAAGATTTACCGGAAATGGGGAAAGTGGATATTAATGTGTACCGCGTACTATTGAATGGATATCCACAAAAGAGTCCACAAGAATTAGGTGTTTCTGATTGGAGAGAAGCGCATTACGCAACGCAGCTTGCAGTATGGAATGCGTTAAAACAAATCGATATTAATGATTTAGATTTCCGTAATAAAAATGTAGAAAAGGTAACGAAAGATATCGTTGCAAAAGCAAGTGCTAGTGAAGAGTTACAAGAAATTACGATGAGTGTCATACCAGCAGAAGAACAACAAGCAGTATTGAAAAATGATTTCTTTGAAACAGGCTTATATACAGTAGAAACAAATGCGAAAAGCGGAACATATAAAGTGCAAGCAACAGGTGCACCAGCGGGTGTGAAATTTGTAAATGAAAAGGGCGAAGCAAAAATGGAATTTAATGTAGGAGAAAAGTTCCGCATCTTAATTCCGAAACAAACATCAGCTGGTGGGTTTAGCTTTAAAGTATTAGGAAATTTAACAAAGTTACAAGGGATTGCACATAAAGGGACACCGATTATTCAAAATGCAGTTGTATTACTTGAGCGTAGTGAAGAAAAAACAAGTCCAGAGTTATCGGTAAGTTGGAAAACAACAAATGGTCATGAAAATAATAAACCACATACTCCAAATGAACCACATAAACCGAATCAAAAGAGATAATGAAAAAGCATTGGCTGTGTGCCAATGCTTTTTTTGCATTTCTTGCATTGCCGGTACTAACGATTTGATGAGTTACGATATAATGAGGATGATAAATTAGAAAGAGAGATAAAAGATGAACCTTCGTATTTGTGACATAACGACAGAAAATCGGCATGAAATTGCTAATTTAAAAGTAACAGAAGAACAGCATAAATTTATTGAAAGCACAGTCGCAAATTGTTTAGTACAAGCTGAAACAGAATACAAAGAAGATGCAGTTTCAGTAGGTTTATATAAGGGTGATATGCCTATTGGATATGCGATGTATGGATGGTTCGATGAAGAAGAAAAGGCTGTATATTTAAATCAATTTGTTATTGATAGTGCATGCCAAGGAAAAGGGTATGCAAAACCATTATTACGTTTGTTAATAGAGCATTTTAAAAAAGAATATAATCGCAAAGTTATGTATTTAAGTATACATCCAGAAAACAAACTTGCACAAAAGAGTAGCATCTTTTTTGGCAGTTTTTTATTTTAAAGTAATATTAAATTCCTTTAATCGCAACGTTAAGATTAATGAATTATATTCACGAAATTGTAACATTATTCTGATTGGAAGTGCTATCAAACAAAGTGTAAAGCGTGTACAATTCAGTTGGAAAAACTACCTATAGATGGTCATATATGAAGAAAATGTAAGATTCTATTACTATTTTTAGATGTATAGATGACAATACTAAATTATATCTTTTACTATTCCCTTTTTATGTATGAAGAGAACTCATCACAAATAGAGAGAAGTGAGGAGAGCATATTACATAAAAGTTTTACAATGTAAGAAAGCGAATACATGGAGGGAAATGCGGGAGTAATAGATACAGGTGCGCGAGGTGTTAGTCTATTTATTAAATGTTTTTATAAAAATAATAGGATTACTTATTAAATGAATATATAGGATAGTTTCTCTAAATAAAGGAACAGGGGACACAGATTATGTCGAAGAAAAAAACGAGTAGGGTATTAGTAGCTGGTATATGTATATCTACATTATTATCACCAGTAGCTTTCGAAGCATCGAAAGGATATGCCGCACCTTTGGAAGAGAATAAGGGCGGGAATTTAGAAGAGATTAAAGAGAATAAATTTGAGCAGAGAGTATTTCGGTTGCCGGGGAAAGGTAGCGTGGAAGAAGAAAATAACCGCTTAAGAGTTACTTGGAAACTTTCCGCTAATGAGCCGACTGGAATTTATGCGGCGCCAAATGAAGAGATTACAATTGATATAAAAGGAACACAGACTATTCAAGCTTTCATAGGAACGAGATCTTATGATGAGGAGGGGCCAGAAGAGTTTGATTTAAAACCAGGGAAAAACGTTATATCATCTCCAAGAGGCGGTATTTTATATTTTTACAATATGAATAATGAAGGGGAAGTAACAGCTTCGGTTACGAATGGCGGTAGCCACTTTCCTTTGTTTATCTTAGGTAAGCATACGGAAAAAGATTGGGATGAGATGTTGAAGAAATATAAGGATCCTTATGCAGTTGAATTAAAAGGTGAGAGAAGTTTAATCACTACTACTTACGATTCAGTGCAGAAATATATGAAGAATACGGATCCAACAGATTTAATGAAATTGCACGATAAGATTATTCGTTTGGAAAATGCAGTGGCTGGATTATCTGAGGACGGTGTTGGGATAGCGAAATCTCCAATTCATTATGTACAGTTTATTGAGAAACGGAAGCCTGCTGAAGGGGACTTTATGTTTGCGAAAAATTATCATACAGGATATATCCCGAGAGCGATGAATAGAGTTTTAGATATAGAAGTGCTTGAAAAGGATGGCTGGGGACCCTGGCATGAAGTTGGACATTTACATCAGCAAGAACCTTGGAAGTGGTCTAAAGTAAGGGAAGTTACAGTAAATATTTACTCATTAGCTGTTCAAAAGGCGTTAGGGAACCGATTAGAAATGGATGGGCACTATAAAGACTCATTTGAATATTTAGAGAAACCTAAAGCAGAAAGGTTCATTGATGACATTAATCCTCTAACAATGTTTTGGCAATTAAATGTAGTGTATGGAGAACATTTCTATCCTAGGTTACATCAAGCTTATCGCTTGTTACCACAGAGTGAAATGCCTGCGTCTGATGGAGAGAAAAAGCAAATGTTTGTTTATATGACATCAAAAGTGGCAGGGCAAAATTTAATTCCTTTCTTTGAGGAATGGGGATTAACGCCAAATGATGATATTAGAGAGAAAATAGAAAAATTAAATCTACCTAAATTAGAAAAGGAAATTTGGAAAGCTACAGATAGTAATGATATTCGTGAGAAGCAAGTTGAAGCTTACGAAGTTCCATATGGTGAACCATCTAATGAGATGAGAAATCTTTTAGTTGGTACAGATTTTGATGAAAATGAAGCAAGTAAGCTTGTTCAAAAGTTAGGTGAGAATGTAAAAGTAACAGGTAAGATGATATGGTCTAAATTAGAGAATGGGAAACAGGAAGTATTAGTGGAAATTGAGGATGAGAAGGGAAATAAAAATTCAATTCCTGTTCAAGTTAATGGGATTTATGGTGACAGTATTATTTTCCAAGGAATTTCAAACGATGTAATGTCAACAGTGATGCTTCGTCACAATGAAAAAAAATTAAATGCAAACTTTACTAATAATGAGATACATTACCGTTTTGAAAAAGAAGAATATATGGGCTTAACGCTATACGATCGAAATGGGATTGAAAAGAAACGTGTATCAGCAGAAGGGCAAGAAACTGGAAAACGATTCGCAATGGAACTAAATGAATTGGATTTTGAATATGGTGATGTAGTAAAAGTATTCCACGCAGAACCAAGCCGTCTGAAATGGTACAAAAATAACGCACTTGTAGATCAAGGGAAAGCTAAAAATAAAGAAGAAAAATTATTCAAAATTACTCCGCAAGGGTTCGAGTTAAAAGATGGTTTACAAGAAGTGACGGCGAAACCGCAAAAAGTAGTAGTCGGAACAGATATTAAGAAGTTAGATGCGAAAAACTTTGTTGAAGTAAAAGATGGAGAAGTAGTTGGATTTGTAGAAAAACCGAATACAACAAAAATCGGTGAACAAAAAGTAAAAGTAGAAACGAAAGATCGTTTTGGAAATAAGAAAGTGACGGAAGTACCGTTAGAAGTCATTTATGGAGACAGCATTATGTTCTTCGGTACATGGCATGGCGGAAGCAATATTAAATCGGTTGTCACATTAAATCATGAAGAAAAGAAATTTAGTACAACAGATTCAGAAGGTCCAATGCATACTTCATTTGCAGATGAGAAGTATATGGGGATGACTGTATACGATAAAAATGGAAAAGAGAAGAAAGCTCTATCAGTAAAGGCATCTGAAAATACAAAAAGATTTGCAGAACAATTCAACGGAATGACGTTTGAATATGGGGATATGGTAAAGGTATACCAAAAAGAGTTTGATAGATTTAAGGTGTACAAAAAGAATGAAATAGTGGATGTGCAGTACGGTATTCATGAAGTAATCTTTAAAGTAACGGAGCATGGTTTCGAGAGAATAGAAGCTCAGCAAGAAGTAAAGGCAGTACCGCAAAAAGTAGTAATCGGAACAGATGCTGAAAAATTAGAAGCGAAAAACTTCGTTCAAGTGAAAGATGGAGAAGTAATTGGATTTGTAGAAAGACCAGATACAACAAAAATCGGTGAACAAACAGTGAAAGTAGAAACGAAAGACTACTTTGGAAATAAGGAAGTGACAGAAGTACCATTGGAAGTAATATATGGCGATAGTTTAGTCTTCCAAGGTGATGGTAATACAACGCGTTCTGTCGTAACTGCGGATCATAATACGAAAAAGCTACAGGCAACATCAACGGACTCTAAAGTTCATTATCGTTTTGAAAAGGAAAAATATATGGGGATAACGATATATGATCGAAGTGGGAATATAAAGAAAAGCATTTCAGTAGAAGGGCAAGAGAGTTCGAAAAACTTTGCAAATCAATTAAATGGCTTAGATTTTGTATATGGTGATGTTGTGGAAGTATATCATGCGGAATCAGATCGATTAAACTGGTATCAAAATAACGAGTTTGTAGGTAAGGGAAAAGGGAAAACAGAACAAAAGTTGTATTTTAAAATAACGGAGCAAGGTTTCGAGAGAATGGAAACTGAACAAGAAGTAACGGCAATACCACAAAAAGTAGTAATCGGAACAGATGTTGAAAAATTAGACGCTAAAAACTTTGTTCAAGTGAAAGATGGAGAAGTAATCGGTTTTGTAGAAAGACCAAATACATCAAAAATTGGTGAACAAAAAGTAAAAGTAGAAACGAAAGACCGTTTTGGGAATAAGAAAGTAACGGAAGTACCATTGGAAGTAATCTATGGCGATAGTTTAATATATCAAGGTGATGGTAATACGGTACGTTCTATCGTAACGGCGAATCATAATACGAAAAAGCTACAGGCAACATCAACGGATTCTAAAGTTCATTATCGTTTTGAGAATGAAAAATATATGGGAATCACGCTTTATGATCAAAAGGGAAATGAAAAAAAAGTTATTTCGGTAGAAGGGCAAGAGAGTTCCAAAAACTTTGCAGAACAGTTAACTGGTGTAGATTTCGAATATGGTGATGTTGTGGAAGTATATCACGCAGAATCAAATCGATTACACTGGTATCAAAATAATGAATTTATCGGTAAGGGGAAAGGGAAAGTAGAACCGAAGTTGTACTTTAAAATAACAGAGCAAGGTTTCGAGAGAATGGACGCTTTACAAAAAGTAACAGCAGTACCGCAAAAAGTAGTAATAGGAACAAACAGTGAAGCATTAGATGCGAAGAAGTTTGTTGAAGTGAAGGATGGAGAAGTAGTCGGTTTTGTAGAGAAATTAGATACATCAAAAATCGGTAAACAAACGGCAAAAGTAGAAACAAAAGACCGCTTTGGGAATAAGAAAGTGACAGAAGTGCCAGTGGAAGTAACATATGGAGACAGTCTAGTATATCAGGGACTAAGTAATAGTATTCGTTCGATTGTAACGTTAAATCATGAAGAAAAGAAATTGCATGCAACATATACAAATGAACAAATTCATAGCTACTTTAAAAGCGAACTATACATGGGGATTACGTTATATGATGGAGAAGGAAATGAGAAAAAACATGTAACAGCAGAAGGGCAAGAAACTTCACAGAATTTTGCAGAGCAAGTAAACGGTACGCCATTCCAGTATGGGGATACGATAAAAGTGTATCATGCAGAATCGGATCGTTTCAATTGGTATAAAAACAGTGAGTTAGCTGGAAAAGGGGATGCGAAGAGATTTGAAGAAATTTCCTTCAAGGTTACTCCAAATGGTTTAGAACAAGTACAATAATAAGAAAGCTCGTAAAACATAACGTTTTACGAGCTTTTTCTATTACTCAGCTTCAGAAACAACTGTGAAGCGTTCATTTACATGTTTTGGATTTTCGATTTCATCAAGTGCTGCTACTGCGAAGTCTTCATAACTTACGTAGCTATCACCTTTTGAGTTCACAAGAAGATTGTCTTCACCAGCTGTATAAGAACCAGTACGTTTTCCTAGTGCGAATAGTGCAGAAGGGCTGATGAACGTCCAAGTAATATCGTTAGTTTGTTGCAGAATTTCTAAGTTTTTACCTTGGTTTTGAGCAGTTGCAAGGTATTCATTTGGGAAACCTGGTGTATCAAATACACGTGTTGTTTTCTCTTCGTCTACAAATAAGCTTCCAGCGCCGCCAACTACAAGTAATTTTGTGTTAGGTGCACCTTTCATAGCTTCAATTAGTACATTTCCTGCATCTACGTGAAGATGTTCTTGTCCTGCTGGAGCACCAAATGCATTTACAACTACGTCGAATGCTTGTAGGTCGTTAGATGTAAGAGTGAATACGTCTTTTTCTAAAACTTTTACGTTTTCTTCTGTAATTTTTGCAGCGTTTCTTACGATTGCAGTTACTTCATGTCCGCGATCTAATGCTTCTTTTAAAATACGACTTCCTGCTTTACCAGTTGCTCCAATAATTCCGATTTTCATAATAAATCCCTCCAAAGTGTTTTGTTAAAGTGTATATCTTAAAGTGAATGAATGTGTTGTAATAAGGTTTGTTACAACCTGATGTAATCATTATAGTTACAGGTTGGCGTTTTTGTCAATGGAATAGTTTGTAGATTTACTTTTTATTTTAGTATGCACAGTTAGAGGGAGGAGAGTCATAAAGATATTGTTACTTCGTGTCTGGCTAATATTTGGAAATTGCAAATTGTCGAAAAATGTTGATTTTTAAATGTTTTTTAAATATAATTCGTTTTATGGAGAAAAGGAGGGGTTAATTGTATGAATATTTTAGAGCAATTTGTTTCATCAACGAATACAATTCTTTGGTCATATATTCTTATTGCAATGTTAATTGGTTTAGGTCTTTATTTTTCTATTAAATTGAAATTCGTACAAATTACTCATTTAGGGGAAATGGTTCGACTAATGAGTGATGGATTAACTGGAAAGACGCGTAAAAAAGGTAGTGTATCTTCTTTCCAAGCGTTTTGTATGAGTTCAGCAGCTCGTATTGGAATCGGGAACTTAGCGGGCGTAGCGTTAGCTATTTCTATGGGAGGACCTGGAGCTGTATTTTGGATGTGGGTTATTGCGATTGTCGGAGCGTCTTCAAGTTTCGTGGAAAGTACGCTTGCACAAATTTATAAAATAAAAGATGGCAGTGGCTTCCGTGGTGGTCCTGCTTATTATATGGAAAAAGGTTTAAATAAACGTTGGATGGGAATTTGGTTCTCTATCCTTATTACAATTAGTTACGGATTAATTTTCAACTCCGTACAAGCAAATACAGTTACATTAGCATTTAAAAACGCTTTTGGTATTGAGCGTTACGTTGTTGGGATTGTATTAGCAGTATTAGTTGCGGTTATTATTTTTGGTGGCGTGAAAAGTATCGCGCGTATGTCTGAAATGATCGTTCCGCCAATGGCACTTATTTATATTGCAGTAGCAATTTTCGTTGTTATTAAAAATTATTATTTAATACCGGATATGTTTACAGAAATCTTTAAAGGTGCATTTGGTTTAGATTCAGCTGTAGGTGGCGGTATCGGTGCTGCAATGAAGTATGGTATTCAGCGCGGGTTATTTGCGAACGAGGCAGGTATGGGTAGTGCGCCGAACGCGGCAGCAACAGCTGATGTAACGCATCCAGCAAAGCAAGGTTTTATTCAAACAATTGGCGTATTAGTAGATACATTCTTAGTATGTACATCGACGGCATTTATCGTACTATGTTCTGGTGCATATAAAGCAACAAATTTAGAAGGTATTGAGTTAACGCAAAATGCATTAAGTTCACAAATTGGTCCGTGGGCAAGCAGTTTCTTAGCAATTATTATTTTCTTATTTGCATTCAGTTCTCTTCTAGGAAACTACTATTATGGTGAAACGAATATTGAATTTATTAAACAAAGTAAAACTTGGTTAACAATTTACCGTATTGCGGTAGTTGCAATGGTGTTATTCGGTTCTGTTGCAACACTTCAAGTTGTATGGAATATGGCGGATTTATTTATGGGACTAATGGTAATCACAAACTTAATTGCGATTACGCTTCTTGGCCGATTTGCATATGCTGCTTTGGCAGACTATGTAAGGCAAAAGAAACAAGGAAAAGATCCAGTCTTCAGTGCAGATTCTATTCCGGGTTTAACGAATACAGAGTGTTGGGATAAGCCAGTGGTAACGGATAAAGAAAAAGCAGTGTAATGAAAAGGCGAGCATCGAGATAAATTCGATGCTCGCCTTTTTTGTTGTAGTAAATGATAAAGAGGGTGGGAGGTAATTATTAATATAATTTTTTGTTCATTCATTCCTCTCGTTATTTGTAGGAACGTACTGTCTTAAAAGTATGACTGGTCGAATAGGATGAGTGATTGAGTATTGGGTAAATGCACGTACTGGTTATATTTTTACGTAAAAAAATACATATGTTAAGGGAGTTAACGTGATCATGTTATAAAACCTAACATAAAGTTCTTGATTACTAAAAGTTTTTAGAATATAATTTTCTTATTGTGAAGAAGAGGGGGCAATGCAATTATGGATTTTTTAACTAATGTAATTGGGGATATAAATAATGTTCTTTGGTCATATATAATCATTGCGATGTTAATTGGGTTAGGACTTTACTTTTCGTTTCGTGTGAAATTTGTCCAAATTCGTTACTTCGGTGAAATGATTCGATTGCTTGGGGATGGGGCAAGTTCGAAAACGAGGAAAGCACAAAAAGAGAAGAGCGGTGTATCATCATTCCAGGCTTTTTGTATGAGTACAGCTTCCCGTGTAGGTACTGGTAACTTAGCTGGTGTAGCTATCGCAATCTCAGCAGGTGGACCAGGAGCAGTATTTTGGATGTGGTTAATCGCGGTAATTGGGGGTGCTTCTGCATTTGTAGAGAGCACATTAGCGCAAATTTATAAAGTAAAAGATGGGAATGCGTTCCGTGGTGGTCCAGCGTATTATATGGAAAAGGGTTTAAAGAAACGCTGGCTAGGAGTTGTCTTCTCTGTTCTAATAACAGTTAGTTTCGGATTAATTTTCAACGCCGTGCAGTCAAACACAGTAGCGGCGGCTTTTGATGGAGCATTTAACACAGATGGTAAGTTTGTAGGTCTGTTTATGGCTGGTTTACTTGCAATTATTATCTTCGGCGGAGTAAAGCGTATTGCACGTGCGGTTGAAATGATTGTTCCAGTAATGGCAATTATATATGTAGCAGTGGCATTATTCGTTGTTGTAACAAACATTACGGCAATTCCGTATGTATTTAAAGAAATTTTCTTACATGCTTTCGGAATTAAAGAAGTAGTGGGCGGGGGATTAGGAGCTGCGATTTTACTAGGGGTAAAGCGTGGATTATTCTCAAATGAAGCAGGTATGGGTAGTGCGCCGAACGCAGCTGCGACTGCAAACGTAACGCACCCAGTTAAACAAGGTTTCATTCAAACTTTAGGGGTATTTACAGATACATTATTAATTTGTAGTTGTACAGCATTTATCATTCTTTTATCAGATGTGCATAATGCAGCTGATTTAAATGGTATTCAATTAACGCAGCAAGCATTAAGCCAACATATCGGACCGTGGGCGTCTATATTTGTAGCAGTTGCAATCTTCTTGTTTGCATTTAGTTCATTAGTAGGTAACTACTACTATGGTGAAACGAATATTGAGTTTTTAAATGGAAGTAAAGTTTTACTAAATGCTTATCGAATTGCTGTACTTGGTATGGTTATGTTAGGATCTGTAGCAACAATTCAAATCGTTTGGGATTTAGCAGATTTATTTATGGGGATTATGGCTGTTATTAACTTAGTTGCGATCGTATTTCTTTCTAAGTATGCTTTCGCGGCATTATCAGATTACGTAAAGCAAAAGAAACAAGGAAAAGATCCAGTATTCTATGCGGAGTCTATTCCAGGTTTGAACAATACAGAGTGCTGGGATAAGCCAGCAGTAGCTGATAAAGAAAAAGCAGTATAATGAGGTGAGCATCAAGTGAAACTTGATGCTCATTTTTTGTTTTATCCCGCTATTTGTGAACAGTAAAACTCTCGATTGATGCGGGCTGATAATCAGTGGGGATGACACTGATTAAAGTTTCGCTATATAATGTAAAAGACGAACATTAATGAACGTTTTATAATAAAATGTAATTTTTTAAAGAAAAGTGCGGATATGAGTTGTGATTTATGTTAGAATGGAAAATGCCTTTGAAACAAGAGGTTTTATGATCTTTCCTATCCGATTGAAGGTTTTGGAGGAGAAATGGAAAGTTCGGATTATTTCTTATTTTGAATGGTCAGACGTTCAACGTTAATGAAGAGTTAAATGGAGGATTTTATTAATGAAGTTTGTTATGTTTCTTGTAGGATTGCTCGTTGTATTCGTACTCGGTTTTCTTATAAGTGCCGATCGAAAGAAGATTAAGTATAAACCAATCGCAATTATGCTTGTTATTCAGCTAGCGTTAAGTTATTTCTTATTAAATACGCAAGTTGGTTATATTTTAGTAAAAGGAATTTCAGATGGATTTGGCGCGCTTCTTGGGTATGCGGAAGCTGGAATCGTTTTCGTATTTGGCGGTCTTGTTAATAAAGGAGAGGTTTCATTCTTCTTAACAGCGTTATTACCAATCGTATTCTTTGCCGTTTTAATCGGAATTCTGCAACACTTTAAAATTTTACCGATATTTATTCGTGCTATTGGTACTGCGCTAAGTAAAGTAAATGGTCTAGGAAAACTAGAATCATATAACGCAGTAGCAGCTGCCATTGTTGGGCAAGCGGAAGTATTTATTACAGTAAAAGATCAATTAAGTAAAATCCCAAAACATCGTTTATATACATTATGTGCATCTTCCATGTCGACAGTATCAATGTCAATCGTAGGTTCTTATATGAAAATGATCGAACCGAAATATGTAGTAACAGCACTTGTATTAAATTTATTTAGTGGTTTCATTATTATTCATATTATTAACCCGTACGATATTACAGAAGAAGAAGATACACTGAAATTAGAAAATAAGAAAAAACAGTCATTCTTTGAAATGCTAAGTGAATATATTATGCTTGGTTTCACAATCGCGATTACAGTAGCAGCAATGTTACTTGGTTTCGTAGCATTAATTACAGCAATTAATAGCTTGTTTGATTCAATGTTCGGTATTACATTCCAAGCTATTTTAGGATACATTTTCTCACCATTAGCATTCGTAATGGGTATCCCGCAAGCAGAGATGGTAACAGCGGGACAAATTATGGCAACAAAATTAGTATCAAACGAATTTGTTGCGATGCTGGATCTTGGAAAAGTAGCTGGTGATTTATCAGCTCGTACAGTTGGTATTCTTTCTGTATTCCTTGTATCATTTGCGAACTTCTCATCAATCGGAATTATCGCAGGTGCAACGAAAGGTATCGATGAAAACCAATCAAATGTTGTATCATCATTCGGTCTACGCCTTGTGTACGGTGCGACATTAGTAAGTATTCTATCAGCGATTATCGTTGGTGTTATGTTATAAAAAAAGGATGGCTCTAGCTCATAGCTAGGGCTATTTTTTTTATGGTAAATTTGCATGAAAAAACCAATTAATTAGGAATATATTAACATATAAAAATCTTTTAAAATTTATATTGCATTTCGCCTAGATAACGCTTACAATTTGATTTGTAGGTGGTATCAATTTCAGACTTTCAAGTATGGTAGGAGAGAAGAAGCTACCTTTTATAAATTGCAATTTATGTAAACGCTTACTGATTTTAGAAAGCAGTTGAATAATATTTAGGGGTTTTAAATTTTTTTAACATCAATGGTCAGACGTCATTCGTTATACGTTATACGACCGATAATTCGTGGGAGAAGTGGAGGATTCACATATGAAGATCGTAATGTTTCTAGTCGGTTTACTTGTAGTATTTGTACTAGGGTTCCTTATCAGTTCAGATCGTAAGAAAATTAAATATAAACCAATTGCACTTATGCTTGTCATTCAATTGGTACTTGCGTATTTCTTACTAAATACAAAGGTCGGATTTGTATTAGTAAAAGGGATTGCAGATGGGTTTGGCGCTATTTTAAAATTTGCGGAAGCAGGGGTTAATTTCGTATTTGGTGGTCTAGCAAATGATGGACAAGCACCATTCTTCTTAACAGTATTATTACCAATTATTTTCTTAGCAGTACTAATTGGGATCTTACAACACATTAAAGTATTACCGATTATCATTCGTGCAGTCGGTTTCCTATTAAGTAAAATTAACGGCTTAGGAAAACTAGAATCATATAATGCAGTAGCAGCTGCAATTGTTGGTCAAGGTGAAGTATTCATTACAGTGAAAGATCAACTAAGCAAATTACCGAAAAATCGTTTATACACACTTTGTGCATCTTCTATGTCAACAGTATCGATGTCAATCGTCGGTTCTTACATGAAAATGATTGATCCAAAATATGTAGTAACAGCACTTGTATTAAACTTATTCAGTGGATTCATTATCGTTCATATCATTAATCCATATGAAGTAAAAGAAGAAGACGATATTTTAGAATTACAAGAAGATAAAAAACAAACATTCTTTGAAATGTTAGGCGAATATATTATGCTTGGTTTCTCTATCGCTGTAACAGTAGCGGCGATGTTAATCGGTTTCGTAGCATTGATTACAGCAATTAACGGTGTGTTCGATTCAATTTTCGGAATCACATTCCAAAGCATTTTAGGATACGTTTTCTCGCCATTAGCATTCGTAATGGGTATTCCAACATCAGAGATGCTAACAGCGGGACAAATTATGGCAACAAAATTAGTAACGAACGAATTCGTTGCAATGCTTGACCTTGGAAAAGTAGCTGGTGATTTATCAGCTCGTACAGTAGGTATTTTATCTATCTTCCTTGTCTCATTTGCGAACTTCTCATCTATCGGAATTATCGCAGGTGCAACGAAGAGTATCGATGGCAAACAAGCAAACGTTGTATCTTCATTCGGATTAAAACTTGTATATGGTGCAACGTTAGTAAGTATATTATCAGCGATTATCGTTGGGGTTATGCTTTAATAAATTAAGAAAAGCAATGAGCGTAGGCTCATTGCTTTTTTATTTAACTTGCTCTATCTAAGTCTCTTTTAAATTGTGGTTTCTCCAAATAAGTTCCAAGCCTCCATATATACTCAACAGGACCCATTCGATATTTTCGCAGCCAATATGTGCTAACAAATAATTGAATTGTATAGATTCCAATCGTTAAAAGAATACCGAAGAAATATCCTATTTTACCGAATAAGCCAAAGCCGTATGCGTAAAAAATTGTTGTTGTGATAATAGACTGGGCTAAGTAATTACTAACCGACATTTTTCCCATATTGGCCATATATGTTAGTAGACGGGTTGCTTTTTTGTAATGGAATAATAAAATAATTGTGCTTCCGTAAAAGAAGGTCATGGTTACTGGTGTAAGGCCGTCTTGTAACATAAGTAAAATAGGATGTTTAACGAACATAGCTGAAGTTTTGATTGTAAAAGAGAAAATACCAGTAAGAAGCCAGACCTTTTTGACAGCAGAGATATGCTTATCAATCTCAAATAACCATCCTTTTTTTCCTACGTACATACCGATTAAGAAGAGTGGAGATAGGAAAATGAGTGTGAAAAGTGTTATAAAGGTTAATCCGAAGAAACCGTCAATGCCTATATATTCGAAAGGATTTTCAGTTAACCTAAAGTTGACATGATCCATATAGCTTCCAGTCTCATGAACTTTATGTTCTTTTTCAATATAAGGAGCAAAATCAGTAACATTTGTATTTGGGTCAGTTGAATAAGTCATAAGTGTAAGGAGTGCGAGTAGAACAGTTGCCCAAATTAATAATGTTTTTGGCTTTCTGTTTATAAACATCAGTAAGAAAATCCCGATGAGGCCATATGAGAATAAAATATCCCCGGACCAAATGAGCACGCCGTGAATAAAACCTAGTAGTAAAAGAATAAGAATACGACGTAAATATGTAGGGGAAAACTTTTTTCCTTTTGCGACAATGCTTTTTTGTAACAAAATAATGCTAAGACCAAATAAAAAAGAGAATAAAGAAATGAAATTTTGTGTGCCAAAAAATTGAATAAACCAATTAGCACCTTTATCGAGTCCGCCAAATATATAGGATGGTTTTTCATTAGCGAAGAACCCGAATTGAATTAATGTTATATTAACAAGTAAAATACCAAATAAAGCAAAACCACGCATTGCATCAACAACTTCTACACGTTGATTCATTTTTTCTCTCCTTTTATATTATTTTATATTGAAAATAATACCATTTTATAGTTGGCACTATGTCAAATACGAGGAAATTTAAGGTGATTTTAAGCTAAAGAGAAAATAAAAAATCACCTTAATACATTCATTAAGGTGATTGGAATACTATTCAGCTGGAGGCGTAAATGTACGTTTCTCTAATTCAGCATCTAGCATAAATAGTGCGTTTGAATCGCTTGTAATACGTTTTAATTTTTGGATGATGCTATCGAATGAAGATTCTTCTTCTACTTGCTCATCGACGAACCATTTTAAGAATGTAATTGTTGCATGCTCACGCTCATCCCAAGCGATATCAGATAAGTTGTAAATACGCTTCGTTACTTCACGCTCGTGCTCAAGTGCCACTTCAAAAGCGTTCAGTACAGATTCGTATTTGTTATTTGGATTATCAAATCCAGTAATAATAGCGCGCTCACCGCGGTCATTAATGTAGTTGTAAAGCTTCATTGCGTGGAAACGTTCTTCTTCAGCTTGTACAAGGAAAAAATTAGCGAATCCATCATAGCTCTCAGCTGTACAGTAAGCAGCCATCGCCATATAAGCATGGGCAGAGTAAAATTCAAAGTTCATTTGATCGTTTAATGCGTCGTGCAATTTTTTAGATAACATAAAATCCCCCTTAGTATTGTGACAAGAACATTATACCATAATTGATAATATTCTCATTTGGATACTTCGAACCTTTTCGAAAGCTTTGTGACGTGTGCCTCCATAATGTCTTGTAAATCTAAATCATATTTTTGTGAAAGAATAATAAGATTAGATAGTACATCACCAAGTTCTTCTTTTAACTCTTGTTTTAGTTCTTCTTCTGTTTTCACTTTTTCGTCAGGACGATCACGGCCAATTTCGATTGCACGAACAACGCGTGAAACTTCTCCAACTTCCTCTGTTAAGAAATTTAAGCGAATAAAGGAATTATACTGTGACCAGCTTCGTTTTTCGTAAAATTCCTCCACCCATCTTTGAAATGCGACGATATCCATTTCTCCCTCATCCCTTCAATATGTTGTACAATGTTCATTGTATCATAACAATATATAGTTTCGGGGTGTAGGAATGAGAAAGATTTGTGTGTTTGCAGGTTCCAACTTAGGAGAGAGACCAGAATTTAAAGAGCAAGCAATAGCGTTAGGGAGAATGTTTGTTGAGAACGACTATGAGCTCGTATACGGTGGTTCATGCGTTGGATTAATGGGAGAAGTAGCAAATGAAGTTCTTCGTTTAGGCGGGCGTGTAACAGGTGTTATGCCGCGCGGTCTATTCCGAGGAGAAATTGTACATACAGGGTTAACAGAACTAATTGAAGTAGAAACGATGCACGAGCGCAAAGCGAAAATGGCAGAGCTTGCGGATGCTTTTATTGCATTACCAGGCGGATACGGAACGTTTGAAGAGCTATTTGAAGTAGTATGTTGGTCACAAATTGGTATACATAATAAGCCGGTTGGTTTATTGAACATAAAAGGCTTTTATGGGCCAATTTTGCAAATGGTTGAACGTGCAGCAGAAGAAGGATTTATGAATCCATCAAATAAAGAGTTGATCGTTTCAGCTGAGACGGCAGATAAACTAATTGATGCAATCCAAAATTATGAGCGTCCTGTTTTAGGAACGAAGTGGAAGCAGCTATCATAATACAATTTTATAGATGTTTTTGGAAACACATGTCATTTTATCTTGAAAAGGCATGTGTTTTTAATTTGGTTAAATATGTTAATGTTAAGATGTAATGTTTTTGGAAAAGGAGAAATAGATGGAGGAGTTTGTGTATTTACGTCCTGTTTTTAAAAGTATTTTAGCAGCATCTATTCTTGTTATGCTAATTGTTTCAACACAGAAGAAAGAGCTAATTAATGAATTTTCGCTTTGGTTTATTTCGATATTGTGTATCGGTGTTGCCGCGATAACGTTGTTTATGTCGGGATTTATCGTTGATGAGTATAGTCTAGCTGGGGATGTACAGAGTTTTAGCATGTTTATTGCAATTGGTTGTATTAGCGGTTTAAATTTTATTATTTATTATAGACGGCAATAAAAAGAAGGCATTCCATATTACTTCGGAATGCCTTTATCATTTTGATTTTTATATAGATTTTTGGAAACACATGTCTTTTTTATCGTAAAAAGGTATGTGTTTTTAATCTGGTTAAATATATTGATAGTGAGATGTGAAATCGTTGGAAGAGTGGAAGTATAGATGGAGGTATGTTTTGCTGACTTAAAAAAGAACATCTGAATAAAAGGTAAGTAAGGAATTATTGAGTGACATAGAACTGTTCCGTTAAAGGGGCAGATTGTGGAAGATAGGGAATGTTTTTTATGAAGTTAATAGAGGTTTTTTTAATCGGAATCAGAATAAATTTTATAGATGTAATCCTTTATGAATTTTTAATCAGCTATGTATCATAATCTAATCATTAAAATGAAAATTGGAGGAGAAATGAGCATGGGTCGTTCTGTATTAAAAATGTATAACTACCACTTATGGGCAAATGAAGTTATTTTAAATCGCTTAAAAGAACTACCGCAAGACATTTTCCATAAGGAAGTTAATAGTGGTTTTTCTTCGGTGGCAAAAGTAATGTCTCACATATACCTTACAGATTTAGCCTGGCTCGAGATTATTTCTGGTAAAAGCATGAGTGATGCAATGGTACACACAGATCAATTGAAAGAACAGCTGGAAACAAAAAATATTGAGGAAATGGAAACTAGTTTTTATGAATTATCTAAAAGATATAAAGAACTTTTAAGTAGTCAACAAGATTATGAAAAAGTGTTTGAGGTTGATAATCCATACGCTGGGCACCTGGATACGACGGTTTCTGAAACAATACTACACGTCGTCACCCACGGAGCATATCACCGTGGGAATATAGCCACAATGTTGCGGCAAATGGGTCATACCTCTGTTATGCAAGATTTTGGACTATTTCTATATTCAAAATGAATTTTTTTTATTTACCATAGAGTATGGGTTTATATGATGTTTTTGGGGACGGCTTTTATTAGTGATTTAAGCTTAATTGTGTATTATACAAAAAGGCATTCCATATTACTTCGGAATGCCTTTATCACTTTTATTATTTTGTTTCTTATACAGGTACCAGCCACCCCAGCCGCCACCAATTGCTACAACAACGAGGAAAGCATAGTCTTTCACCTCGACACGTATATTGAAAATATTAGCTATAAGTAAGACAATCCCAACTGTTATTAACGCAAAAAATGCTCTAATTAAGTAGTCTTTCAACTGAACCACTCCCGCCATTTAAGTAGTAAATGATGAATATGGAAAAGCTTTTGGATCTATTTTACTAAAAGGTGTTACCTATATTTTAACATAAAAGGGATTGTAATATATTGATAAAAGTAGAGGAGAGAGGTGCTAATATTGTCGTGATTTGTCGGTAAGTCGATATATTGGGAAAATCGCTGATATAAATTTCATGTACTGATATGTGCGACCACTCCATAGAAAAAGCGACTCTGAACGAGCCGCTTCCGCTTTTAATGATATCCAGCTCCTGTGACTAGAACAGTCGGTCATTTCGCTCTCTCGCTCGAAGCAAAAAGCGCTTCAAGGTCGAGAGCTCCAATGTCCTGCGATTCTGAACAAGCCGCTTCCGCTTTAATTAATATCCAGCTCCAGCGGCTAGAATCTCCGGTCATTTCGCTCTCTCGCTCGAAGCAAAAAGCGCTTCAAGGTCGAGAGCTCCAATGTCCTGCGATTCTGAACAAGCCGCTTCCGCTTTTATTAATATCCAGCTCCAGCGGCTAGAATCTCCGGTCATTTCGCTCTCTCGCTCGAAGCAAAAAGCGCTTCAAGGTCGAGAGCTCCAATGTCCTGCGATTCTGAACAAGCCGCTTCCGCTTTTAGTTCTATTATTGATTCAAGAACGCGCGTAGCATCCAAGCGTGTTTTTCTAGTTCTGTGTAGATGCCTAGTAGTAGGTCAGATGTCATTTCGTCATCAGAGTTTTGAGCAATTTCCATGCCTTTTTTCAGTTCGACTAGCATCATTTCGTAGTCTTTCATGATTGATTCAACCATTCCTTCTGCAGTTTCGCCGTATGCTGCTTCTTGAATAGAAGATAGTTCTAAGTATTCTTTCATTGTTGCTACTGGTTTGCCGCCAATTGCTAAAATGCGTTCTGCAATTTCGTCGATGTGAGTAGCGGATTCTGTGTAAAGTTCTTCGAATTTCTCGTGTAATGTGAAGAATTGAGGTCCTTTTACGTACCAATGGAAGTTGTGTAATTTTGTGAATAAAACGCTCCAGTCTGCTACTTGTTTGTTTAATACTTCGATTACTTGTTTGTTCATTATGATCAATCTCCTTTTGAGTTGTTATGTTATATCAATTACTAATTTATAATCATTATAATATAGTAATTTGTATAAATCAACCCTTTTGCTGGAATTAATTTGAACAAATTATGAACTGTTATAAATAAAAATCCCTATTACTGTGGAGTAATAGGGATTTTGTTTGATATATAGCTCTTGTTCTAAACGAGCTGCTTTTGCTTTTAATTATTATACAGCCTTTTGCTTCTCTTCTATATCCTGTCCATCCCAGCACTCTGTATTCTGTAAGCCAGGGATAGAACTTGCAACGAAGACAGGATCTTTTCCTTGTTTCTTTTGCTTTATATAGTCCACTAAGGCTGCGTATGCAAACTTGCTAAGGAATGAGATGGCAATTAAGTTTGTGAATACCATTAGTCCCATAAAGAAATCAGCTAAACTCCAAACCGTTTGAAGGGCAGCGATAGATCCGAAGAACACCATTCCGACAACTGCAACACGATAAATCAGTAACCATGTTTTGCTTTCTTTAATGAATGCGATGTTTGTTTCACCATAATAGTAGTTTCCTAGTAAAGAACTGAAAGCGAATAGGAAAATAATAATCGCTAAGAAAGTGCTTGCCCACGGTCCAATTTGTGAACTTAATGCTCGTTGTGTTAATTCAATACCTTCTAAATTCGATCCTTTGTAAAGTCCAGAACATAATACGATAAACGCTGTTGATGTACATACTAAGAATGTATCTACGAAAACACCTAATGCTTGAACAAGTCCTTGTTTTACAGGGTGAGATACATCTGATGTTGCTGCTGCGTTAGGTGAGCTACCCATACCTGCTTCTGTCGCGAATAAACCGCGCTGAATTCCGAATTTGATTGCCGCTCCAATACCACCAGCGATAGCTTGGTCTAAACCAAATGCGCTGTTAAATATTTCTGTGAAAATGCTTGGTAACATATTGAAGTTGTTAATTACGACAAAAATAGCCACACCGATATAAATGATCGCCATTGGAGGAACAATCATTTCTGTAATACGTGAAATGCTCTTGATACCACCAAAAATAATAACTGCAACTAATAAAGCTAATAGAGCTCCTACGATCGTTCGCTCTAGTCCAAAAGCATTTTCAAACGCTATTGTTACTGTATTTGCTTGTACAGAATTGAAAATTAATCCGTACGCAATTGTAATAAGAAGTGAAAACCAAACACCCATCCAGCGTTTGTTTAATCCTTTTTCCATGTAATATGCTGGTCCACCACGGAACCTGCTTCCATCTTTTACTTTATAAATTTGCGCGAGCGTACATTCTACGAAACTAGTAGCTGCTCCAAGGATAGCGATAAACCACATCCAAAATATTGCGCCGGGTCCACCCATTGAAATGGCTAATGCTACACCAGCTAAGTTTCCGATACCGATACGTGCCGCTGCACTTAAGCAAAATGCTTGGAATGGAGAGATGCTATCTTTCTTTTTTTCTTTTCGATTAAACCCTTTACTAATTAAACTGACCATCTCACCGAAATGAGTAATTTGGACGAATTTTAATTTGAAAGAGAAATAAAGACCGAAGCCGATTAGCATTGCAATAAGAATATATGACCATAAAATATTATTCGTTACCTCAAGGAATCTGCTAAAGATATCAACCATATAATACACTTCCTTTTTTCCGTAATAAGAAAATTATATGCAAAAAATATATGAGAATCAATTTTTCTAAAAAATTATGTTACATAAACGTATTTTGTGTTATGATTATGTTACATCGTAATATTTTTAGAATTATTTACATTTTAAAAAACTAAATGTAAAGCGAGAAAGAGGGGATAATTTGAAAGAAGAAACTTTATTGAATATAAGCCTTAAGAGTTTGAAAATGAGAAGTAATATATTTTTTATCATTACATCTTTAAGTATCTTTTTAGGAGCCACTTATTATTACAATAAAAGATTTCCAAGTCATAGGTATCCTGAATGGTTAGAATTTCTAAAATTGATTGGATGAACAAAAGACAGAAAAACAGAAAATTAAAATAAAGAAGTTATGGAGGAGCTAAATATGAATATTAGAGAAAGTGAACTTCCGGGTATTGGTTATAAATTTCAAATCGTTACGAAAGGTAACGAAAAGATGGTGATTGTCATTCATGATGATGGGCGTAGAGAAATGTATCATTTTGATTCAGATCATGAAGAAAGCATCTCAAGTATTTCATTACGTGACTCAGAGGCGAGACAAATTGCAGCAATATTAGGTGGAATGGTATACAAACCTAGAGCATTAGAAAATGTTGAGATGGTCTTTGAAGGTTTAGCAATTGAGTGGTTTAAAGTGGAGAATGCAGCTCCGGCAATCGGAAAAACAATTGGCGACCTTGAAATAAGAAAAACATATAGCGTAACGATTATTGCAGTTATGAAAAAGAATATGAAAAAGCTATTCAATCCAGGACCAGAAACGGTAATTGAAGAAGGCGATATGCTTGTAGTTTCAGGTGAGAGAGAAGAAATTAAAAAAATTATTAATGAGTTACTTTCGAATAGGGGGACTGACTAGATGGATACGTTAATTTTTGAAGTTGGTACAGCTTTAGTTTTAGTGGCAATTGCGGCGGTAATTGCTGGAAAGTTTAAATTCTCAGTAATTCCTTTTCTAATTGTTCTTGGGATGTTAGTAGGACCGCACGCACCGACAATAGGTGTTATCGATCTCAAATTTATTGAAAGTGCAAGTGTAATTTCCTTCCTTGGACGGATTGGCGTTCTGTTCCTTCTGTTCTACCTAGGACTAGAGTTCTCGATGAAAAAACTAATTAAATCTGGACGTTCTATTGCGATTGGCGGAACAATCTATATTTTAATTAACTTTTCACTTGGATTATTATACGGATTTATAATGGGATTCCCTTTACTAGAAATCTTAATTATTGCGGGTATTATTACGATTTCTTCTAGTGCTATCGTTGCTAAAGTGTTAGTGGATTTAAGAAGAACTGGTAATAATGAAACCGAATTAATTTTAGGAATTATTATGTTTGAAGATATATTCCTTGCTGTATATTTATCAGTCGTTTCAGGCTTAGTTCTTGGGGATCATGCTTCATTCTTAGGTGCCCTTACTTCAATTGGAATCGCTTTAGGATACATGCTTCTCTTCTTTATTGTAGCTAGAAAGGCGACGCCGTTATTAAATAAATTGCTCAATATTAGTTCAGATGAAATTTTCATTATTGTAGTATTTGCTTCGTTATTCTTTATTGCAGGTTTCTCGGAAACAATTCACGTTGCCGAAGCAATTGGAGCACTTCTTTTAGGATTAGTTTTCTCTGAGACAGAGCATAGTGACAGAATTGAGCATCTCGTTGTTCCATTTAGAGACTTTTTCGGAGCTATTTTCTTCTTCAGTTTCGGATTAAGCATTGATCCGTTTTCATTAGGCGGAGCGATATGGTTAACGTTAGGTGCTGTCCTTCTTACAATCATCGGAAACTTTGTTGCAGGAATGATTGCAGGGCGACAAGCTGGATTATCTCATAAAGCGTCAACAAATATTGGATTAACAATCGTTTCAAGAGGAGAATTCTCCATCATTATGGCCAATATCGGCATCGCCGGTGGTTTAATGTCAGTCTTGAAACCATTCTCGGCACTATACGTGCTTATACTATCCATCTTAGGTCCACTTCTGACGAAAGAGTCAAAGAATGTATATAAATTTTTAAATAAAATCTTTAAGTGGGATACGAAGACTAACTAATTTTAAAAAAATAAAAGTACAAGATATTTACTGCTTGTACTTTTATTTTTTGCAATGAAAACAGTAAAGAGAGGTACATGATGTTAGGAGAGTTGATTCATTCCGTTTTAGTTTTTCTAGAAGGACTTGGTTATTGGGGAATTATGCTTGGATTGATGTTAGAGGTTATTCCGAGTGAAATTGTATTGTCTTATGCAGGTTATTTAGTATCAACAGGAAGCATTACGTTTTGGGGCGCTGTCGCGTTCGGTACAATTGGTGGTGTAATCGCACAACTATTCATTTATTGGATCGGTCGGTACGGAGGAAGACCCGTCCTTGAGCGATATGGAAAATATATTTTAATTCAAAAGAAACATATTGATTATGCTGAAGATTGGTTTAATCGTTACGGAACTGGCGTTATTTTTACAGCGCGTTTTATTCCTGTTGTGCGTCATGCTATTTCGATACCAGCGGGTATTGCGAAAATGTCACATGCTAAGTTTATTACGTTAACTACATTAGCTGTTATTCCATGGTCAATTGTATTTGTATATTTAGGTTTTAAATTAGGAACAGAGTGGGAAAGTATTAATAAAGTAGCTGGGCCATATGTGAAATACTTTGCACTTGCAGCTATTGTTTGTGCAATTGGTTACTTTGTATTAAAAAAAGTGATGAAAAAAAAGTGATTACGTAAAAAGAATCTATGCTGACATAGATTCTTTTTTTATTGTCATTTTTCGAAAGGGGAAAGAGTAGGTTTAATATTTTACATATTGTGGCATACATATAGGAAAAGGGAGTTTGGAAAGGGGATTATAGAGAAATGGAACTCCAGTTTCAAAATGTATATCAACAAGTTGAGAATTGGTATGTGTTGGATTCGGAGCTTCCTTGGGATGTCAAAAGGCTTAGAGATGATTTGTTTTCACTGATTGAAGTATGTAAAACACCAGTTGTTTTTTGTGATACGTGTGATGCGAATCATGTGCTTCTATCATTAGGAGAAGAAGAAGAGGAATTCTTATTCCCAGTAGGTGGTTTTTATCATAAAGAAAAACAATTAATTTTTGTTTGTATGTGGGAAGAGTATGAGCAGGTGCTCAAAACACTACTGCATGAGTTTCGTCATGCGATGCAGCATAAGAGAGAAGTATTGTATGTTGGAAGTGAAGTGTACGAAGATAGATGGATTGAGAAAGATGCGAGAAAGTTCGCGGAGAGGAAGTTAGATGAATATAAAAATAGAAAGTTAATGTAAAGCATAGTGGAGAAATGGCACTGTGCTTTCTTTATTGATTACTAAAAGTAAGTGATTGACTTTTATAAAGTTTAGTTCTAAACTAATGGTATGAAATGAGCGAGGTGATAGAATGAAGACAGAAGATAGACTCGGATTACTATTATGGTTTCGTTTATCACGTTTTTATAACAAAAGTATTCGTGAGACGAATCAGCATTTGAAAGAATGGAATGTATCTGCCGCTCAGTTTGATGTACTAGCTCAAGTTGGAGGACATAATCGTCTAACGCAGCAAGAGCTCGGAAATAAACTATTTGTTACGAAGGGAAATATCACGCAGCTATTAAATAAAATGGAGCAGCTGGAGTGGATTCATCGTGAACAAGAAGGTACTACAAAATATATTTCGTTAACAGAAAAGGGAAAAGCTTTATATGAAGAAATCGTCCCGCCTCAAGAAACGTTCCAAGCGGAGCAGTTTCAAAATTTAAATGTAGAAGAACAACATCAATTATTACAATTACTAAAAAAATTACAGTGAGAAAAATTTTAAAAATAAATCTTGAATTCGAGATAATATGAGGTGAAGGATATGTTTAGAAAAGTTGACCATAAAAATATGGGAAGAGCAAATCATGGTTGGTTAAATACACATTTTCATTTTTCCTTTGCGAATTACTATAACCCGAATAACATGAACTTTGGAGCATTGCGTGTAATTAATGATGACTTAGTAGCGGCACAAACTGGTTTTGATATGCATCCGCACCGCGATATGGAAATCATTTCGTACGTTGTAGATGGTGCTTTAACACATGAGGATAGCATGGGGAATCGCGGAACAATTGAGCGAGGACATGTTCAATATATGAGTGCTGGCACAGGTGTATTTCATAGCGAGCATAATTTAGGAAATGAAACACTACGTTTATTACAAATTTGGATTTTACCAGATCGTGCGGATCATAAACCAAACTATGGTGAGTTTACATTTGATTGGAGCAAGCGTGAAAATGAATGGTTCCATATGGTATCTCCAGTAGAAGGAGAGGCACCAATTCGTATTCACCAAGATGCGAATTTATATTCTTTATCGTTAGATGCTGGAAAAGAAATTCATTTCCCGGTGCAAGAAGGCCGTCAATTGTACCTTGTACAAATTGAAGGGAGTAGTGTAATAAATGGTGAAAATCTTGTTATGCGTGATGCAGCAGAAGCAGTAGAAGAAGATATTCATATTCAAGCGAAAGAGCAATCACACTATTTAGCAATTGAATTGAAAAAATAATAGAACGTTTATGGAAAAGAGGACATCGAATGGATGTCCTTTTTTTTTTGAGCGGAATTGTCAGAAAAAACTTTCTCAATATTTAGAAAAAGGTATTAGCCCAGAAAATAAGAATTGTATAAAAGTGTCAAAAATCTTTATGGGAATGGGGAATGTTATAGTGAAAAAGCAAGTCATTTCATCAGCATTAGCGTTAACTGTTATAGCCGGGGGATTTGGAACATTTGGAGCAACGACAACGAAAGCGGAAGAACAAAAAATTCAATATCATCAAGAATTTAAAACACCTGCATACATAGGTGAAGAATGGAAAGCACCGGAAGGACTAGATAAAAAAGAGACGGTCTTTCAATATTTAGAGAGTAAGAAAGATATGTTTAAATTAGCAGGAAATATTGACAAACACTTCAATGTCGTTGGGGAGGAAAAAGATGCTGAATCTGGTACGACACATGTGAAGTTAGTTGAAAAACATAATAATATTCCTGTGTATGGTTCAGATCAAACTGTTACATTAGATAAAGAAAATAATGTAAAAGCATTCTTCGGACAAGTTATTCCGAATTTAGATGATAAAAATATTCCTGCGTTTGCAAATATTAGCGCAGAGCAAGCAGAAACGATTGCAAAGGCAGATATTGAAAAAGAAGTTGGTAAAGTAAAGAATTATGACGGTGTGAAAAAAGATTTATTTGTGTATGAAAAAGATGGAAACTACTATCTTGCATATCTAGTTAAGGCATCGATTTCAAAACCAGCTCCAGGCTATTGGCATTATTTTGTTGATGCAACGAATGGAAATGTGATTGAGAAATATAACGCTGTAGATCACATTACAGGATTTGGTTACGGAGTATTAGGTGATAGACAATCATTTGAAATTGCTCAAGATGAGAAAACAGGAGCGTTCAACTTATTTGATGGTAAACGAGGACAAGGTGTTCACACATTTGATGCAGAAAATATGGATGAAAACTTGTTTAACTTATTCTCACAATGGCTTGGATATACAGGAGAAGAGGTTGAGAGTAAATCTAAGTTCTTCGAAGATAAGGCTGCAGTTGATGCGCATGTAAATGCAGGAAAAGTATACGATTACTACAAAAAGACATTTAATCGTAACTCTTTCGATGATAAAGGTGCGAAGCTGATTTCTACTGTTCACGTCGGAGAAAGCTGGAATAACGCAGCTTGGAATGGTGTGCAAATGATGTATGGTGATGGCGATGGAAAAACATTCATTCCATTATCTGCTGGACTAGATGTTATCGGTCATGAATTAACGCATGCTGTAACTGAACATACAGCAAACCTTGTTTATAAAAATGAGTCAGGCGCGTTAAATGAATCGTTATCTGATATTATGGGTGTCATGGTTGAGAAGAAGAGCTGGGATTTAGGTGCTGACATTTATACACCTGGAAAACCTGGTGATGCACTTCGTTCTCTGAAAGATCCAGCATCTATTCCAAATCCATTAAAACCAGGCGAAGGTTACCCAGATCATTACAATAAACGCTACACTGGAACAGCTGATAATGGCGGCGTTCATATTAACAGTAGTATTAACAATAAAGCTGCATATTTAGTATCTGATGGCGGAGAGCATTACGGCGTGAAAGTAGCTGGAGTAGGCCGTGAAGCGACAGAAAAAATTTATTACCGTGCTCTTACGAAATATTTAACTGCAAACTCTGACTTTAAGATGATGCGTCAAGCTGCTCTTCAGTCAGCTGAAGATTTATATGGTAAAAACTCTAAAGCTGTACAAGCTGTAACGAAAGCTTATGATGCAGTAGGCGTAAAATAATAAGAGAAAAAGACCTGACTAGGATGTCAGGTCTTTCTTTATTTAGTCGCGAATACCTAATGCGATTTTCGCCATACGTGACATGCGTTCTTTAGACCAGGGCGGATTCCAAACGACATTTACTTCTATTTCATTGACTTCAGGTACGTTCGTTGATAATACTTTTTTAACGTCTGATACAATTTGCCCAGCCATTGGACAACCGATAGAAGTCATCGTCATCGTAATGACAGCATTATTATTTTCATCTGCTGTAACGTCATAAACTAATCCAAGATTAACAATATCAACACCTAGTTCAGGATCAATAACAGCTTCTAAATTGGCATATAATTTATTTTCAAATGCTTCTTGAGACATAAATAGCACCTCCTACACATTTATGATATCGATTCTCATTATAACGGAAATGTGTATAATGTGCAGGAAATGAGCTCAAAAAAATATCCCTTTTGGAAGAGGGATATTTTTTTGAGCTATTCAGTTTTGAAATGAGATACGAGTTGATCTAATTCTTCAACTGTTTGTTTCATTTGTCTAGCGGTTACAGTCATCTCATTCATAGTAATGACCTTTTGCTCAGCAGATTGTGCTGTTGCTGCTGTTTCACTAGATACTTCAGTTGAAATAGAAGCGATGTTATTCAGTGAAGCGTTCATTTCTTCAGCGCTTGCAGCCATTTCTTCAGCAGTTGCTGAGATGTCTTGCATTTGAGTAGATACTTTATTTACTTGTTCCACAATCGTTGTGAAAGAATTGCCAGCTTCACGAATGACATGAATGCCTTCAAATGCCTCAGAACGGCCTTGGGACATCATAGAACTCGCAGTTTCAGTATCTTGTTGAATTTGATGTAGTAATTGGTTAATATCTGTTGCCGCTGTTTTAGATTGTTCAGCAAGTTTTCGAACTTCGTCAGCTACGACAGCGAAGCCTTTTCCTTGTTCGCCGGCACGAGCTGCTTCGATAGATGCATTTAAAGCAAGTAAGTTTGTTTGCTCTGCGATATTAGAAATAGATTGTACAGCTGTATCAATATATTTTGTGTGAGTGATTAGACGTTCGACTACTTCTGACGTAGCATTTACCGCGTCGTGTATCGTTGTCATTTGTGAAACAGATTTTTGAATAACAGTACTTCCGTCGTTAGCTTGTTCAGATGTAACTACAGCAAGCTCAGTTACAGATGTGGCAGATTCAGCAATGCGCTGAACACTCACTGCCATATCGTCCATTGCCGTTGAGCTTTCTTCCATGCTAGAGGCTTGAGATTGAATACTCGCATTTAAGTTGGACATCGAGCTTTGAACTTTTATTGTTGCCTCGCGTGATATATTCGTCTTTTCTAGCATATTTTCAGAAGCGTTTTGTACTTCCACAGATGTTTTTTGCACACGATTGATGATATGTTGTAGGTTTTCTAACATTTTATTAAAGGATGTTGCGATCGTACCAATTTCATCATTGCTATTTACTTGTAGGCGAGCTGTTAAGTCACCTTCTTGAGATGATAATTCTTTTAGCTTATTATCAATTTGTTGAATTGGTTTTACAAGTTTACCAGAGAACCACCATGCAAGAATGATAGCTACGATAATACAAATAACAAGTGATAAGAAGATAACATATTCAATTTGTAGTGAAGATTGATCAATTTTTTTGATAGATTCGTCACGTAACTTGGCTTGTTCATTACTATAATTTGTGAAGTCACCAATTACTTTATAAACGGCACCATTTTCTGCATAAGCTACTTGTAGAGCCTCTTCCCACTTTTGTTCTTTTGCAAGAGTGAAAACTTTTTCTTCAATAAATTTTCTCCAAGTCGATCCTGATTCCATTGTATCTTTCACGGATTGAGAAAGATTTGGATTAGAAAGAAGTTTATCTTTTGAATCCTCCAGACGTTTACTCATCTCATTAAACTTGTCTAATTCGACTTGATCATGTTGTAATAAATAACCTCTTAAAGCAGAAAGTTGTACCTGATAAGCGTCTCCACGTTCTTTCAATTCTGTTGCAAGGGGAGAAATTTCTTTTTGTAAAGCTTCAGCTTTATGAGATTGGTCAATAGCAAAAAATAAAATAAAAGCTAAGGCGATTCCAAATAAAGCGCAAATCGTTCCCATCATGAACATTAGTTTTTTTCGAATGCTAATAAAATTCATATGATAAAAAGCCTCCTTTGTGAAATCTTAGTATTAGAATTAATTAATGTAAAAAATCGAAAGAAAGCTTTACTCCTTCTGGAATAAAGCTTTCCTCTAGGAATTATAGCAGACGGAATGAGAGATAGAAAGAGATATTTTAAAGTAAAAAAAGAGAGATTGTAAATCCCTCTTTTTAATAGTTTGTAGGTCCTAGAAGTATAAATGAAAGTTTCGCTTTAAACGTTTGTTTTGAAATGAGAAACGAGAACTTCAAGTTCTTGTACGGTCGTTTTCATTTCAGAAGCTTTTTTAGCAACGACACTCATTTTATTTACTTGGTCACCAGCCGAAGTTGCTGTTTGTGATGTTTCGGCGGCAACTTCATTTGAAATAGAGGCGATGTTATTTAAAGCTGCATTCATTTCTTCTGAACTTGCGGCCATTTCTTCAGCAGTTGCAGACATTTCTTGCATTTGTGTAGAGACTTTGTTAATGTGGTTAACAATTTCCGAGAATGAAGATCCAGCGGTACGAATGACTGTAATTCCTTCAGAAGCTTCTGATTGACCTTGTGTCATCATTTCATTTGCTATTTTTGTGTCAGCTTGAATTTGATGAAGTAAATGGTTAATATCAGTTGCTGCTAGCTGAGATTGTTCAGCAAGTTTTCGTACTTCATCGGCAACAACGGCGAATCCTTTTCCATGTTCGCCAGCACGTGCTGCTTCAATTGAAGCATTTAAAGCGAGTAAATTCGTTTGTTCCGCGATATTAGAAATGGATTGAAGTGCAGTATCAATATGATTCGTATGTGTAATGAGTCGCTCTACTACTTGTGATGTAGCGTTAACAGCTTCGTTAATTGTATGCATTTGTGTAATAGATTTCTCAATGACTTTATTCCCACCATCTGCTTTTTCTGAAGTTGTAACAGCTAGGCTAGCAACAGAGGAGGCAGATTCTGCAATACGCTGAACACTCGTTGTCATATCGTCCATTGCAGTTGAACTTTCTTCGATGCTTGAAACTTGTGAACGAATATTATACGCAAGAGCATTCATAGTTTCTTCGGTTTTTGCTGTATTTTCCATAGAAGCAGTGGTTTCGATAAACACATTTTCAGACGCTTCTTTTACACTTGTTGATGTTTGTTGCACTTGTTTTATGATACGTTGTAAGTTAGCGAGCATGTGATTAAAGGAATTGGCGATATCACCAATTTCATCTTTACTCGTTACGTGTAATCTAGCAGTTAAATCGCCGTCTTGAGAAGCTAATTCTTTTAATTTCTCATCAATTTGTCGTATCGGTTTAACGAGTTTACCAGAGAACCACCATGCTAATAAAATAGATGTTAACGTACATGTAATGAGAGAGAAGAAAATAATATATTGAATAAGAGATGAAGAAGACTCTACGTCAGCAATTAATGCGTCACGTTTATCATTTTCTGCATTTGCATATTTCGTAAATCTACCTAAAAGATCGTTTACATAATCGGTTTGAGCTAAAGCGATTTTGGATGCTTCGTCCCATTTTCCTTCGCTAGCGAGAGGGAGGACTTCATTATCTATGACGCTTCGCCATTTTCCTCCCATTAAAATCGCTTCTTTCATTCCTTCTGGAAGTTTTTTATCACTTGTTACTTTTTCTCTAGTATCAGCTAGTTTTTTTCCTTCTCGGTTGAACTTATCTAATCCTTTTTGATCATGAGAGAGTAAATATTCTTGTAAGCCGGCTACTTGTGCTTGGAACCAATCGCCCCGTTCTTTTAAAATTGTTGCTCGTTTTGATACATCATTTTTTAACGTTTCAATTTCGCTTGCTTGGTTCATAGCGAATGAAAGAATAACAATAAGAGCAATACTAAATAAAGAAGAAATGCTTAAGAGTGTGAACAGTAGTTTTTTTCGAATACTAACATATTTCATCGTTACCCCTACCTTTAAAAACTATTTATTATGATTTATAAATATTAAGAACGAAATTAATAAAAACATCATTATGAAGTTTTTAATCTGTTCAATGAAAATTATAGCAGATAATGGAAGATGGCAGATTGATATGAGTAAATGTTCTTAAAATGTATACATTTGTATATCAAAAAATTCATAAATAAAAAGTAGAAATGCTATTGTAATTTGAAATAACATCATGTATACTTCTAATTAGTTGATAACGATTATCAGTATCAACTATGAGCATTAATCTTCGTTATGTTGGTCATACCCCTTTTTGACGACGTAAGTCAGAGACGAAATGTTGAAATATCTTGTGTCCTATTCTACAGAATTATGGTAATCTCCAACCTCAACTTATATGCGTGAGCATGCAAAAAGGATCCTATCCGTGAAGGGATCCTTTTTTGCATGCTGTCGCAATTAATGTATATAAACCAGGCACACGATCTTCAATTTCTTCCGGTGCAGTAGAAGGGAAGACCCACCTTTGATGAGACCCTTGTTCTTCAACTAATTTTTCAATTTTAAAATGTTCTTCCGCAAGTGTTGTAATAATTTCTCCTAGCGTCCAGCGACGGATGGTTGTTTTAGGTAATGATTCTTTCTGCGCTTCTGTAAGAAGGATGCTATAAGCAACATCATCTTCAATTAATTCTTCATCGAAATAATTTCCGTTAGCCCGAAATGATGGGTGGTCTACTCCTAATAATTTCGTGTAAACAGGATGATAGTCACGAAGGATAAGCATTCCATTTCCTTTAAGTAAGGTAGCAATTTTTTGAAAGAGTGGTTTTAAATCTAGAAAGTAATGGAGTACACCAAGTTCCAGCAATACGATATCAAATGATTCGGAGAGCTGTACATTTAATACATCAGATACGACATACTGGATAGAGACACCGGCTGCTTCAGCAAGTTCATTTGCATATTTTGCATTACTTGCTGAAATATCAACAACTGTTACGTCAGCTCCTAAAAGAGCGAGAGCAACAGCCTTATTCCCTTTTGACCCGAGTAAATTAATAATACGTTTTCCTTTTGGGGATTGTATGTAAGGTAAATAGTGATTTACTTCGCGCATGGGATCTGCCATAAGCTTTTTCGCATAATCGGCTGGCGCCCCGTGGCGATTCGTCCAAGCTTCATAAGCAGCTGCATTCCAGCTTTTTTCATTACGTGTGCTTAGTTGTTTTTGATTCAATCGTATCACTCCTTTTGTGAACGTATAGTTATTCGGCAGGGGGATGGAATTTCCTTTTCTTTTTGAATTTAAGTTTGATTTTTCTGCAATTAAGTCGTAAAATACGTGTTATATATAAAAGCGTTGAAAAGGAAAAGTAGAATGAAATCATTCTGTCCAGAGAGCTTCGGTAGCTGAGAAGAAGCAAGAATATTCATTTGAACAATGGCCTTTGAGCTTCGTCCTGAACTTATCAAATGATAATAGTAGGCGGCGACGAGAGTTGGTACTCGTTATCAAAACCACAGTATAAGAGCATATAGCTCCGTACTTGTTAAGGTTAATTATGTGAGTAATTGGCGAAATAAGGTGGTACCGCGACTGTTTATACAGCCCCGCCCTTATCTTTTTTAAGATAAGGGTGGGGCTTTTTTATATTTAAAAGGAGGAATGTAAGATGAGTATTTTTATTGGAGGCGCTTGGCCGTATGCAAATGGTTCGCTACATCTTGGACATATTGCGAGTTTGTTACCTGGAGATATTTTAGCACGTTATTACCGGGTAAAAGGTGAGAACGTGTTGTATGTTTCGGGAAGTGATTGTAATGGAACACCTATTGCAATTAGGGCAAAACAAGAAGATGTGACGGCGAAGGAAATTGCTGATAAGTATCATGAAGAATTCCAGCGATGTTTTCGTAGCCTCGGTTTTACTTATGATTGCTATACACGTACAGATAGCGAGCACCATCATAAAACTGTTCAAAAAGTTTTTTTACGTTTATTAGAAGAAGATTATATTTATAAAAGGACAGTGGAACAAGCGTATTGCGAAGCGTGTACGCAGTTTTTACCTGATCGTTATGTAGAAGGCATTTGTCCACATTGCCATGAAGCAGCAAGAGGAGATCAATGTGATGCGTGTTCAGCTATTTTAGATCCACTCGATTTGTTAGAAAAGAAATGTAAGTTATGCGGTAGTAAGCCATCGATACAGGAAACAGAGCATTTCTATTTCGCATTGCATACATTTCAGGAGCAAATTAAAAGGGCTGTAGAAATCGCAAAACAAACAGGAACATGGCGCGACAATGCGATTCAACTAACAGAGAGATATGTTAAGGAAGGATTACTAGATAGGGCCGTATCACGTGATTTACCAATCGGGGTACCAATTCCAGTAGAAGGGTATGAAGATAAGAAAATTTACGTATGGATTGAAGCAGTGACAGGATATTATTCGGCGAGTAAACATTGGGCTGAAGAAACAGGGAAAGATGATCAAGAGTTTTGGGATAGAGAAGCGAAAACATATTATGTGCACGGAAAGGATAATATTCCGTTTCATTCCATCATTTGGCCAGCAGTATTGCTTGGAATAGGAGAAGGAGCAATTCCTCGTCATATCGTTTCAAATGAATATTTAACAGTTGAAAAAAGAAAGTTATCTACAAGTAAAAACTGGGCAGTATGGGTGCCTGACATATTAGAACGCTACAATCCAGATTCTATTCGTTACTTTTTAACAGTAAACGCACCAGAAAATCGTGATACTGATTTTTCATGGCGTGAATTCATTTACAGTCATAATAGTGAATTGTTAGGTGCATACGGAAACTTTGTGAACCGGACATTAAAGTTTATTGAAAAGTATTATGATGGTATTGTACCCAATGGAATTATTAATGAAGAGCTGAAAGAGAAGATAGAAGGATTATATATATATGTAGGAGAATCAATTGAGCAAACTAAATTTAAGGTGGCGCTAGAAACAATATTTGATGCAGTACGTTTTGCAAATAAATACTTTGATGGGAGGCAGCCTTGGAAACAAAGGGAAGATGATCCAGTTTCATGCGAAGAAACGATTTATAACTGTGTGTATCTTATCGCTAATTTTGCAAATCTCCTTGAACCGTTTTTACCATTCTCAAGTGAAAGAGTTAGAAATACATTATCGATTGTGAACCGAAATTGGGAACCTCAAAATACGTTGCCGAATAGAATTGATAGTGTACAGCCACTATTTGAACGAATCGATGTAAAACAAATTGAGCATGAAATAGAAAAGCTATATGGAGCGGTAAAGTGAGATAGAGAAAAAGACCTTTCAAATACATGAAAGGTCTTTTGTTACGCACTATGCACGCTACTATGTTTCTTTTCTTTCCTAGCCGTAAGCAGCTGAGGAGTAAAAATTCCAAGTAGTATAAAGAGTATCCCAATCCACTGCATGAAGGTTACGACTTCATGTACAAGTGTAATAGAAGCGATAATGGCCGTTGGTAATTCAGCTGCTCCTAGTATTGTACTAAGTCCTGTTCCTACTTTCGGTACGCCAATTGAAAAACAAATGACAGGTACGACAACACCGAACAATCCGAGGAAGAAAGCGTATTTCCAAAGACCGGCTTGCAAGGCACCATCCGTTAAAAAGGTTGGCGGGAAGAATAGGCATACGATAAGAGTAGCACTTGTTGTCATAAGAAAGCTTTTCGTATAAGGTGGTACTTCTGTAGCAACACGCCCGCTTGCAAAAACGTAAAATGAAAAAGAGATAGCGGCTAATAGACCAAAGATAATACCTTTCGTGGAAAAGTTTTGTCCGAGACCTTCAAAGACACCGCCTGCAAACAATGTTCCAGTAAATAAAATAATGATGGATATAACTTTCTCACGGCTTGGTAATGTTCGATTAGCGATTGCTTCTATAACGACACCAATCCATGTGAACTGGAAGAGTAGGACAACAGCGATAGATGCTGGTAGTTCTTCTACAGAAATAGCGTAGAAGATACCAGTCATACTCATTGTTGTGCCAACTGTTAGTAAGGAAAAGAATTGCTTTTTTGTTACTTTATGACGTGAAACGAAAAGAACGAGCAGAAGAAGCCCGATCCATCCGAAGACATATTGTCCCCCTAATAGTTGATGTGCTGAAAATCCATCAATGAATCCGAGTTTGAAAATAGTTGAAAGTACGCCGTAGCTACAAGCTCCGAATAAAACAAGTAATGAATACTTAAATTTCTCCATGAAGATCCTCCTTTTAAATAATAAAAAACGCCCGCTATCCAAATAAGGATAACGGGCGAACGAAACAGAGTAAGATACTCTACAAAATTCCGCCATTCATACGAAGTATGAATTTGGGGTATGAAATTGTAGTAGGTTTTTTACATTGCTTTTGGGAATACAATAGAACATTTTACACCTTGAGGTGTGTTTTGTATCCCATAAGGAAACTGATGTTTATCTAATATTTGTTTTACAATATATAGCCCAAGACCACTACCTTGTACTAATCCGTGTTTGCCAGGGTTTGCGCGATAGAATGGCTCGAATAAATGGGCGAGTTTATCCTCATCAATTTGTGAACCTGTATTTAATACTTCTAATGCATAACCGTTTGGCTTTTCATAAAGCTTTATATATACATGCTGATGGTCAATCGTGTAATGAATTGCATTTGAAATAATGTTAAAAATAGCAGTTTGAATAAATTTAGGATCAGCTAAAATTTTTACATCTTGCTTAATGTTAGATTGAACATTTAATTGCTTTACAGATACAAAGTAATCTACTTTCTTCATAACATCCTCAATAATATTAGTTAATGAGATAACTTTTAAATCAGGTTTAAATTGAGGGTTTTGTATTTTGGATAATTCCGACATTTTTTCCGTTAATATGTTAATGTCTTGCATCATTTCATAGGAACGTTTTAAATATTTATCTCTATCTTTATAAGCTCCAATTCCGTGAATCATGCCATCTAGTTGTCCCATAACGGCTGCGATTGGTGTTTTTAATTCATGGGAAATCATAGACATAAATTCTTTACGAGATTGTTCTAATTGTTGTTCCTTTTTGAGTTCATTTCTTAAATCTTGATTGCTTGCATGTAAATTCTTCAAAATATTTGGGACCTGTGAAGCAGCTACTTGTAAATTAAAATCGGTTTGGTCTGTATTTTTGTTAAGTAGCTTTTTATCTGAGAAATCAAGATTCATAATATCTTTTAAAGCATCGCTCATAAATTGAAAAGGTTTGGCAATTAGTTTTGTATAAATTAAAGATCCGAGTAAAGATAATGCAAGCATTGTCGCACCAATATGTGGAGCTAATTGCTGCAGTGCATCTGCTAATTTTGGATAATCTTGTGTATCATTTGTGTTATTTGCTGCATTTTGTTTATGTAAGGCATCATTAGTAGCGACTTGCTTTTCCGTTTCTGTAAGTGGAGTAGAAGTGCTGTTTTTCCCCGCAATATTTTGGGTATGTTCTTTTGCTTTTACAGTTTGGCTAGGCTGCAAAAGGTGATTTATGGCTGTAGAGAGTGCATTATAATCTATAATAGAAGATTGGAAATTGGAAATCGTACTCTCTGAAACAGCCTTACTTTGATTCGTTTTACTTTGGTCGTTTTGTTTGTCTGAATCCGCTTGTTCTGTAGAAAGCGCTCCATTTTCTTTTGCAAAACGTTCTTTATCGTAGTTTGAAGCTAGAAAATAAATAATTTGATAAAGACAAAGTGATAAAAGAATACAAAATAATAAGGTTTTGATGAAAATATTTTTGGTGATGTTGTCTGTACTACGATTCGATTTTGTAGCCAATGCCTTTCACCGTTTTAATATAAGGAATCCCTAATTTTTTTCTTAAGTTTTTAATATGTGTATCTATAACTCTTACATCACCATAATGTTCATAGCCCCATACCTTATTCAGCAAATCACTTCTTGATAATACTTTTCCCCGATTTTGCAGTAAAGTATATAAAATTTCAAATTCTTTTGTTGTTAATTCAATTTGATTACCATGAACATAAGCGGCATAGGCTGTAGAATTTAACATCAATTCATGGAATTGTAGTATAGTTGCAGCTTCTGCTTCCTTCGTTGCTGCCCTTCTTAATACAGCCTCTACACGTTTAATAAATACGGTGTAATGGAACGGTTTCGTAATATAGTCATCAATACCTAACTCAAATCCTTTAATTTCACTTTCTTCATTATGTAAGCCTGTTAACATAATGATCGGTACATCAGATTGTCCTCGCATAATTTTACAAATACTATAGCCATCTATATCTGGTAACATCACATCAAGGAGGACAAGATCGTATGAATTTTTTTGGAAAAGAAGAATACCTTCTGTTCCAGCGCCAACGACATCAACAGTAAAGTTTTGTGCCATTAGAAATTCCCGAATCAGTTCTTGTATATCTGGGTTGTCTTCAATCACCAGTATATGCGTCATAGTAACACCTCCTAAATAACGCTTTTTACTGCAATATTCGAATTCATCATTTTTTGGATAACTCAAATTGTTTATACATATAATAAGCCCCCGCTATAAAGTCATCATGAAAGTAGCAAGGGGAATGGTTTAGAGAAACTGAATATTTCAGAATTACATTAGTTCTATTATAGTATGTATTGTAAAATTTATAAAATATTATAACTGTATAATTTTAATATCCATGTTTATCAATGTTTTGATGTTGTTTAACGAAACCTATTCTTATTATATATGTAAATACAGTTGTTTTGCTACTGTAAATGAATAAATAAAATAAGCCAAGATATAAAATTCTTGGCTACACATAAATCTTGTTTTTAGGTTATTTTACAGTGACGGTAGCTTGCTGCTGAATACGCTCAAATAACCAGTGTATATCATTGTTATACATACGAATACAACCAAGTGTTGTCCATTTGCCGATTGCTTGATTATTGTTAGTACCATGGATCGCATAAGTTGTTCCGTAAGTTCCTGCCATGTTTAGTCCGAGCCAACGGTCACCAAGTGGATTACGTGGATCGCCGCCTTTAATTTTTCCTGTATAGTAAGGACGGTTTTTAATTTTATTAACGATTTGAAAAGTACCTTTAGGCGTAGGTGTGGCTGCTTTTCCAGTAGCGACAGTAAAACTCTTTATAAATTGTCCGTTTTGATAATAATCCATTTTATTTAACTGCGTATTCACGATAAGCTGATCGTTTGTTGTAGCTGCCTCAGCATTTGTGAATGGAATAGTTAAAAATCCTAATGATAATAGTGCGCTTAATAATAGTTTTTTCATTATATTCTCCTTTTTGCTATTGTAATAGTCTTACATACAATGAATTTGCAATCCTCGTAATACTTTATTTACATTTTCATCTAATGTTTCAAAGAAGGTAGTAATCTTTGGATTTTGTTTGTTGTTTTTATCAATAAGTAATCTTTCATTTAGTAAAAGTTCACCATGTAGTCCAAAACTTTGAACTTGAATATTTAGCTCATCTTCAGTTTCAGAAATAATTGGTAAGAAGTAGTGGAAAGCTTTCGTTGGAATGATGTAACTTTTACCAATCATGCTTTCTTGATTTGAATTAATCCATTTTTTCGTAACAATCTTAATGTTCTTTTTTGAAACGATAAAAGACAGTGTTGTAGATTTTGTTAAACTTACGTCAAATTCACTTGTTTCACATATGTGTAAATTAAAAACGGTTTCATTTTGATGAGATTCAACATTTGTATTAATAAAATCGTGCATTTTATAAGCTTCCATTTCTTATTCACCCTTTTTTCAATTTCGAAAAACTACTTATATTTATTCAATTTAATGCTTAGTCATATATTAGTTAAATTTTTCAACAAATTCCGATATAATCTTACAATACGTATATGAAGCTAATATGAAGTTAGTATGAGTTTGTGGTGGTTTTTTATTGAGAACAAAATAAGGTGATTTCTAAGTGTTAAAAACTGGATAAAAAATGCATATTAATAGCTCTATTCCGTACGATATATAATTGTTAGCACATCGAAAAGCGATAATGGATAGCAGCAAATAATGAACAGAAAACTTTAGTGTGAGCCTTACAAAAATGTAATAAAAATGTAAGCTATTGTGATAGTTATTTCGACAATTTTTTTATACAATAATAGTAAGAAGTTGTACGTGATTGAAAGGAGAGATGACATGGAATGGGTTCATGAATTATTTCAGCAGTACGGGTACTATGTTGTACTTGTTGGTCTGCTGTTAGAATATATTGCACTTCCGTTTCCGGGAGAGCCAACGTTAGCATATGCGGGATTTTTAGCACAGAAGGGCGATTTAAGTTTACCGATTTTAATTATCCTATCCTTTATTGGGACAAGTTTAGGAATGACAATTCAATACTTTTTAGGAAATAAATTAGGTATGCCCTTTATTCAAAAGTATGGGAAATACGTATTTTTAACACAAAGAAAAATTGACTTAACAAGAATGTGGTTTGATAAGTATGGATATTTCCTTATTTTTATCGGCTTCTTTATTCCTGGTGTACGTCATTTTACAGGATATTTTGCAGGAATTATTAACTTACCATTCCGTCGCTTTGCAATTACAATTTACTCAGGTGCTCTATTTTGGGTATCATTCTTTTTAATCGGTGGTTATTGGTTAGGTGGAAACTTACATGACATCTTTGGAGTGCTAGAAGGTCATATCGGTAAAATTATTTTTGGAGTGATTGTGATTGTGGCAGTTACGTTAGGCATTCGTTTCCGCAAACAGTTAAAACGAGTATTGTTACAAAACGCAAGTTAATATGAAATCCATTCTATGTCAAAATTTAGGAAGGCAGTGCAAACGCACTGCCTTTTTATTTTATATTCCAATCTATTGTAATGAGATTTTGTTAGTTCATCTGTTTAAAATTATATAGATTATATTGTCAATTATTAACGTCAAAATGACAATTATAATTGACAAAAATAAGGATATTATTTACAATTTTAATTAAATAAATGAAAAAGAGGGAAGACATGAAGCTTCAAAATCGAGTGAGGGAATTGCGAGCAAAGCATCGTTTATCACAAGGGGATTTAGGGAAAGCGATTGGATCATCACGGCAAACGATTAGTTTAATTGAGCGCGGGGATTATGCACCATCTATTGTATTGTCGCTAAAAATCGCACACATTTTCAACGTACCGGTGGAGGAAATATTTACGTTAATGGAGGGGGAAGAGGATGATGAAGAGTAAACGAAAAAAACAATTTGATTTTGTGGGGAAAATAGCATTAAGTATGATGGGTGGCTTTTTAACATCTTATATAGCTTTAAATTTACTCTCGGATGAACCGAGAAAATTATCATCTAATACATTTATAGGTGTATGTACTATTTTTGGAATCTTAATGATGTACTACACTTGGAAGAATACACGTATGTTAGCGGAGGCACGCGATGAAGAAGAGAGCGTACAAGGCAGAAAATTAGGCATTATAAGTATATATTTACGTGTAGGTGATATAGTTACGCAGGCATGGTTTGTATATGCAGTTATTACATGTAGACGTGCACTGTTGCAGGATACAAATGTTTCATTTGCAGTGTGGAATTTAGTAGCATCTATTGTCTGTTTGACTATTGTAGTGGTTATCGGGCTCATAATAAAAAATCGTTATAACAAGCTATATCCTGAACAAGGTGTAACATATATGGAATCTATGAAAATGTGGACGAAAAACGCAGATGAAGGATTAAAGCACATTGTGCATGAGGCTGGATATAAAGCATATGAATTTACGAATACAGTCTTGGCATATGTATGGTGGGCTGCCGTTATATATACAGCGGCTAGTGATATCGATTTTGTATTAATTGGCTTAATCTCATTTATTTGGATATTGCATCTCGGAAAATTTATGTATGAAATGCAGAGAAAAATGATTTATTAAGGGGAGAAAAAGGTGGATATTTTAAGAAGACCAGCTGGTTCACTAACAGTGGCGCTCATTCTGTCCATTTTATACGGAGTGATCCGAACTGGAAAATTAGAAACAATGTTGAATATATGGGCATTATTGGGGATTTTTCTGTTAGTGGTAATCATTCATGAGTTAGGACATGTCATATTCGGCATAATAGGTGGTTTGACATTTAAATTTATGACAGTAGGGCCTATTACTGTTCAAAAAGAGAAGGGGAAAGTACGTATTCGAGAAAATAAATTATGGGCGTACTTCGGAGGCGTGGCAATGTTAATACCGCCTTCTATAGTAACACCGAACCTTTCGAAAAAATGGGCATGGATGACTTTAGGTGGACCAATAACAAGTTTACTATTTGGTATTACTTTTGGTTACATATACATGGTGAGTTATTATCAATATCTGTTATATTTTTCTGTTTTCCATTTTGTAATTTTTGCGGTTACAATCGTACCGATAAAAGGAACGCTTATGAGCGATGGTATGCAATTTCTTATTTTAATTAAAGATGATGAAAAGGCGAAGCAGCATGTATATAACATTCAAGTATCGAGTGAGTTATTTAGTTATAAGAGGCCGAAAGATTGGGATAAGAGATTAGTAGAACTTACCGAAGATAAAATAAAAGAACATAAAAGTATAAGAGAGATCATGAGCGGACTTATGCTTGTCTTCCTTGCCCGGTCGGATCAAAAGGGAATGGAAAGAGCGATACCATATATAGAACAAGTTGCCCAGCTCCCTATAACGAAAGAAAATAAATATTTCGTCAGCAGTTTTCACAGTTGGTATCTTTTATATAAAGCTCTTTATCAGATGGATAGCCTTTCCCTGCATGAAGCGAAGGAACATGGGAAGGCCATTACAAAAGTGGACTTACATGGGTATTATCGCACACAAGGAATTGTTAAATATTTAGAGGGCGATATGGAAGCGTCCCACACTTATATGAGGAAAGCAGACAAAGAATTAAAGAGTGCCGAGAAGAGTGAAATAGGATATTTACAATTAGAGAGAGAATGGTTTGAGCAGTTGAAAGAGAGGGTATCTTACGATGGGTAAGGTATCCTCTTTTTTCTATGTCGTTTTATGCCGTTCCATAAAAAGTCTAGGGCGAGTAAAATAAGATAAGAAGGGCAAAGCTTGGAGGAATTCTAGATGGAAATTTTAACGATTATTTTAATAGTCTTGCTCATTTATGCTGTTTTTAAAGTAGCATATGTGGCATTAAAGATACTCGCGATCCTATTAGTTATCTTTTTAATCGTAGAGTTCGGCAGTAAATTGCTTGGGGGATAGGGTATGTTGTGGGTTTAGGGTGTCGGTAAATCGATAACCTGTATTGGAACGTTGATATAAGTGGAGAAATGATCGATATATTTGGAGAATCGTTGATATATTATAGTGAATACTAAGTGGGGTATATGGAAAAGAAGTTGCCGTGAGGGTAGCTTCTTTTTATTTGTTTATAAATTGTTTATTTTTACCTTCTATTCTTATAGTAAGGAGGCGATAGGGATGAAAAAAGCGGTTTTAGAAGTAAGAGATGTGACGAAAAGAGTGAAGGGAAGAACGTTGTTAAGCCACATGTCTTTTTCTGTTTATAAAAATGAAATTTGTGGTTTTGTTGGGCCAAATGGTTCAGGGAAGACGACTCTTATTCGAACGATTATGGGATTAATTCGACCAAATGAAGGTGAAATCTTAATTAATGGCAGTAGCGTACAAAAAGATCGGAAAGAAGCTCTTCAGCATGTGGGTGCAATTGTAGAAGCACCAATTTTCTTCCCTTATATGTCAGGGCGAAAAAATTTACGGAATTTAGGTAGGATTACGCTACGTACTGGTGGAGAAGTTCTTGAAAAAAAGGTGCAGCAAGTATTAGAAGTCGTCGGTTTAGAAAATCGTGCTGACGATAAAGTTGGTACGTATTCGTTAGGGATGAAGCAGCGTTTAGGGATTGCGCAGGCGCTTCTTGGGGATCCAGATTTTATCATTTTGGATGAACCGTCTAATGGATTAGATCCAGTTGGAATTAAGCAACTTCGTAAAATTGTACTCGACTTACAGCGTGAGAAGGGAATAACTTTTTTCATTTCTAGTCATTTAATTCGTGAATTGGAGCTTATGTGTGATTCATGGGTCATGATTCGTGAAGGATCACTAATATGGCGGGGGACGACGGAAGAGTTACAAGGAAGAAATAAAGAATTAGAAGATATTTTCGTGGAGATGATGAGCTCATGATGATGTTAGTACGCTCGGAATGGGAGCGGATTTGGGCTAAGAAAGTAACATGGCTTTGTTTTTTGATGATACCTGTGATGTTACTTGGGGCTGCGAAGTACTATTTGAAACATAATCAAAAAGTAGAAAGGATAGCAGTTGATTATACATATGCGAATTCATTCCCAGTGCTTGCATTATCAGAAATGCTTATGAGTATATGTAATCTTGTTTTACTCGTTTTGATTGTCCTTGTGTTTGCTCAAGAGTATCACAGTGGTCAAATTCGGATGGTAATCCAAAGGTCATACATGTATTCGGAAATTCTTATTGCGAAAATAATTACGATATTGGCAGTAAGTTTGCTATTTATAGGTGCCTATTTTATTTGTAGTTATTGTATTGGCTATATTTTCTTTGAGCATGAACCGAATATTCTTTTGTTTTATCATACGGAAAAAACGAATGCACTTGGCGTTTTCTTATACTGTATTTCTTATTATGGAATTGCTTATCTTACTTTAATAGCGATGGCTAGCATATTAATTATGCTTTCGGTTATAAGTAAATCGATAACAAGTGCAACACTTCTTGGTATGGGATTTATTATATTTTCTTTTGGATATCCAGCGATGGCGTTAGTGATAGGGAAATCACCGGCTTTTCTTTATATTAATTATTCGTCTTTAATTAAATTGCAACATGAGGGAATTGCTATAGCTTTATCTGGTAGTTCACGGCTGATTCTTTTTGGATCTGTAATTTTACTTGTATACATTGCTGTTTGTAATGTTGTAACAGTTTATTGGATAGGAAAAAAAGATAATTTTGTGTGAGGTGTGAAGAATGAGACAAATACTTATAAGCGAATTTGAACGGATTTTTGATAGAAAGAAGACGAAAGTATTAATTGTTATTTTTGGACTGTTACTTATTTTGCACAGTGTATGGGTTCATACTTTTGGAGTTGCTATTTACGATACAAAAGGGACGGAAGCAATCTTAAGTAATTTGAACTTTCCTGTTGCAGTTACAAGAGAATGGTATTTTACGCTATTCTTATTAATTTTTCCAATCTTATTTATTGATAGTTTTAATAGCGAAATTTCATCTGGCGCATATCGTCTTGTCATGATCCGCCCGGTAAGTAGAGGGGAATTATTATTGGCAAAATGGGCTACTCAAATGAGTATCGTAAGTTTATTTTTATTAATAGCATTTATAGAGAGTAATATATACGGAACATTTTTTATTAGGCACGCAGAGGAGACATTCTTTTTGGATAAACAAGTCATTTATGGGACGGGTGCCTCTATTTTATATACTGTAAAATATTATTTAATATTATGGTTTATCGCAAGTGCTTTAATTATGTTGAGTAGCCTTGTAAGCCTTTGGTTTCAAAATTCTATTATTACATATTTTGTGATAGTCGGTTTACTAGTAGCAAGTTTATATGTGAATGAAGAAGTAAGTTATTTTGTAATTGGAAGCGAATCAATTCTAAGAATATTAAGTGAGGGGAAAGTAACGTTTTACCTAATAAATGGTACAATTCTAGGAGGATGTGCAATAGCGGCTATGTTTAGTTGGTGTAAAAAAGATGTATTTAATTAGGAGGGACTTACCGTGGCGGACAAAATATTAGTTGTAGACGATGAACCGGATATTCTTACATTTATTGAAGATAGTCTTGTCATGGAGGGGTATGAAGTAAGAAGTGCACTAAATGGTGAAGAGGCTTTGAAAAAATTAGATAGTAGCGTGGACCTTATTGTTTTAGATGTTATGTTGCCAGATATGAATGGATTTAAAGTGTGCGAGAAGATGAGAGAGTCTTATGCATGTCCCATCTTATTTTTAAGTGCCGATGGTAGTGAACGCTCTCGTATAGAAGGTTTATTGATTGGTGGAGACGATTATATTAGTAAGCCGTTTAGTTTAAAAGAGTTGAAAGCGAGAATTATTGCTAATTTGCGTCGTACGACAGAATTGCAAATGATGGGGCAAAAGAATTTTCTACGTTATGGCGATTTAGTAATAGATTTGCAGAGTTATGAAATACTATTAGGTAAAGAAAAAATTCACTTTACAAAAAAGGAGTATGAAGTCGTGAAAATGTTAGCACTTCATGCTGGCCAAGTTTTGACGAAAGAGCAGCTGTTTGAAAAAATTTGGGGATATGATAGTGAAAGTGATGTCTCTACTGTAGTTGAGCATATAAAGAAAATTAGAACAAAGCTTAGTGTATATGATAGAGAATATACATATATTCAAACGGTGTGGGGAATTGGATATAAGTGGAGTGTACAAAATTGATGCAAAGATTACGGATTAAACAACAGCTAGTAATTGGCTTCTTAATAGTTTTAATTGGTAGTTTAATACTGACCGTTTTAACGGCGGTTAGTGGTTGGTATTGGTTAACGAAGAGTGGAAAAGTATTTCCTGCAAATTATTATGAGCAGAAAATTCCTATGATAAAAGAATACGTAAAAGATAAAGGCGCGCTATTGTTAGACGAGAAAGAGCAATATGAATTAGAGAAAATTGTCCCTCGTGAGGGCATTCAATATCAAATTGTTAATAGGCAAGGAGCTATTTTTTATGGTACATATAAAAAGAAAGTAATAACAAATGAGAGACCAATTTTGAGTGTTATTAATACAAATATTCATGAGGAAGATGATGATACTGAAGTTACGACATATCTGCCTTTAGTGGATAAGAATGGAGATTTACAAGGAGCGATAGGGTTTAATTATCATTTGATAATATCAACCGCTTCGGCAGTTGATTCCTTTTTTGTAATCTTATTTTTAGCTTCACCCTTTATATACATTACAATTTTATCCTACATCGTTTCAAACCGAATGGGAAAAAGAATAAAGAAACCACTTGCTGAATTATCAGAGGCTTCAAAAAGAATTCAAGAGCAGGATTTAAATTTTCATTTAGAATACAACGCGCAAAATGAGATTGGTGAATTAGTCAGTTCGTTTGAAAACATGCGTGGAGCATTAGCTACTAGTTTGTCACGACAATGGGAGTTAGAAGAAGAAAGAAGAGAATACATTAGAGCTATTTCTCATGATTTGAAAACACCGCTAACGATTGTGCAAGGTCATGCAGAAGGTCTGCAAAGTGGCTTATGGAAAAATGAAGATTTATTACATCGTTATTTACAAACGATTGAACGAAACACAAACAGAATGACAAAACTTCTTGAGGAGTTCCAAACAGTAAATGAGTTAGAAAGCTTTGCATTTCAATTACGTTTAAATAGAGTACATATAAATCCATTCTTTCTAAAAAAACTAGAAGAATATGAATGTATAGCTAGGAAAAAAGAAATTAAGTGGGATGTTATCTTTGAAAATAATGGGGATGTACAAAGCTTAGTATTTGACCAAGAGCGGATCAGTCAAGTAATGGATAATATCGTAATGAATGCAGTTCGGTTTACCCCGGTGTCAGGGAAGGTGCTCGTTAAAGTGTGTACTTGGCATGACACAATAGAGTTTCATGTATATGATTCAGGGCCTGGTTTCCAAGAAGGAGATTTGAAAAAAGTATTACAACGTTTTTATCAAGGAGATCAGTCACGCTCAGGAAGCAAGGAGCATTTTGGACTCGGTTTATATATTGCTAAGACAATTGTTGAGAAGCACGGCGGTAAAATACAGGTAGAAAATAGCGAGGTGCGAGGTGGGGCACATGTTTCGTTTCGGATTCCGAGCGGAGGTATGTAGAAAAGAAGTTGCCGTGAAGGTAACTTCTTTTTATTGTGGTGATGGGATCTGCAAAACAACATAAAAAAAGCTGGAAGAATCCTTCCAGCTTACGAGTTACTTTCAATTTGGCGACCGTTTTCTTCTTCATTGTCTTGTAAAAGGTTGAATACGTCTGCTAGGCAGAATGCAATGAACCAAGTCCATAGACCGTGGAAGAAAGCTGAGCTTAATTGAAGTGGTAATGTATAGTTAGTCATTGAGTAGGAAATACATCCGCCAACGATTCCGATCATTGTTAATAACATTGTTTTTTGTGCATTTTCTTCTGGATTGAAGAGGAAGTAAATGTATCCACCTAAAATTGAAGCGCTTACAAGCGTTTCGATTCCATTAAAAATGATATTCTCTCCAAGCTGAGTGTTTGTCCAGAAGCAGATTGTTCCACCGATAATAGCAAACAGGACAGCTATTGTATATCTTATATATTGATTCATATGTTCATCTCCTTATGTAATAAGATGATTTGGAAGTCAAAAAGGTAGGTATAGTATATTGAAGTGAATTTTAGTTGTACGTATCTTTTTATAAAAAGATCATGGAAGAATAACTAAGATGATCGGTTTTTTAAACCGTTACGTGTATGGTGTCTGAAATATACCTGACTGCTCGTTTCTTTTTGCTTGTAAAAATAAGAGAAACTTCCAAGTCTATATACTCTTTTTTTGTGAGTCTGCTTTCATTATAACACATTTAGGGTCACAATAATAGAATTATCTGATTTTGTAATAAGTGTAAAAAATAAAAAGCGCAAGGAAATACCACTAACAATGCAGTTTAGTGGAAGAAGGATTTTAATTTATTATGATGAAATATGTAATCAAGGTGAGATCTAAGAAGGAGGCTTAAATACTATAAAAAATGTTTTGTAGCATGAATGTAAGGGAGGAGAGCTAACTTGGAGATCACAACAGAAAGATTAATAATTAGACCTTTTAAGAGTACGGATTTACAGGATGTATTTGCTATTTATAATAATGATGATACATGTAAGTTCCTATTACATAATAAGTGGACTCATGAAGATATGCAGAAAAAGTTTAATAAGAAGCTAGCAAATAATGTACTTACTAAAGAATCAATATTAAGTTTGGCAGTTATATACAAGACTAAAGTAATTGGTGATTTATCCGTATGGTACACAAATATGAAAGACACTGTTGAGATTGGTTATAGTTTTTCAAATGAAGTAGCTGGGAGAGGTTTGGCAACAGAAGCAGTAAGTAGTTTGGTATTTAAATTATTTAATGAATTTCATGTACATCGTATACAAGCTAATCTTGATGCACGTAATACAGCTTCACAAAAATTGTGTGAACGAATAGGCATGAGAAAGGAAGCCCATTTCATACAAGATTTTTGGAATAAAAATGAATGGACAGATAGTATTGTATACGGAATGCTATCCACCGATTTGTAGTAATAAACTTCGTGATTTTATTATGCTAAAGGGTGCGTTAGTTGAATAACAAAGGGCATAACATATTATATATGACTAATATGTTATGCCCTTTCATGTATTAACCTTTTTTATATGCGTTTGAAACGGCCGACAATCTCAACTGTTTCAGTAATGTTCATGAATGCTTTGTTATCCACTTGACGGATAATACGTTTCATTTCGCCTAACTCATAGCGAGTCACGACAGTGTAAATCATTTTTTTCTTATGGTTTGTATAGCCGCCGACAGCATCTACCATTGTCACCCCGCGTATGCCGTGATGCAATAGTGCGCTTTTTATTTCCTCGCCTTTTTCTGTAACTGTCATTATCGTTAATTTAATATGTTTCGTATGCACAGCATCGATAACTTTGCTGACTACAAACCGGCTAATTAACGTATAAAGCGTAATATCCCATCCGAAAATAAATCCTGCTGCAACAAGTAAGATTAAGTTGAATCCAAAGATGATTGCTCCAATTGAAATATCTCGATGTTTTGCTACAATCAATCCAACAACATCAAAGCCACCTGTTGAAGAAGCAAATCGGAATATGATTCCGGAAGCTGCTCCGCAGATTACACCACCGAATACAGAAGACAGTAAAATATCGTCTGAAACTTGGTGTACAGGGATAATGTTCATCGCTAACGATGATACAGCTACAAAGTACGCTGTTAAAAAGGTTGTCTTCTTGCCTAAGTAAAAGTGACTTAAAATAAGAAGAGGAATGTTTAGTAAAAAGATAAGTGCACCGATATTGTAGTGCATTAAATAACCGATAATCATCCCTACACCAGCGAATCCACCGCTAATCATGTTATGCGGGATAAAGAACATATTCATAGAAATTGCATACAAAATAGAGGCTACGAAAATAACAACCAACTGTATGATAAATTCTAAGTGGAATGTTTTAGCTGCTGGGAAGGATAAAAAGGCGGTGTCGGGAACGTAATCGGCGTCTCCTAGTTGACCCATAGTATGTTTCATCTCCATATTCATTTTTGATTACAAGAAGAGAATAAAGGTTTTTTCAAAAACTGGCAATAGTTTTATTATAATGCGAAAATTTTATAAATTTCTAACAAATTAAACCTATACAAGGATACGTGTGAATATACTAAAGAAAGCGAATACATTGGTTTTCTAACATAGTTTTCTTGAGAAAATATGCAAAATACTTTTTTGACGATAAAAGGAAATAGAGAATGTTTGTTGAATGTGCTAAAATGACCTTATTAAGGATGTGAAGCGATGGAATTTTTATTGCAGGATGCAATTCTATATATATCGTTTGTAACGACAGCGCTTTGTTTATTAGAAGTTTTCTTCCTTGCTAACGTTTCTCGCTTTGTGCGTCAGCAAGCATCAAGTGGTAGACAAAGAGCCTTTAAACTAGTTAATACGTGTGAAGAGGGTACTGGTAATGTAACGCTTTTCTCTATTTTTTATAAATATGGAATGATTCGTTCTGTGCGCAGACAAGAATCCAGTGAAGAGAATGACGAGGTCGGTCCGTATACACCAATGTTTCGCTAAATAATTACGAAACATTGGAGGAATGAACATGTTAAAATCATACCGAGCTGTGCTCGTTAGTTTATCATTATTACTTGTTTTTGTTTTATCTGGTTGCAGTAATGCAGCCCCAATTGATGCACATAGTACGGGGATTTGGGATCATTATTTCGTATATCCAATCTCGTTTATGATTCAATTTGTTGCTCATCACATACCAGGAGCTAGCTTCGGGATTTCTATTATTATTATGACGCTCGTTATTCGTTCAGCAATGATCCCATTAGCTGTTTCGCAATATCGTAGTCAAGCGAAAATGAAGAAAATGCAACCTGAACTGCAGAAGCTGAAACAAAAATACGGTGATGTGGGTAAAGATCTTGAAAAACAAAAGCAGTATCAAAAGGAAATGTCGGAACTAATGAAATCAGGCGGTTGGAATCCACTAGCTGGTTGCTGGCCACTATTAATACAAATGCCGATTTTCTCTGCTTTGTATTATGCGATTAGCCGAACAGAAGAGATTCGCACATCGTCATTTTTATGGGTGAACTTAGGACATGCAGATCCTTATCATATATTACCGATTATCGCAGCGTTAACGACGTTTATTCAGATGAAAGTTTTCCAATCTAATATTACACCTGGAGAACAAGTACAGATGCTGAAAGTGCAGCAAATTATGATGCCAGCAATGATTTTATTTATGGGATTTGCGGCGCCATCAGGACTTGTGTTGTACTGGATAACGGGTAATTTATTTACAATGACACAAACAATTGTATTAAGAAGAATAATGGAACGTGAAGAATTACAATTACAAAAAGCTTAGAACAACGCCGCTCGGGATGAGCGGCGTTTTTTTGTTAAGTCGTTAAGGAAATGTTAAGAAACCAACATTACTATAGGAATTGTATACGAAAGTGTACATACTTTAGAAATATGAAGGAGGAAATTTCCTATGAAGAAGAAAACAGTTGGGTATTTAGCGATTGCAGGTGCTTTATCATTCGGAATCATTGGAGGAGTCGGTATTCCGGCATTCGCGGCAACGAATACTCAAGCAGCTGAGCAGTCTACAAAAACGGCGAAGAAAGATTTAGATGACGCTACAAAACAAAAAGTAAAAACGATTATGGACGATACAAAGAAACAGTTGGGGGAGCTAGGTGTAAAGCTTCCAGAGAAAGAAAAACGTAAAGATATGTTTGCAGGGCTAGATGATCAGGCGAAAGAAAAAGTGAAATCGATTTTAGAGCAAGAGAAATCTGGGGAATTAACACGTGAACAAGCGCAAGAAGAATTAACGAAGTTAGGTGTGAAGTTCCCGGAAAAGGATAAGCATGGAGATATGTTCGCTAACTTAGACGAAGCAACAAAAGAAAAAGCGAAATCAATCTTAGAACAAGAAAAATCCGGCAAACTAACACGTGAACAAGCGCAAGAAGAATTAACAAAACTAGGCGTGAAGTTCCCGGAAAAGGGTAAACATGGAGATATGTTTGCTAACTTAGACGAAGCAACAAAAGAAAAAGCGAAATCAATCTTAGAACAAGAGAAATCCGGCAAACTAACACGTGAACAAGCAAAAGAAGAATTAACAAAGCTAGGTGTGAAATTCCCTGAGAAAGGTAAGCGTAAAGACATGCTTGCTGACTTAGATGAAGCAACAAAAGAAAAAGCAAAGTCTATTTTTGAACAAGAAAAATCCGGTAAATTAACTCATGAGCAAGCAAAAGAAGAACTAACAAAGCTAGGTGTGAAACTTCCAGAGAAAGAGAAGCATGAAGACATCTTTGCGGGATTAGATGAGGTAACGAAAGAAAAAGCGAAATCGATTTTAGAAAATGAGAAGAAACAATTAGAGGCGTTGAATGTGGATCTTCCACATCACAAACTTTTTATGAAAAAAGATGAGAAATAATTGAGTGAAGTCGTATCTTCCGTGTGGGCAATCGGAAGGTATGTATGTGAGGAGACTTTCTTTTAGAAAGTCTCCTCTTACTTATTGTCGTTTTTTGTTGGTAAATCGATATATTTTGAAAATCACTGATGTAATTTGAGTTACGGTCGATATATTTGAATAATCTCTGATATAATTTTTACCGCTACGCTGTTCCAAAGATACTGGGGAATTAGAGAAATATTATAGCTTCTGTTATAATATAAGAAGAGAAACATTTCTTATGTTATATAAAAAAATATATTGATTTTTTCTAACAATTCAATATAATGAACAATAACTACAAAATTCGACATCAAGAAGTGATGATGAGGACATGATCAATTTTTTACGATTTTCAGAGAGGGAAGCCTTTGGCTGTGAGCTTCCTAATACGGAAAAATGGATTACCACCTCTGAACTGCAGCAGTGAACGGATACCTAGTAATTGCTTGCCGGCAAAAACCGTTATTTAGACTTGAGAAATTGGTGAAGTGTGTTACTTTACGAATTGAAACAAGGGTGGAACCACGAATACAACACTCGTCCCTTTTTTAGGGAGGAGTGTTTTTTTATTTCATTTTTGCATCACACTAGAATTGGAAGGAGGATACGCAGCATGCATCATGATGAGAAGAACAAAATTGGTTTAACAGTAGCACTTTCTATCGTAGTAGGAACGATTATTGGATCTGGTGTGTTTATGAAGCCAGGGAGCGTATTAGATTACTCGGGGAGTTCTAATATGGCTATTCTTGCTTGGGTAATTGGTGGTCTGTTGACGTTAGCAAGTGGTTTAACAGTAGCTGAAATTGGAGCGCAAATCCCGAAAAATGGTGGGTTGTATACGTATTTAGAGGAGATTTACGGAAGTTTTTGGGGATATTTATCAGGCTGGATGCAAACAATTGTTTATGGACCAGCTATTATTGGAACATTAGGCTTGTACTTTAGTTCTTTAATGATTAATTTTTTCTATTTAGATAAAGTATGGAATTTACCAATTGCTATTGGAACAGTTGTGTTCCTTGGCGTTGTAAATAGTATGGGAACAAAATATGGAGGTATCGTCCAAACGGTTACGACAATTGGGAAGATGATTCCGATCGTATTAATTGTTGTGTTAGGTTTTTGGAAAGGAAATAGCGATATCTTTAATGTAGTAGTGCCGATATCAGAAAATCAAAGTATCGGTATGGCAATTTTAGCAACGTTATTTGCTTATGACGGCTGGATTCTACTCGCTTCAATTGGCGGAGAAATGAAGAATCCAACAAAGTTATTACCGAAAGCGATGACAGTTGGGATTTTAATTGTAACGGCTGCTTACGTACTAATTAACTTGGCATTATTAAATGTGTTACCAGCAGCGAAAATTGTAGACCTTGGAGAGAATGCAACAGCGACAGCTGCGGGCATGTTACTTGGAGAATATGGCGGGAAAATCATTAGTATCGGTATTATCGTTTCTATTTTCGGTTGTTTAAATGGAAAAATTTTAACGTTCCCACGTATTCCGATGTCGATGGCAGAGCGTGGACACCTTCCGTTTTCTAAGTTTATCGCAAAGGAAAGTCCAAGATTTAAAACACCAGCAAATGCGATTACTGTTGAAATCATTTTAGGAATTATTTTAATGATTATTAGTGATCCGAATAAGCTATCTGAGATTTCCGTATTCATTATTTATATTTTCTATGTAATGACGTTTATTGGTGTCTTCATTTTAAGAAAACGTAACAAGAATAAAGAGCGTGCATACAGTGTACCGTTATTCCCGATTGTACCAATCGTTGCGATTTTAGGATCATTGTTTGTACTTGGAAGTGCGATTATTAATGATCCGGTAAGTTGTTTCTTATCAATTGGAATTGTATTTACTGGACTGCCGGTGTATTGGTATTTAAATAAAAAGAACAAAACTAGTGTTTAATAATTAGAAGGCAGGCGTATGATACGCCTGTTTTTTTATTGTAAAAAAATTGTACTTGTGTTCAATTTCTTTTTTGGTTACTATAGTCGTAGTAACCAAAAAAGAAAGCGTGGGGAAAGACTTGAATTTTCGTGTGTATATTTTAGCTATCGCGGCTTTCGTAGTCGGAACGGTTGAGCTAATTATAGGAGGAACGCTCGATCTAGTTGCCAATGATTTAGGAGTATCTATTAGTGCAGCTGGTCAGCTTATAACAATATTTTCAGTAGTATTTGCTTTATCAGGTCCGGTTTTATTAGCGGTAACTGGAAAATTTGAAAGAAAAAGATTATACATTGGGGCATTATCAATTTTCTTAATCGGAAATATTATTTCAGCATTTAGTGTGAATTACGGGATGTTAATGTTCTCAAGGGTTGTTTGTGCAGCGAGTGGTTCGCTTATTATTGCACTGTCAGTAACACTTGCTTCTAGCGTTGTAGAACCGCATTTTCGTGCGCGTGCCATTGGAATCATTTTCATGGGGATTAGTGGATCACTTGTACTTGGAGTACCACTTGGACTTGTACTTGGAAATGCATATGGATGGCGTGCACCATTTGTATTAATTTCGGTATTAACAGTTATAGCAATTGCTTGTATTTCACTATTCTTAACGAAAGTACCACCGACATCAGTGTTATCAATAAGAGAACAAATTGCTACGTTAAAAGATAAGAAAATCGTAAGTGCACAGTTAACATCATTTTTATTTTTAACGGGTCATTTAACACTATATGCATATTTAACACCTTTCTTAAAAGATGTGATGCATGTTGAAGCGGATTGGATTAGTGTGTTTTACTTCATTTTCGGAATTGCAGCGGTACTTGGAGGCGGCCTTGGGGGCTTGCTTGCTGATAAATGGGGATCGAAGAAAAGTATTATTTCAATTATTATCGTATTTGCGTGTGCGATCTTCATATTGCCGATGATGACATTCTCATTCCCGTTGTTCATTATTATGATGGGACTTTGGAGTATGCTGAGCTGGGCTATTTCGCCAGCACAACAAAACTATTTAATTGAAATTGCACCAGAATCGGCTGGTATTCAGCAAAGTTTAAATAACTCTGCGCTTCACTTAGGAATTGCGCTCGGTTCAACAGTAGGCGGAGTTGTTATTGAAAAATCATCTGTTATATATAATGCTTGGGTAGGTGGCGGCTTTATTATATTAGCTCTGCTTTGTGCGATTTTCTCTATTACGAGAGGACGTTCTACTCAGTCCGTGAAAGAAGAATCTATCGTTTGATAGGTTCTTTTTTAAAAATTGTAAAATTTTGCAGGTTTTAGTGGATATATGGAGAAAGTTGTATGTAGCGAGGTGATGGGAAAATGATGTTCAATTTCTCTATATTCGGTATGATACTTGCACTATTACCGATAGTTGTAGTTGTTTTTGTATTAAGATGGATTCGTTTCATCTATCAAAATTCAGAGAAACAAGTGGAGCAAAATGAGAAAATAATTAATTTGTTAATGGAGATAAAAGAAAAAGATAAGTAATATATATTCGTTTAAAATTTGGTTCTCGTAAGTTATGAAGGCACTTATAAAGTGCTTTTTTATTTTTTTGAAATTTAAAATATGTAATATTCATTTGTCAATAGCAGCATGAGAGCAAATAATTTTAAAGTTGCTTATTACTTTGGAACTTTCTCAACAATTCGACAAGATACTACAAAAAAACCACCTATTCTCTTTTTTTTACTATAAGTACAATGAAACAGTAAGATTGCTTCATACAGAAATTTACATATGGTGGTGGAGAGAATGAAACGAAAGATGGTAGGAAAATGGTTTAGTTTTTTAAGCGCTCTTATTATTTTATTAGGAATTGCAATGCCACAAGTAAAGGCAGAAGTAATGAACAGAGAAACATATAAAATGGATTGGAGCTATAGTAATTCGAAACATCGTGAAATAAAGACCGAAATAATTAAAACGGCTTCGGGTAGTATTGCGTATTGTTTAACGCCTGATTTACGTTCACCCAATGGGGATGATTTGCCTGAAATGGGGAAAACATCTGATTCTGTATACCGTGTTTTATTGAACGGATATCCTCAAAAAAGCCCATCTGAATTAGATGTAGCGACAACGGAAGAAGCGCATTATGCTACACAATTAGCGGTATGGATTGCAGCGAATGAATTAACGGAAGAAGATTTAGTTGCAAAGAATGAACGAGTACATAATCTTATGAAGCGTTTAGTAGAGGCTTCAAAAAAAGAAACTGGATCACAAGATGTATTCTTTAAAGTTAATCCTGTAGATCCACAAACTGCTACACAAAAAGATGATTATTTAGAAACAGGGTTTTATGCAGTGCAAACAAATGCGGTTTCTGGCTCTTATACAATACTTCCTGAAGGTGCTCCTAAAGGGCTTCGAATTGTAAATGAAAATGGAGAAGAGAAAAGTATATTATCAATTAACGAAAAATTTAAAATTTTAATCCCGAAAAATACGAGTAGTGGTAATTTTAAAATGAAAGTAAAGTCTAATTTAACAAATTTACAAGCGATAGCTTTTAAAGGATCAGAAAAAGTTCAAAATACAACGGTATTGTTACAAAGAAATAGTGAGAAAATCAGTACAGATTTAGTTGTAAATTGGGAATCAGTAGGCTCTTTAAAGATTATGAAATTAGGAGAAAAAAAGGAATTATTAAAAGGGGCGGTGTTTGAGGTTTCTAATGAAAACTTTAAACAAAATGTCACGACTAATGATAAGGGGATTGCGGAGTTAGGTAATCTTTCAATCGGCATATATAGCGTCAAAGAAATTCAAGCGCCAGCTGGATATGTGTTAGACGGAAGTGTTAAAAAAATTGAAGTGAAAACTGGTGAAACTGCTGTATTAGAGTTGAAAAATGAAAATATAAAAGGTGAACTAGAAATAACGAAAGTAGATGTAGCAGATGGGAATACGAAACTACCAAATGCAGAATTTACAATCTACAACGAACAAGGAAAAGAAGTAGTAAAAGGAAAAACAAATGAGCAAGGTATAGCGAAATTCAAATTACCATACGGAAAGTACAAGTATAAAGAAACAATAGCGCCGAATGGATATGTAATAAATGAAGAGACGTTCGCATTTGAAATAAAAGAGAACGGAGAAATTATTAAACATATCGTTCAAGATAAGAAGGTAGAAGGTGAGTTAGAAATAACGAAAGTAGATGTAGCAGATGGGAATACGAAACTGCCAAATGCAGAATTTACAATCTACAACGAACAAGGAAAAGAAGTAGTAAAAGGGAAAACGGATGAAAAAGGTATAGCGAAATTTAAACTACCATACGGAAAGTACAAGTATAAAGAAACAATAGCACCGAATGGATATGTAATAAATGAAGAGACATTTGCATTTGAAATAAAAGAGAATGGAGAAATTATTAAACATATTGTGAAAAATAAGAAAGAAGAAAAGGCATCGCTTCCTTCTAAGTCAAATAAGCCAATACCGAATGAAGAAGTGAAACCTTCGGCTGATGTGAAGCCAATGCAACAACCTAATACTCATAATGAAGTGCGTTTACCAGCTACTGGCGGCGTCGGCAATGAATTTACCGCTTTATTCGTTTTAGGAATTGGTTTTATTATTGCGGGTGCTTATGTGTTAAGGATGAAAAATAGAAAAGAAATGTAGAAAAAAACGCCTTGTAATAGAGGCGTTTTTTTAGTATCTCAACTTCATCAACAAACTCTTAATTTCCTCATCTTCCATAAAGAGATCATGGTGTTTCTGGGTAATCTTCGCAAGTGCAACGTCATGATAGAAAAATTCTGTAAAGAACTTCACGAAAGGTTGTGACATTGTTTTCATTGCTTGCCACGATTCTTGCTCTACACCAGCAAATAAAATTTCATGGTCGTCAACGATGAGTAGTAAGTAGCGCTCTAGCGCGTTAGGCTCTTCAGCTGGGATTAGAAAATGCATGTTTTCTAAGTTTGTTTCTACGTTTCCAACGATAAGGGACTCGGTTTTGACCCCTTGTTTTGCCTTTTCTTCTAATAACGGAAGATATTCTAAAAGAGTATCATTCCAAGCTGAAATGCGAATTGATTCTTTTGCACTTTCGATGAGTTCTTTACTTTGAACTCGAATAGAAGATTGCATTTTTAAGCTCCATACACGGTCATCTGTAAATGATTTTTTCGATATATTCGTTTCCAATTCTTTAATATTTGATTGGAATTCTGTCGTTAATTTTTCAATTGCTAGCTTGAGTGGTAATGCTGTATACATCTTTTTCTTCTCTGAAACGGAATCCATTACCATTCCTTTATCGATTAGGCGTGCAAGCACTTCATATATTTTTGCTTTTGGGACACCAGAATGCTTCACGATCGTTGTAGCATCTAATGGTTCGTTGCTTGATACGACAACTTCGTAAGCTTGGCTTTCATATTGTGAGAAACCGAATTTTTGTAACATAGTTCCCTCCGAACGAATGAGATTATATAGCTTAAGGATAATGAACTATTTGTTTTTACACAAGTGGTAGTAGGTTTTCTAATCAGATTGAAATGAGAATTAGTTTCAATTTTTTAATTTTATCCATTATACTTAATATAGTGATTAATACGATTACAATACAACATGAAGGGAATGCTTGGGGGAAGATGTTGAGAAGTTTACGTTTAAAAATTGCGGTAGTATTTTCGGTTCTTATTTCTATGATGTTTGTAATATTAGGTACAGCTATGTATCAATTACAGAAAGAGAAGGAAGTGCGCTCCTTAGACCAGTATTCTCAAAATACGATGGATCTTGTGACAGAGCAACTTACGACATTTGTTCAAAGAACGGATGAAGATATGGGGTATTATGCGAGCAGTGAGATGGTTCGTAATATACTTCAAGACGGAGTTACTCCAGAAGAGGAAGCATTTTTGACGAAAGAGTTTTCGGAGTATAAAAAGAATCATCCTGGCATTTTAGACTTATATATTGGTACGAAAGATAAAAAAACATTAAGTGCCAATCTTGCTGAAGGTGGACAAGTGCCAGAAGGATATGACCCAACGACAAGACCTTGGTATAAAGACTCAGAAGCTGATGTGAAAAAGGTTCACTGGGGGCAACCTATGTATGAAATTGCGACAGGTAAGCTAAGTGTGGGAGTTTCTAAAGCAATTACAGCTCAAGATGGATCTGTATTAGGTGTTGTAGCGATGGATGTATCACTTGGAACAATTCAGAAGTTACTTCATAATATTCAATACAATAATGGCGGAGAAATGTTTATTATAAATGATAAAAATATGGCTCTTGTTTACCCAGATAAAATCGGGAAAGATGTTTCGAAAGAACCACTTGTGAAGAGTTTAAATAAAGATGTAACAAAATATGCTGTCACTACATTAAAAGGTGAAGATGTAGTTGTTTATAGTCAGTCATTTGATTTGATGAAATGGAAAATAGGAATTTTTTATCCGAAAGAAACGATTGATGAGTTATTAAATAGTACGAGAAATACAGTCATTATAATGGCATGTATTAGCTTATTAGTTGGAATCGTAGCTTCATACTTGTTCTCAAGAAGATTAGCAAGACCACTGCAACTATTAACGAATCACGTTCAAAAAGTAGCAGAAGGTGATTTAACGTTACGAATGAAAGTGACAAGTAAGGACGAAGTTGGAGAACTGACGAACCATTTTAATCATATGGTTGAGCAAATGAATGAGATGGTAAGTAAAATTAAAAATAGTGTATCAACAGTGCAACAATCAACGAGCAATCTACATTATTTAACGAATGAAACTGTAGCAGCTAGTAGAGAAGTATCAGGTGCAATGGATGATGTGAGCGGAGGAGCGTCCACTCTTGCTAATAGTGTAGATGAAGTTTCAGAGCAGCTCGAGAATATGGCGCAGTCAGTGGAACAAATGAATAACTCTGTTGGTGAAATAAAAGGAGTGGCTGGCAAAGCTGAAGAGGCATCTAAGCAAGGATTAAATACGATGCGGAATTTAGTTCGTACAAGGGGCCAATCATCTTCGATTGTTGTTCATACAGAGGAAGCATCCGGAAAGTTAGAGCAAAGAGTTGGATCGATTCAAAATGTTGTAGAGCTTATAAAGGGTATTTCGGATCAAACGAATTTACTTGCTTTAAATGCTTCGATTGAAGCGGCGCGTGCAGGTGAACAAGGTAAAGGGTTTGCTGTTGTTGCTGAAGAAGTTCGAAAGTTAGCGGAACAATCGAAAGAGGCGACAGGAGAAATCGCAACAATGATTGGTGATGTACAAGTAGAGGTAAAACGAGTTGTAGAGGTTGTAAGTAAATTAAAAGATATTGCGGATGTGCAAAATAACGTTACGACAGAGGCAGAGGCGGAATTCCGTACAATTATGTCAGTTGTAAATACGATTAGTACTTCAGTGGAACAAATTGTCGAAGAGGTACATAACATCGGTTACGAGCAAGGAGAAATTACAACGGTAATGCATACAATTGCTAGTACAAGTCAAGAAAGCGCAGCTGTTTCGGAAGAAGTAAATGCTGCAACTGAATCTCAAGTGAGTCATCTAGAAAAGGTAGCTCATACGATGGAAAGTTTGACGGAGCATATGAGAGACTTAGAAAGATTGGTTGAGCAGTTTAAAATAGAGGAATAACAAATTAGTAAAATGATGAGTATTTCGGTAAAATAGACAATGGATATATAAGAAGCAATTATAGGAGGAAGACTACTATGGCAATTGTTGACGTATCGATTATTCCAGTAGGAACTGGTAATCCAAGTGTTAGTGAATATGTAGCAGAAGTACAAAAGGTGCTAGAGAAAAATGCAAATCGCGTGAAGTATCAATTAACACCAATGAATACAGTAATTGAAGGAGATCTTCCTGTCATTCTAGAAGTAATTCAACAAATGCATGAAGTTCCATATACGAAAGGTGCACAGCGCGTTGCAACAACAATTCGTATCGATGATCGTCGTGATAAAGTAAGCACAATGGAGAAAAAATTAAACTCTGTTCGATCAAAATTATAAGGAAAAGCAGCGATCTTCGCTGCTTTTTTCATGTAGGAGGTAAATAAGATGAGTGAAAAGTTTAATGAACAATTTGACGGGTTGTTAGAGAAATACACGGAGTTATTACTTGGAGAGAGCAATGAAGAGAGAAAAGAGCAGGTGCAGAAGTGGGCACTGTATTCTTACATAGCAAAGACGATGCCGGCTTTAGTGAAGCACTGGAATGAGACATATCCCGATGCAAAAGAAGAGATGGTACAGTTAATTACAGATATTAAAAGGCTGAATGAAGAGAAGAGAAATGAGCAATAAAAAAACTTGAGGTAAATATAATCTCAAGTTTTCTGTATTAATATCCTTATATAATTTACATAGAATATAAAGGATTTTATAGGCATGTCGAAAATATTCGACATGCCTATTTTGTGCTTAGTAAACTCCATTTTTCTAAATGTCGAAAAATATTTCAGGCATATTTATAAGCAAGAATATAGGGTTTTAAATATTTTTATAGTATTTTATAAATTATCTAAATAATTATTTGTATCCAATAATTTTAAACAGTGATATAATTTTGAAGAGGGGTAAAAAACAGATAAATCACAGTCATAGGGGTGAATTACATGGAACAATTAATGCGAAATTCGTTTCTTTTCTTGTCAAAAAATAAAGCGCTAACAAAACTGGCTAAAAAGTATGGTTTGCGCTTTGGTGCAGGTCGCTTCGTCGCAGGGGAAACGATTGAATTAGCGACAGCTGCAATTAAAGCATTAAATAAGCAAGGTCTTTGTGTAACGATCGATTATTTAGGTGAATTCGTTGATAACGAAGCGGAAGCAAATGAAATGGCTAGCGAATCGATTGAAGCGATTCGTGCAATTGGAAGAGAAGGTCTTAATTCGCAGCTTTCTTTAAAGATGACTTCTATGGGATTAGATATCTCTGATGAAATCGTAATGAACAACATGCGCCGTATTTTAGAAGCTGGAAAAGAAAATGGTGTGTTTATTACAATTGATATGGAAGACTATACGCGCTGCGGGAAAACAATTGAGATCTTTAAACAATTAAAATCTGAATACGATAATATTGGTACAGTTATTCAAGCTTACTTATATCGTACAGAAAAAGATATGGAAGAATTAAATGCTTATAGTCCGAATTTACGTCTTGTAAAAGGAGCTTATAAAGAACCTGAAGAGGTAGCGTTCCCGGATAAGAAAGATGTAGATGATAACTATAAAAAAATTATAAAAATGCACTTATTAAATGGAAATTATACTGCAATTGCTTCACATGACGAAGCGATTATTGAATATACGAAAAAACTTGCCGAAGAACACAACATTCCAAGAGACCAATTTGAATTCCAGATGTTATATGGTATTCGTAATGAGCGTCAACTTGAGCTAGTAAAAGAAGGTTACAAAATGCGTGTTTATGTGCCTTATGGAAACGACTGGTATGGCTACTTCATGCGTCGTTTAGCAGAGCGTCCAGCAAACGTTGCGTTCGTGTTAAAAGGTATGGTTAAAAAATAACCAAGGAGAAAATACTCCTTGGTTATTTTAATTGCTGAAATGCGTAATGTGCCATTTTCTTCGTATCAGGATATAGCTGCGTGCGAGTAGAAGATAATACAACATTAATGACGCGTTTACCGTCTTTTTCATCCACTGTTACGACCGTATATTTTCCGAGTGCTGATAGACCGCTTTTACTTCCAATTGCATATGGATCGTCATATAGTTCTTCTCGTCCATAGTTTGCGATGTTTGGAGAGCGTTCTGAAGTATGTAGAGTTGTACGTGTTGAATTCATATATTCTAAAACAACTGGGTACTTTAATGCTTCTTTCGTAATCATAGCAATGTCATATGGCGATACTTTATTTCCAAGTGCATCAGCACCACTTGCGTTTTTGAAAGTCGCATGCTTTGTACCAAGTTCCTTCGCTCTTGCATTCATCATTTTTACAAATTCATTTTTTGATCCTGCGATATGTTCTGCGATGGATTCAGCTATTGGGTCTGCACTAATGATAAGCATAAGCTTTAATGCCTCATCACGTTTTAACTTTTCCCCGGCACGAAGTTTAATTTTCTTACTTTGACTTTCTGTTTTAATTGCGTTCTCTGTAACTGTAATTTCTTCATTTTCTTTTACATTCTCTAGTAAGAGTAAGGTAGTCATCATTTTCCCTATACTAGCCGGATAAGAGCGTTCGTCTTCCCGCTTCCCATACAAAATTTCACCTGTGTCTGCATCGATTGTAATGCCATATTGCCCAGTAATGTTAGGTTGATCCGCTCTTACAGCTTGTTGCCTTTGTGCATAAGAGAAGAAAATCATCCCTGTAAATAGTGTAGCAATCATTACAATTATAACTATTGTTCGTTTCATTATAATTCCCTCATTTGTTACAAATAAATTGGGCAGAAAAAGCAGCCATTACCCATTATGCCACGTTTTCTGCCCAAAAATATACCGTTATTTTTCGCCCATATTATGCTTCTTATATTGTTGGTTATTACCTTGACGGCCCTTTTCCACACCGTGATTATGCGGACCTGCATTTCCCGTTACGCTTGCTGCGCTAATTCCAGCCTTTGAAGGGTTCTTCTTAAGTTTTGCCATATATATTCCTCCAGTTTCGTCAGATTATAAAAAGGAAAAGTGTATTTGAGTGAAGAAAATACATATATATAGCATGGGCAAATAAAAGAAAAATATTTATTTCAGAAAATTTTATCAATAAATATATTGCGAAAATTCAAACTGTATCATATATTTATTAGTAGAGGCTCACTCATTGATTGCGACTTATGTCGAAAAATTGAATGAGCATTCATTCAAGAATAGGGGGAGAAATGGATGTTCCAAATTAAAAAGGCTGCTGTTCTAGGTTCAGGCGTAATGGGTTCAGGGATTGCGGCACACTTAGCTAATATTGGTATTCCGACATTATTGCTTGATATTGTACCACCTGCGCTAACAAAAGAAGAGGAAGCGAAGGGACTTACATTAGAACATAAAAGTGTGAGAAATCGTTTTAGTAATACGGCTGTGCAAAAACTATTAAAGCAAAAACCAGCTCCTCTGACAGTGAAAGGAAATCTAGCACTGATTGAAGCAGGTAACTTAGAAGATGATCTTGAGCGTCTAGCTGATGTAGATTGGATTATTGAAGTAGTAGTTGAAAACTTAGATATTAAAAAGAAACTATTTGAAAAAGTAGATGCTGTTCGTAAAAAGGGTTCTATTGTAAGCTCGAATACGTCAGGCATTTCAGTTGAAAAAATGGCAGAAGGTCGTTCAGACGACTTCCAGAAGCACTTCTTAGGCACACACTTTTTTAACCCACCACGATATTTAAAACTTCTAGAGGTAATACCGACGAAAGAAACAGATCCACAAGTATTAAGCTTCATGAAACTATTTGGCGAAGACGTTCTTGGAAAAGGCGTTGTTATCGCAAAAGACACACCAAACTTTATTGGAAACCGCATCGGTACGTACGGTTTATTAGTAACTCTTCAAGAGATGATAAAACGCGGCTATAGCATTGGGGAAGTTGATTCTGTAACAGGCCCACTTATTGGTCGTCCGAAGAGCGCAACGTTCCGTACATTAGATGTTGTTGGTTTAGATACATTCGTACACGTTGCAAATAACGTATATGAAAACGTACAAGAAGAAGAGCGTGATGTATTTAAAGTACCAGCTTTCATGCATGACATGCTTGATAAAAAATGGCTTGGAAGCAAAACAGGTCAAGGCTTCTTCTTAAAACAAGGAAAAGAAATTTTAGAACTAAATCCTGAAACGATGGAATACGAAGCTCGCAAAAAATTAAAAGCTGCATCTATCGAGTTAAGTAAACAAGAAAAAGGTTTATCGAATAAATTGAAAGCGCTTGTATACGCGAAAGACCGCGCAGGAGAGTTGTTATGGAACATCATCACACCAACTCTTTTATACTCTGCAAAACTTCATAAAGAAATTGCTGACGATATCGTTGCAATTGACCAAGCGATGAAGTGGGGCTTCGGCTGGGAGCAAGGACCATTTGAAGTTTGGGATGCAATCGGCGTTGAAAAGTCCGTTCAAAAGATGGAAGAAAACGGCGTAGTTGTTCCGACTTGGGTGAAAGAAATGTTAGAGAAAGGTTTCACTACTTTCTACAAACATGATAACGGAGATAGCTACTATTACGATAATGGCGAATATAAGCTAATCGAACGTAATAAAAAGGCAATTTCTCTTAAACAATTAAAAGCGAAAAATGGCGTATTAAAGAAAAATAGCGGAGCGAGCTTAATCGATTTAGGCGACGGTATCCTTTGCTTAGAATTCCATTCGAAGAGCAATGCAATCGGTATGGATATTACGCAAATGATTAACTACGCTGTTGATGAAGTAGAAAAGAATTATAAAGGTCTTGTTATCGGTAACCAATCGAAGAACTTCTGCGTTGGTGCGAACCTAGCAATGATCTTAATGGAAGCGCAAGATGACAACTACTTTGAAATTGAGTTAGTTGTTAAAAACTTCCAAGATGCAATGACGAAAATTAAATACTCTTCTAAGCCAGTTGTAGCAGCACCATATGGTATGACGCTTGGTGGAGGTACAGAAGTTTGCTTACCAGCAGCGAGCATTCAAGCTTCTAGCGAAACGTATATGGGCTTAGTAGAAGTTGGTGTTGGCTTAATCCCTGGCGGAGGCGGTAATAAAGAGCTATACATTAAACACTTAAATAAAATGCCAAACGGTGTAGAGTTTGATCTGCAAAAAGTTGCGAATAAAGTATTCGAATCTGTAGCGATGGCGAAAGTTTCTACATCAGCACAAGAAGCTGTATCGAACAACTTCTTAGGCGATAAAGACGGTATTAGTGTGAATGGTGATCACTTACTATATGATGCGAAACAAAAAGCACTTTCTTTATATGAAGCTGGCTATAAAGCACCGATCCGTAAAAAGATACCAGTTGTTGGTGAAACAGGATATGCAACTCTTGTACTTGGTGCAGAAGCAATGCATTTATCAGGTTACATTTCTGAACATGATCTTCACATTGCGAAGAAACTTGCATATGTCATCGCGGGCGGAAAAGTGCCGTACGGAACAGAAGTTGATGAGCAGTATTTATTAGATGTAGAACGTGAAGCATTTATTAGCTTAGTAAGTGAGATGAAATCACAAGCAAGAATGCAGCACATGCTTGTAAAAGGAAAGCCATTACGTAACTAATAACGAGGGGAGATATCGTTCATGAGAGAAGCTGTCATTGTTGCGGGAGCAAGAACACCAATTGGAAAAGCAAAGAGGGGTTCATTAAAAACAGTTCGTCCTGACGATCTAGGGGCGTTAGTAGTAAAGGAAACATTAAAGCGTGCGAATTATGAAGGACCAATCGATGATTTAATTTTCGGTTGTGCGATGCCAGAAGCAGAGCAAGGGTTAAATATGGCTCGTAATATCGGCGGACTAGCAGGACTTTCTTACGATGTTCCAGCTATTACAATTAACCGTTACTGTTCTTCAGGGTTACAAAGTATTGCTTACGGAGCGGAGCGCATTATGCTTGGTCACTCGGAAGCTGTATTATCAGGCGGAGCGGAATCAATGAGTTTAGTTCCGATGATGGGACACGTTGTTCGTCCAAATAGTCGCCTTGTTGAAGCAGCTCCAGAATATTATATGGGTATGGGACATACAGCAGAGCAAGTTGCTGTGAAATATGGAATTTCTCGTGAAGAACAAGATGCATTTGCAGTAAGAAGTCATCAACGTGCTGCGAAAGCATTAGCTGCAGGGAACTTTGCTGATGAAACAGTATCTGTAGATGTAACGTTACGTACTGTTGGATCAAACAATAAACTGCAAGAAGAAACAATCATTTTCGCGCAAGACGAAGGTGTAAGAGCGGAAACGTCGCTAGACATTTTAGGTAAATTACGTCCAGCATTTAACGTTCGCGGTTCTGTAACAGCTGGTAACTCTTCACAAATGAGTGACGGTGCAGCATCTGTACTATTAATGGATCGTGAAAAAGCAGTGAGTGATGGCATGAAACCACTTGCGAAATTCCGTTCATTTGCAGTAGCTGGCGTACCACCAGAAGTAATGGGAATCGGTCCAATCGCTGCAATTCCAAAGGCGTTAAAATTAGCTGGTTTAGAGCTATCTGATATCGGCCTATTCGAACTAAATGAAGCATTCGCTTCTCAATCAATCCAGGTTATTCGTGAGCTTGGTTTAGATGAAGAAAAAGTAAACGTAAACGGCGGTGCAATAGCACTTGGACATCCACTTGGCTGTACAGGAGCAAAACTAACACTATCTCTTATTCACGAAATGAAACGCCGCAACCAACAATTCGGTATCGTAACAATGTGTATCGGCGGCGGAATGGGAGCAGCAGGAGTGTTTGAATTACTATAAAAAAAGTGCAGGTGGCTTGCTCAGAACGAGAGGACACTAAAGCAAAGAATGGAAGCAACAAAGGTTTATAAAAAATAAAATTGAGAGCCAGCTTCTTTCAAAAAGAAAGAAGCGGCTTATGAAAATATGAAGGAGGAAATTTTCATGGAAAAAACAGTAGGAAATGCGGTTAAAGGCGGTAGCTTTTTAGTTGATGAGATTACGATTGATCAAGTGTTTACGCCAGAGGATTTTTCATCTGAGCATAAAATGATTGCAAAAACGACAGAGGACTTTATCGTAAATGAAGTTCTTCCAGAGCTTGAATATTTAGAGCAACACGAGTTTGATCGTTCTGTTCGTCTTTTAAAAGAAGCTGGGGAACTTGGTTTATTAGGCGCTGACGTACCAGAAGAGTACGGTGGAATTGGCCTTGATAAAGTAAGCTCAGCGTTAATCGCAGAGAAATTCTCTCGCGCTGGTGGTTTTGCAATTACTCACGGTGCTCACGTAGGTATCGGATCATTACCAATCGTGTTATTCGGTAATGAAGAGCAAAAGAAAAAGTATTTACCATTACTTGCAACTGGTGAAAAATTAGCGGCATACGCATTAACAGAGCCAGGTTCAGGGTCTGATGCATTAGGTGCGAAAACAACTGCACGTTTAAATGCAGAAGGTACACATTACGTATTAAATGGTGAAAAACAATGGATTACAAACTCTGCATTCGCTGACGTATTTATCGTATACGCAAAAATTGATGGAGAGCACTTCTCAGCATTTATCGTAGAGAAAGAATATGCTGGCGTATCTACAAGCCCAGAAGAAAAGAAAATGGGTATTAAATGTTCTTCAACTCGTACGTTAATTTTAGAAGATGCATTAGTACCGAAAGAAAACTTACTTGGCGAAATCGGTAAAGGTCATATTATCGCGTTCAACATTTTAAATATCGGCCGTTATAAATTAGGTGTTGGTACAGTTGGATCTGCGAAACGTGCAGTAGAAATTTCAGCACAATATGCAAACCAACGTCAACAGTTCAAACAACCGATCGCTCGCTTCCCATTAATTCAAGAGAAACTTGCGAATATGGCAGCGAAAACATATGCAGCTGAAAGCTCTGTATACCGTACAGTAGGTTTATTCGAAAGCCGCATGAGCACATTATCTGAAGAGGAAGTAAAGGACGGTAAAGCAGTAGCAGCTTCTATCGCTGAATATGCAATCGAGTGCTCTTTAAACAAAGTATTCGGTTCTGAAGTATTAGACTATACAGTAGATGAAGGTGTTCAAATTCACGGTGGTTACGGATTTATGGCAGAGTACGAGATTGAAAGAATGTACCGTGATTCTCGTATTAACCGTATTTTCGAAGGAACGAACGAAATTAACCGCCTAATCGTACCAGGTACGTTCTTACGTAAAGCGATGAAAGGTGAATTACCACTTCTTCAAAAAGCACAAAAATTACAAGAAGAGTTAATGATGATGATGCCAGAAGAAGTAGGCGATGAGCCATTAGCACTTCAAAAGTATTTAGTAACTAATGCGAAGAAAATCGGCTTAATGGTAGCTGGATTAGCTGCTCAAAAATACGGTAAAGCATTAGATAAAGAGCAAGAAATTCTTGTGAATATCGCTGACATCGTAAGCAATCTATACGCAATGGAATCAGCTGTTCTTCGTACAGAAAAAGCAATCAAAACAACTGGCCTTGAAAAGAATAAACAAAAAGTGTTATACACTGAAGTATTCTGCCAAGAAGCATTTAACGAAATCGAAGCAGATGCGAAAGAAACACTTATCGCAGTTGAAAACGGCGACATGCTGCGCATGATGTTATCATCATTACGTAAATTAACTCGCCACACACCACTTAACGTAATTCCGAAGAAACGTGAAATCGCTGCGAAAATTTTAGAAGATGAGCGTTATACAGTTTAATACCTTTAAATAACAGTAGTCGTATAAACGACTACTGTTATTTTTTTGTGAAAAAATATAATTTTAATAAAACTAATGGTATTAGTTTTTGTGGAAAGGGAGCTGGAAATATGAGAGTGATACATGAAAAAACGGTATATCAATTGTCATTTTTGCCAAGAGTGTTTCCTGTGAATTGTTACTTTGTGGAGGAAGAAGATGGTTTAACTTTAATTGATGCGGCTTTGCCATATAGCGCAAAAGGAATTTTACAGGCGGCTGAGAAAATAGGGAAACCAATTACGAATATTGTATTAACACATGCGCATGATGATCACATCGGTGCACTAGACGCATTAAAGGAAGTACTTCCTAATGTTCCAGTCTATATTTCTAAACGGGACGCAAAGCTGTTAGAAGGCGATACGACGTTACAAAAGGATGAACCAAATACGCCAATAAAAGGCGGTGTACCTAAAAAGGTGAAAACGGCACCTGATGTTTTATTAGAAGATGGCGACCGAGTTGGATCGCTTCTTGCGATTATGACACCGGGTCATACCCCAGGATCCATGTCGTTTCTTGATATACGAAATAAAGCTCTTATTGTTGGGGATGCATTTCAAACAAGAGGAGGTATGGCTGTTTCGGGACAAATGAAATTTTGGTTTCCGTTTCCGGCGATGGCAACGTGGAGTAAAGAAGTCGCATTACAAAGTGCAGAGAAGCTAAGAGAATATGAGCCGTCCTTGCTTGCGGCAGGGCATGGGAAAATGATAAATGATCCAGGCGCTATCATAGAGCTTGCCATTAAGGAAGCTAAGCGGAATATAGAAAGTATGAAAGAAGGTTAATTTATGTCACCAAGAATCGGACTTACATTACCGAAAATTGTAGAAACAGCTGCAGAAATTGCAGATGCAAATGGAATACAAGAAGTAACATTAGCTTCATTAGCGCAAAGGTTAGGGATACGTTCGCCCTCGCTATATAATCATGTGAAAGGGTTACAAGATGTACGCAAAAATCTTGGTATTTACGGAATACAACAGCTGCATAACAGACTGGAAGAAGCGGCCGGGGGTAAACGTATGGACGAGGCAATTCATGCTTTAGGAGAAGCGTATGTAGCATTCGTACGCAAACATCCTGGATTGTATGAAGCAACCTTTTTACGAGATGAAGAAGTAAGAAAAGCAGGAGACGGAATTGTGAAGCTTTGTCTTCATGTTTTACAACAATACGGCTTAGAAGGAGAGAATGCACTTCATGCGACACGTGGATTCAGAAGTATTTGTCATGGATTTGCGTCGATTGAACAGCAGGGTGGATTTGGTTTGCCGCTAGATTTAGATACAAGTTTACATGTATTATTGGAAACGTTTATTAAAGGACTACATGTAATGAGAGATTGAATAAGAAGCGAGGCAACTAAAAACCTTAGAAGCGAGTCTAAGGTTTTTTTAGTGCATATGATTCCAAAAGAATGGTAGGTGGGAGGATTAAAGTTTCACTTTATTTATGTTAAAAATAGTTTACATGATGTTAAAAATAAATTACAATCAAAATATAGAAAATAATGTAAAACAAGGAGAGGTTATGAAACAAAGTGGGAATTTACAAAATAATCTCGTTGTACTCAGAGCAGAAAAGCGCTGGTCACAAACAGATTTAGCGAACAAAGCTGGGGTAAGTAGACAAACAATCGCCTCAATTGAAGCGAATCGTTATAATCCATCTTTAATTTTAGCTTTTGAAATTGCACATATTTTAGGTAAGGAGTTTCATGAAGTTTTTCAATATAAGATAGAGGGGGAAACGGAATGAGTATTGTAATAGGGATAATAATCTCAGTAGCAGGGCTAATAGGTGTTTTATATTCAACACGTTTTCAGAAGAATGAAGGGGAAGATGAAAGAGGCGAGCATATTACAGGGAATGCAGCTAAAATTTCATTGTTTGTATTTTTATTTCTATATTTAGTTATCTTTTTAATTGGGAATCTATATTCATTGACAGGTGAACAGTATAAATTAGCAAATGCATTTTTATTAGCAGGGGTACTTTGTTCTTATGCTTTAACTATCGTAGTTTTAAAAAGAAGATATTAACTGGAAAAGAGTCTCTAATGGTTTAGAGGCTCTTTCTTGTTAAATGATATTATTTAGCTGGTTTGAAAAATGTGTATATGGCTAAGGAAAAGCAAACGAAAATAAATGCGATAGGATCTTGATATGGACTAGGCTCAGAACCTTTCTGGATTTCTGTAAGGAAGTCATGTGTTTTCATGTTCATTGCTCCTTTAACTAATAAGTTTTATATGATGCGAGGGTTATGGTGGATAGGAAGTGTTTTTTGAAATTTCATATAATAATTATTGCATAGCAATCTGATTCCTAAAACTATAGAATATAAAGTTTTCATAATATGTAAAATTGCATATTATTCTTTTTGAAAATTTTGTTATATTATCTATATATTTGTATTAAAGGGTTTTTATTAAGGTAATGAAAACAAATGGAGGAATAGTATGAGAAAAACAGTATTAGACGCGTATAATGCAGAAAGAGAAGTAGATAACATAACATATAAAAATCTAGTTGTAACGATTGCAAGCATTCTAGGGTTCTCACTCTTAGGGGGATTATTCCTTGCTTTAGCCCTTGGAATTTTTGGAGAAGAGGTATTACGTGCTCATTTAGAGGGATATTATTTACTTCTATTTGATGCAGCTGTTGTTACTATTGTTTTATTTGCTTATAAACCAGTGCTTCATTTTATTAAGAACATATGGGATGTATCTGTTTTAAAAAATGGGAAAACCTACTTGTATTTATTAATAGGTTTTATCATCATTGCATTAACTCAGTATGTAATGTTAGAGTTGTTTAGCTTTGAAAGTGCAGAGCAGCAACGAGATCAATTAGGGAGCTTAGGACTTCAAAATAGTCTACAAAGTATTATATATGTGTTAAGTGTTGCTATAATTACACCAATTAAAGAAGAAATTTTATATAGAGGTATTTTGTATCGATTTTTTGAAAAGAAATATAGTTTTCTAGTTGGTATCATTATTTCTTCCTTTATCTTTGGGATTCTTCATGGTGGTTTTCCGGTTACGGCAATGATTATGGGGATTGTATTTGCTATGTTATATAAGAAAACACAATCTATTGTACCTAGCATCATTTTACATATTGTATGGAACCTACTTGTGAGTATAAGTATGATTGTTTCTTTATAAAATTGAATGAATATTTAGCATAAAAGATGAATGGCCTAGCTATTCATCTTTTATTTTGTTTATATGTGGGAAAAGTTGATGAATACAATCCAAAAAGAACCAAATACTAATGATGAATGAACAAAGAAAGGCGGGTATGTTATATGCAAAACTTAACAGAGCTTGAAGTAGAAAATTTACGTCATTTGATTGGTGGACACGCAACCATTATTAACAAGTTAGACCAGTATGCACAGGCTTGTACAGATCCACAACTGAAACAAATGTTACAAAAGGATGCGCAAGATGCACGAAATACGAAACAGCAATTAATGACTTTCCTAGGATAGGAGGAAGCGGAAAATGAATGAAAAAGATATGGTAAATGATTATTTAGCAGGGTTAAATGCAAGTTTAACAAGTTATGCAAATTATATTGCTCAGTCTGATAATGAACAGTTACATCAAACGTTAATCCAAATTCGTAATCAAGATGAGATGCGTCAACGTAATATGTATGAATACGCAAAGCAAAAGAGTTATTACAAGCCAGCAGCACCTGCGAATCCAATGATTGTACAGCAATTAAAAGGCCAATTAAGTGCGGAATAATGGGATGAAGAAACGAGCGAATGAAGTCGCTCGTTTTTTTTGTTTTGGGCATGTCAATAAATATATAATAAATATTTTTCCAGTTGTAACAAATATGACGAAAATGGAATATAACAATTCATAAAAAGGACAAAAGTTTGCTCGATATTTCACAAAGTATCCATGGTTTCTATCGTGGGAATCTCTATAATTAGGAGTGTAAAGAACAAAAGAAATAGATTATATGATCAATTAGGAGAGATTGCTATGAAAAGAAATACAAGAAAAATTGCAATTATCGGTACTGGATTAGTTGGATCAAGTTGTGCATATTCCATTGTAAATCAAGGCATTTGCGAAGAACTATTATTAATTGATATAAATCATGAACGTGCAGTTGGGGAAGCAATGGATTTATCACACTGCATTAACTTTACAAATACAAGAACAAAAGTATATGCAGGAAGCTATGAAGACTGCAAAGATATGGACATCGTTATTATTACAGCAGGACCAGCACCAAAACCAGGGCAAAGTCGCTTAGATACTTTAGGAGCGAGTGCGAAGATTATGGAAAGCATTGTTGGCGGCGTAATGGAAAGTGGATTTGATGGTATTTTCTTACTTGCATCGAACCCAGTTGATATTATTACTTATCAGGTGTGGAAATTATCTGGATTACCTAGAAATCGTGTGATCGGTACTGGTACATCACTAGATTCTTCTCGCTTAAGAACAATTTTATCTGAAATGTTACATGTAGATCCTCGTAGTATTCATGGGTATTCTCTAGGAGAACATGGTGATTCTCAAATGGTTGCTTGGTCTCACGTAACTGTTGGTGGAAAGCCAATTCTGCAAATTTTAGAAGAGAAAAAAGACCAATTTGGTGAAATAGACTTAGATGAAATTGTTGAGAAGACTGCAAAAGCAGGATGGGAAATTTATAAACGAAAAGGCACTACTTATTACGGAATCGGAAATTCTCTAGCATATATTGCGAGTTCAATCTTTAACGATGATCACCGTGTAATTGCTGTATCAGCTATTTTAGATGGTGAGTACGGTGAGTATGATATTTGTACAGGAGTGCCAGCTATTATTACTAGAGATGGTATGAAAGAAGTTGTAGAACTAAACTTAACAGAGGATGAAGAATCTCGATTCGCAAAATCAAACGATATTTTACGTGATTATATGAAAACAATTGGTTACTAACTTATAGGAGAAGGTGAAACAAATGAAGGAATATATAATGTCCCGTGTATTTAAAGCATCAGCTGGAATTGCACAAGGTATTTTCGTATCCCTTGGAATTGGTTTACTAATCGAAAATATAGGAAGAATTGTTGATATTCCATTGCTTATTACAATCGGAGTTGTTGCAAAATCACTTATGGCACCAGCCATTGGTGCCGGAATTGCCTTTATGCTCGGTGCAAATGGTCTTGTAATCTTCTCAGCTATGGTAGCTGGAGCGATTGGTGCCGGATCCATTTCAATTACTGAAGCAGGTCTAATTATTAAAACAGGTGAGCCAATCGGTGCATTATTAACAGCGACTTTAGCTGTATATATTGGTAAACGTTTAAGTGGAAAAACTGCGTTAGATATGATGCTCGTTCCATTTGCGGCCATATTGGGTTCTGGTTTAGTTGGTATTTGGTTGTCTCATAATATTACTCCTGTGTTAAATACAGTTGGAGCGTTTATTAAAGATAGCTCAGCTGGTAGCCCGTTTATCGCTTCTATCGTCATTGCAGTCGTTTGGGGACTATTACTTATCTCTCCAGCTTCATCAGCTGCGTTAGCAATCGCACTTAGCTTAGACGGTGTTGCAGGTGGTGCTGCTCTTGCAGGCTGCGTTGCTCAGTTTATCGGATTCTCTGTAATCTCAGCGAAAGAAAATAATTTAGGCGGCATATTAGCTCAAGCGCTTTGTACTCCGAAAGTACAGTTGCCAAATATCACTAAAAATCCAATGATTCTCGTCCCAACTGTCGTCGCCAGTGCTATAGTTGGTCCAGTATCCGCATTAATTTTCCAACTAGAAGCAGGAAAAGAAATTGCAGGTCTTGGATTAAGTTCTCTTATCGCACCAATTAATTTAATTTCTAGCGAAGGATGGGAAGTTGTCCCAGCGATGGTAATCACTTATATCATCATTCCAGTAGCTGTTTCTTATATACTTTACATTGCCCTTAAAAAAGCAGGGCGTATTCACTCTGGTGATATGACTGTACCGCAATCTTAAATTGAAAATCTCCTTTTATATATAGAAAAGCAGACTGGAAGCCACAGTCTGCTTTTTACATTTTGTGATTTTGTTTTACTGGAACACGTACAGTTTCTTTTGCTAATAAAAGCTGAACGCCGAAGTAAAGTATGCTTGCAAGCGTCATTCCAGAAATGGCGTCTACAAATGCGTGTTGCTTCGTAAATAGCGTGGATAAAATAATAAGCGTACCGAAGAAGGTAAGAATGTAATATTCAAAAGCATGTTGTTCTCTACGTTTAAAGGCAGCTAGCATAATCACAAAGGTAGTAAGAACGTGAATGCTAGGGAAACAGTTTACCGGTTGATCGATACTATAAATATAGCGGACTAGTTCGGAAAATACGTCTGATCCAACGACTGTTGGACGTGGTACAGTTGTCTGCCAAAAATAATAAATAGAAAAACAAGCCAGTTTTCCAAGAATAACACTACTTAAAGTGGCATAATATTGCTTTCGATCTGCAAAGCAGTAATAAATAAGTGCGCCGTATAAGTAAGGAAACCAAAGTAAATAAGGAATAATAAATGCTTTCACAAATGGAATCCAATCATCTACTACAGTTGTGACATCTACTGCGTGAACAGCCGATTTATTTAATACATCGTAAAGGGGACTTACGAGTACGAGTAGAAGTATATAACTTAACGGAAGAAAAGATGAAAGTTTAAATTTCTTCATGATAATCTCCTATGTTTAGTAATGTAAGTAAATTCAATTGATTATAATATAGAAACGTAATTTGAGCTATCGATTTTACTTACATTTTCTTGAATTCGCCTTACGTTTTTGTCACTTGACTGAAAAGAAGGGGAGGGTGCTAAATGAAGCGTTTATCGTATTTCTTATTTTTTATATTGATATGCCTAGTCGGTGCTGGGTGTGCAAAGGATAAAGAAGGAGAGAAATTAGAATATAACGGAAGAGCACTCGTAATTGGAGTCATTGGAGAAAAGCCGAAAGATACGTTTAGGAATATAAAGTTTGAGAAAATGAAGTTAGAGGAACTGGAAAAGAAATCTAAGGAAGTGGATGGTTTTTTAATAATGAAAGATCACTTTCAAGAAGCCTCAACAGATCAATATAAAAATGTATTTTCATCGCTAAAGAAACCAGTGTTTTTTATCGGTTTACAAGATAAATCATATTCAATTTTTACTACAAAAGGGATAGAGTATAACAGTGCAAGAAAAGATGTAAATGCTATGTATACGCAAGGGTTTGCAAATATCGGAAGTGGTGAAGGACAACAATGGGCAGTTGGTTTATCTAATGGCGGAAATACAGAAGAAAGTATTCATAATATGTATATTGTCGTATTTCAAACCATCGCAGATTATTTGAATAGATGATGAAGGAGCCTGTATAAGAGGCTTCTTATTTTTTATGCAGAAGCACAGATAAAAATATGATTGAGAAGTTCAAGCAAGCTTTACAACGTATGCGAGATGTAATGATACTGATTTATAATTTTATATCAGCTATTGCGGATTTTATTATAAAGTTTTAATGAAGTGCATCCAGTATTAGTTCGTTTTATCAAGGGGTGATAATGTTAGTTCCACATCTCCCTTTGCGATTAGTATTGGTTTGTAGGCAGGTATGCAAGCAGTTTTAGCTTTATTATGGCCAATAATCGTTCCTGTTGAGATTGGACTTGCGGTTATGAGTGGCTACGGTATGGTTAGTGGCGTCTGCTTGAGCAGGAATTGCCGTAGGATATTCATATGCATATAAACATGTTTATTTATATACTCGTTTACTCTTTCTATATCTCACTACATCATAACGACTATGCCATAGTTATATAATGGGTTTCTGTTAAAAATTAGTATTAAATATCTTAATTGAAGTGCACTGCATTTCTACCCATTCATTTGCTATATCTTGCTCGATTCCTTCTACATCAATTAGTATTATACTATCGTAGATATTTAGTGTTGCTAAGCTATCCTCACTGTTATAATCTAGCTTAGCAATTACTTTAAAGCCTTTACTATTCTGAATTATTGCATTTGCATTTTTATCTGAAAAAGTTATATTTGTATTCCATATAAATTCATTATCTATATGTATTTCTACATTATAGTTTTCGTGTTTTTCTGGTTTATCGCCACCCCACTCAGCGATAAATTGATTGCTATCTACTTGAACTAAAACTTTATATCCATCTAATAATTTGTCTGATATATCCACTATTTTAATATTCATTGCTTATTACTCCTTTTTATTTTTTATATGATACTCTAACAAGGGGATTGTCAACATTCATCATGTTATTTACTTGGTCATAGGTCCATTTTTCTTTATGAAAGAAAAAATGTAAATAAGAGGATAAGGGGGAATGATGTTGAAAACTATTAAAAATACATTATTATTTGTTCTATGTTTGGTAGTTCTTAGTGGTTGTTTTACAAGAGAAGGAACGATTGTTGGTGGTAAGGTTCATGGTTCTTCAGATAGCGTATCTGGTAGTATATCTGGGGACTATAGGAAATTTACTGGATATGCAACTCAAGATAGGAAAGTTAAAAAAGGGGAGAATTGGATCTTTTCTTTTACTGATAAAACTAAACAAGGAACCATAAAGGCTTATGTTTTAGATTCAAATGATAATACAATATTGGAAGTTACTAGTGGAAACAATAAAAATAATATTAAAGTGTCTAAAGATGATACATATAAAGTTAAAATTATAACAGAAGAACATGGTGGAGAATTTGAAATATCATGGAAAAAAGAAAAGTAGTTAAGTTAATGAGTATCGGGCTATTATTATGTTCTTAGGATTCGGATATTTTCCAAAGAGATGGGGAAAAAGGAAAGTTTCAGAAAAGTTTCTGCAAGCAAAATTTGCTGATGAAGGAAAAGGGATTTTGATTATTACTTATGCTATAGATTTATATGTAATATCTATTCCTTTAAAAGTAAAGAAATATAATTCACTTTAATTTCTATTGAATATAGAAGTGATTATGCTATGAAAGTCATGTTTATTCATGGCTTTTCTTTGTAGTAATTTCTTAATTATGAGCTCAATAGTATCCATCCGTTGTAGTGTTATGCGGTGGGTTATTCATTAGGGTTAGTAGCCAGGAACAGGGATTTCCCCGTATTTCAAGGGCTGGGATTGACTATACAGTGGTTCAAATAATTTCGTTATTTATGCGATTATTTGTTGGGGTTGCTAAAGCCATTTTGTCCTACAATTGTAGGGCTTTTTTATTAACAGTACTTCCTTAATATTCACGAAATATGCATATTGTATTTATTTGGATATTTTGTATGTTAAAATTAAATATAAGGGTTTTTGTATATAGAGAACTGAAAACAGAAATATCCAATGAATTTTGAGAGGTGTTACATGTTTAAAAACAAGAAATTAATTCGGTTTGGTCTAACATTACTTGTATGTTTATTTGTAATTGATTTTACAATCGGTTATTTTCAAGCATATCTTGAATCAGCAGGTATTAAATGGATAATATCAGAAACTTGGAGAACTATTTTGTTAGATGCTCCTGAAGGTATATTGGTTATTTTAGGCGCGATTGCTTTATATGATTTCACAAAAGAAACATCGCCAAAAGACGCATCAATTTAAATGCGTCTTTTTTATTTCATGCAATTAGCAATTTCGTGGATGGTAGTCTTGCTATCAATAATAGGGCATTATGTCATACAATGAAGATGAAGATAATATTAGAAAATTATGGGGATGATTACGTTGAGGAAATTTTTAATTAGTTATGCTGCAAGTCTGCTTACTTTTATTATCATATGGTTCTTAATACCGTATATTTCTGATCCTAGTTATTCTAACGAGAATGGTTTACCTAACATAGTTGGATTTATTGTAATTCTCATCATATTTGGTAGTGTATTAGATCTTGTAGCTTGCCTAATTGGAGAAGTGTTATACAGGAACATAAAACAATGTAGGAAGTTTCGAGTTGGAATTCCTGTATTTATTGGACTATCTCTTATCTATATATTTATACTCTCTCTTTTTACTATTACTAGTGCATATGCTTCTAGTTTAGTTGCACCTATTATTATGGGTTCCTTAGCTTTTTATGTAGTACGTAGAAAAATATAATTAACCTCAGCTAACGATAATGATGTAAATGAGCTAGTGGCGGTTCCGCAAAGATTTTGAATAAATTACGAAAAAGTAGAGAACTATACATTTTTACTTTAATGAAGGATACGTTTACCTTTAGATTGATGATAAAAAAGAAGTACCCTGTCTTTAAGCAAGGGCACTTCTTTTTATATTTCAGTCAGTAATTTGAATTTCATATTCTCAGGAGCAGTTACTTTTGCTTTATTGATGATAGGCTTAATAACTTTTTTATGGGCTCACTACTACGGTCAAAATCGTTAGTTCCTTTTATCTGTAAGCTTTTGTCATTTAAAGTGTTTCCAGGTTTTGTGACTATAGGCTGAAACGGTTAAATAAACGTTTGTTTAAGATGTATGTTCGGTAGGAAGAAACCGATGTAGCTCAAGGGTGAACAGAGAAAAATAGGGAGTTAATCAAACGTTTGTTTAAGATATATGTTCGGTAGGAAGAAACCGATGTAGCTAAAAGAGTGAACAAAGAAAAATAGGGAGTTAATCAAACGTTTGTTTAACATATATGTTTGAAACAGAATGAGAGAAAAATCTAAAAAAATTATATATTTATTTTTTCTTAACAAATGGCGGAAAAATAAGAAAAAATTGCAGGATTATTAAAAATTATCACGAAATAAGTAAAAGTTTAGCGAATAATCGTTTGAAATAATAAAACGTTTTCTATATGATAAAGGTAAAGGTTAGTAAAAAAGTAGGTGAATTTATGACAGTAACATTTTATTCATATCCAAAGTGTGGCACATGTCAAAAAGCAAAGAAATGGTTTGAGGCAAACGATGTAGCATATGAGATGATTCATATTGTTGAAAATCCACCATCAAAAGAAGATTTACGTAATTTACATGAAAAAAGTGAATTACCATTAAAAAAATTCTTTAATACAAGTGGAATGCGTTACCGCGAACTTGGTCTGAAAGATAAGTTAAAGGATGCAAGTGAAGACGAAATGTACGAACTTTTAGCATCTGATGGCATGTTGATTAAACGTCCAATCGTAACAAATGGAACGAATGTAACACTTGGTTTTAACGAAGAGCAGTTTGAAAGTGTGTGGAAAAAGTACCAATAAGGTATTTTTACATAATTAATACATTCACTGGAGGTACAGTCATGAGCATTCCAAATAATTTACGTTACTCTGAAGAACACGAATGGGTAAAAACTGAAGGTAATGAAGTTGTTATCGGTATTACTCACTTTGCACAAGGTGAGCTAGGCGATATCGTATTCGTTGAACTTCCTGAAGTAGGTGCAACAATCGAAGCTGACGAGCCATTCGGAAGCGTAGAATCTGTTAAAACAGTTTCTGAGTTATACGCACCTGTAAGTGGTAAAGTTGTAGCAGTAAACGAAGAATTAAGTGACCAACCAGAACTTGTTAACGAATCTCCATACGAGGGTGCATGGATGGTTAAAGTTGAACTTTCTGATGCAAGCCAAGTTGAGAAGTTATTAACTGCAGAAAAATATGCAGAAATGACAAACCAAGACTAATTATAGTCGACTAAAGGACAGCCTTTGTGCTGTCCTTTTTTATTTTGTGTTACATAATACATTTAAAATCGAGTGCAAATGAATAAGCTATTATGGGAATGAATGTTTTTCGGTAAGGTTTCATGGGGCTTCACAATCTGAACGAGCCGCTTGCGCTTTTCTTTTGCAAAAATAAACAGGAAACAACATGAAAATAACGAATATACTATATACTAAGTTAAAGGTTGTATAGTATATGGTGATCGGGTGATGACATATGATTTATGTAGAAAAAGTCATTATTGTAGAAGGTAAATCAGATAGAAGAAAGATTGAATCTATTATTCGTGAACCGGTGGAAATTGTTTGTACAAATGGTACAATTGGTTTATCGAAAATGGATGAGCTCATTGATCAGTTTTTTGATAAGGAAGTGTATGTACTAGTGGATGCTGATGATGCTGGAGAAAAGTTAAGGAAGCAATTTCGAAAAGAATTTCCGCAAGCAGAGCATATTTATATTGATCGCTCGTACCGAGAAGTGGCAACTGCGCCATCTTCACACTTAGCAAATGTATTATGGGGAGCTGACATTGACGTCTATACAGAATATTTACGGTAAGGAATGATAGAAGTGATTGACTGGACAGGAGCCGAAGCAACAGCCCTAATAGAGAATGAAGAAAAAACAGTGTTATATGTATATACTCCAATGTGTGGAACATGCCAATTAGCAAAAAAGATGTTAACAGTCGTTGAGATGACAATTGAAGACTTGAAAATTGGAATGTTAGATTTAAATTATGCTCCGCATTTAGCGAAAGAGTATGGAATCGAAAGTGTACCGTGTTTACTTGTTTTTGAAAATGGGACACTCATGAAGAAGATATATGCATTTCATTCGGTTGAATATTTATATACGGAATTAAAGTAGGCGGCAAAGTTTTTGCCGCCTCGACATATTTCTCGGGAAATATGTCGAGGCGCAGGGTGGTTACAGTATTTGTCGAGCGAAAGTAACAGGATTGTTCTTTAGTGAGAGGGAATGGTATGTGTAATAGAAAGTGATATGAAGGATGTGATTTAGGGTGAAATTATATTCTTTGCTGCAATCATTTGTAAATTACGCTAATGGTCAATATCATTTAGAGCCGCTTTTAAGACAAGGAGAAAAAACTGTTAATTTCCGCTTTGGAGATGAAAGTTGTTCGTTACAAATTTCAAGAGATTATATAGAGCTGCTACATGAGGAAAGAGGAACAGAGCAAATCGTTTGTGTAGATGAGGAAGATGTAAAACAATTGGTGAACGGAAATGTACGATTGCAAATGCTAATGAACGATGGACGTGTACAATATTCGGGAACGTATCGAACGATGCTACTAGTTGAATCGATGTTCCATATATGTAAACCGATGTCAGTAGGCGCTTAAAATTCTGAAGTTTCATTTTTTGCGAAAATTTCTGTTGACATGGTGTGTGGATATTGATACAATTCAATTCATAAAATATAGACAATTTCATAAATTACAAATCAGACGAAAATGTAATCTGATTTCTCTTATCAAGAGAGGTGGAGGGACTGTGCCCTGTGAAGCCCGGCAACCGTCAACTTATGTTGAAATGGTGCCAATTCCTGCAAAGCAAATGCTTTGAGAGATGAGAGAGAGGGATAATGTTGTTATATACGCATATAAACCTTTCTGCTTCTCTAAAGCGGAAAGGTTTTTTTATTGTTTGAATGTGGAGGACATTCAAATAATAAAAGTAATGATAACGGTGGACTACACGCATTAAAAATAAAAAATTGCGGAGTCGACCAAAAATCTAGCTTCAGCGGCTAGAACAGTCGGTCGTTTCATCCCTTCCTATGAGGCAAAAAGCGCCTCTACGTCAGGGATTCGGGCGTCCTCTTGTTCTAAACGAGCCGCTTGCGCTTTTTAAACAAAAAAAGGGGTGAACATCATGATCTTGTTAGAAAATGTAAAGAAAATATATAAAGCAAAAAGCGGTGATGTCACTGCTGTAGATAATGCCAATTTAAAAATAGACAAAGGTGAAATATTTGGTGTGATCGGATATAGTGGCGCTGGGAAAAGTTCTTTAATCAGATTATTCAATCAGTTAGAGAAACCAACTTCTGGCCAAATTACAATTGCAAATCGTGTGATTTCAGCAATTACAGGGAGTGAACTTCGTAAGGCAAGGCAAGAAATCGGAATGATTTTTCAGCACTTCAACTTACTTTGGTCACGAACTGTACGCGAAAATATCGAGTTCCCACTTGAAATTGCAGGTGTTGATAAGGCGAAGAGAAGAAAACGAGTGGATGAGTTAATTCATCTTGTTGGATTAGAAGGAAGAGGAGACGCGTATCCATCTCAGCTGAGCGGAGGACAAAAGCAACGCGTTGGTATTGCAAGAGCATTAGCTAACAATCCACAAGTGCTTTTATGTGATGAAGCGACATCAGCTCTTGATCCAGAAACGACAGATCAAATTTTAGATTTATTATTAGATATTAATAAGCGTCTCGGTTTAACAATTGTACTCATTACACACGAGATGCACGTGATTCGAAAGATTTGTAATCGAGTGGCGGTAATGGAGAAAGGGAAGATTGTAGAAACGGGTCCAGTACTTGATGTATTCCGCAATCCGCAGAAAGACATTACAAAGCGATTTGTACAGCAGTTAACGGATTCTGAAGATACAAATGAAACGATTGAAAGTTTAATTGAAAAGTATCCAGATGGTAAAGTAGTTCGTTTGCAGTTTATCGGTGAAGCTGTAGAAAGACCAGTACTTCAAAGATTAATGCAACGCAGTGATATAGAAGTTAGCATTTTGCAAGGAAACATCGCCCAAACAAATAACGGCTCTTACGGTAGTTTAGTTGTTCATTTAAATGGTGAGGAAACAGCGATTCAGCAAGCAATAGAGGGAATACATCAAGATCAAGTAGAGCTGGAGGTGATTGCACATGGATAAGTTACTCACAAATATTGATTGGAATCAAATGTTAGAAGCAACTGGTGAAACGTTATATATGACGGCAATCGCAGCTCTTGCCACATTTGTTTTAGGACTAATTTTAGGATTGTTACTCTTTATGACAGCGAAAGATAATTTATGGGAAAACAAATCGGTTAACACGGCGATTGGAGCGTTCGTAAACATTTTCCGCTCGATACCGTTCATCATTTTAATCATTTTATTAATCCCATTCACAAAGATTCTGCTTGGAACAATTCTTGGAGCGAGTGCAGCACTGCCAGCTTTAATTATTGGAGCGGCGCCGTTTTACGCGAGAATGGTTGAAATTGCACTTCGCGAAATTGATAAAGGTGTAATTGAAGCTTCAAAAGCAATGGGAGCAAAAACAAGCACTATTATTTTGAAAGTATTAATTCCAGAATCGTTACCAGCATTAGTATCTGGTATTACGGTTACAACAATCGCTTTAGTAGGCTATACAGCAATGGCGGGGGTTGTTGGTGCTGGTGGCCTTGGAACACTTGCTTATTTAGAAGGATTCCAGCGAGGAAATAACGATGTAACAATCGTTGCGACAATTTGTGTATTACTAGTGGTATTTTTCATTCAGTGGATTGGTGATAGTGTAACGACTCGAATAGATAAACGATAATAAAAAAACAGGAGGATGTTTCAAATGAAAAAATTATTACTTACAGCACTTATTTCAACTTCTATTTTTGGGTTAGCTGCTTGTGGCGGGAAAGATAAAGATGAAAAGAAACTAGTTGTGGGGGCTTCTAACGTGCCGCACGCTGAAATTTTAGAAAAGGCAAAACCGTTACTTGAGAAAAAAGGAATTGAATTAGAAGTGAAAAAGTTCCAAGATTACGTGTTACCAAATAAATCGTTAGCGGATAAGGATTTAGATGCAAACTACTTCCAGCATATTCCGTATTTAGAAAAAGAAATGAAAGATAAAAAATATGATTTTGAAATAGCGGGGAAAATTCACTTGGAACCAATTGGTGTATATTCTCAAAAATATAAGAGCTTAAAAGAACTTCCAGACGGGGCGACAATTATTATGAGTAATTCCGTTACTGACCATGGACGTGGTTTAGCAATTTTACAAAAAGAAGGCATTTTAAAAATTAAAGACGGAGTAGATCCAGTTAGTGCAACTCCAAAAGATATTGCAGATAATCCGAAAAACTTAAAGTTCAAAACGGATATCGAGCCTGGTTTGTTACCACAAGTGTATAACAATAAAGAAGGCGACGCTGTTTTAATTAACTCGAACTATGCAATTGATGCAAAATTAAATCCAGAAAAAGATGCAATTGCAATTGAAGGTGATGATTCTCCATACGCAAACGTATTAGTGGTTCGTAAAGGTGATAAAGATAAAAAAGGGATTAAAGAGCTTGTAGAAGTATTGCATTCTAAAGAAATCGAAGACTTTATTAATAAAGAATATAAAGGAGCGGTTGTTCCTGTAAAAGAATAATTGCTGAAAAGAGCTGGTGTATGCCAGCCTTTTTTATAACTACATAACTATAGGGGAGAAGGGGACATCATATGAAAAAGATTCTATTGTCAGTTGTTACAGCGCTGTCTGTATTTACATTAGCTGCTTGCGGAGGGAAAGAAGAGAATAAGCTTGTTGTGGGAGCTTCTAACGTGCCGCATGCTGTTATTTTAGAAAAGGCACAGCCGATACTAGAGAAAAAGGGCATTAAATTAGAGATTAAAAAGTTCCAGGATTATGTTTTGCCGAATAAAGCGTTAGCGGATAAGGAAATTGATGCGAACTACTTCCAACACATTCCTTACTTAGATAAAGAAATTCAAGAAAAGGGATATAAAATTGTAAACGCAGGAAAAATCCATTTAGAGCCAATGGGCATTTATTCTAAGAAGTATAAAAGTTTAAAAGAATTGCCAGATGGCGGAACAGTTATTATGAGTAATAACGTAGCGGAGCGTGGCCGTATGCTCGCATTGTTACAAAAAGGCGGCGTTATTAAATTAAAAGACGGTGTAGATGTTGTTAAAGCAACAGTAAAAGATGTTGTAGAAAATCCGAAAAACTTAAAGTTTAAAACAGATGTAGAACCGGGACTTTCACCGAAGCTATATGAAAATAATGAAGGTGATGCTTTATTCATTAATTCAAACTACGCAATTGACGCAAAATTAAATCCAACAAAGGATGCAATTACGATTGAAGGATCAGATTCTCCTTATGCAAATATTATTGCAGTTCGCAAAGGTGACGAGAAGAAAAAAGAAATTAAAGAATTAGTAGAAGTACTGCATTCAAAAGAAATTCAAGACTTTATTAATAAAGAATATAAAGGTGCTGTACTGCCAGTAAGTGAATAAATATAAGGGAAGGACTGGAAAATTACCAGTCCTTTTTTCTTTATATAAATAAGAAGAAAGGTGTATCATATAAAGATGCAAGGGAAATACTTATATACATTTGTGAAAAAATTGTTACTTTTTTTCGTCGTTTGCGATATCATTTTATTTGATATAAAATTAGAATGAGAATAAAATGAGAATATGAACGTTTTAGTAATTTTTAAAATGTATATAGAGGATTAATGGAGGTATTGAGATGGCTGGTTCTACATTAACGGTTAAAGACTTACACGTATCAATCGACGGTAAAGAAATTTTAAAAGGTGTAAACCTTGAAGTAAAAGGTGGAGAAATCCACGCAATTATGGGACCTAACGGAACAGGTAAATCAACTTTATCTTCTGCAATTATGGGTCACCCAAAATATGAAGTAACAGAAGGTAGCATCATCATCGACGGTGAAGATGTATTAGAAATGGAAGTAGATGAGCGCGCACAAGCAGGTCTATTTCTAGCAATGCAATATCCAAGTGAAATTAGCGGAGTAACAAACGCTGACTTCTTACGTTCTGCAATTAACGCACGTCGTGAAGAAGGCGATGAAATTTCTCTTATGAAATTTATCCGTACTTTAGATAAAAACATGGAATTCCTAGAAATGGATCCAGAAATGGCACAACGTTACTTAAACGAAGGTTTCTCTGGTGGAGAGAAAAAACGTAACGAAATTCTTCAATTAATGATGATTGAGCCAAAAATCGCAATCTTAGATGAAATCGACTCAGGTCTTGATATCGATGCATTAAAAGTTGTATCTAAAGGTATTAACCAAATGCGCGGCGAAGAGTTCGGTTGCCTAATGATTACGCATTACCAACGTTTATTAAACTACATCACTCCAGACTTCGTTCACGTTATGATGAACGGTCGTATCGTTAAATCTGGTGGCCCTGAGCTTGCACAACGTCTAGAAGCTGAAGGTTACGACTGGATTAAAAAAGAATTAGGTATTGAAGACGAAACAGCAGAGCAAGAAGCGTAAGAGAGGAGCATAAACATGACAATCGGTACATTACCTTTCGATCAAGAAACAATCCGTCAGCGCGCAAGCGAAGTAAACGAAGCTGCTTGGTTGACTGAGTTCCGCTTACAAGCTCTTGCACAAGCAACTGAACTTCCAATGCCAACGCCTGATAAAACGAAAATTGAAAAATGGGACTTTATCGGAAAAGGCGACGCTGCTAAGCAAGAGCCTGTAAGTTCTTTAACAGAGCTTCCAGAAGCAGTGAAAAACTTAATCGATGAAAATAACAGCGTATTAGTACAACGTACTGGTACAACTGCATTCGTTTCTTTAGCAGACGAAGCAAAAGAAAAAGGTGTTATTTTTACAGACATCGTAACAGCTGCAACAGAGCATGCTGAACTATTACAAAAGTATTTAATGAAAGACGGCGTGAAGGTAGACGAGCATCGTTTAACTGCACTTCATGCTGCATTAATCAACGGCGGTGCATTTGTATATGTTCCGAAAAACGTTGTTCTTGAAACTCCACTTCAAGCTGTATTCTTAGTAGACGGCGAAGAAGCTAACGTATATAACCACGTATTATTCGTAGCAGATGCAAACAGTACTGCAACTTATGTAGAAAACTACGTTGCAAATGAAAATGCTAAAGGTATTGCAAATATCGTAGCAGAAGTAATCGTGGAACAAGGCGCACAAGTGAAATTTGGTGCGGTTGATCTATTAGCAAAAGACGTAACAACTTACGTTAACCGCCGCGGTGTTGTTGGACGCGACGGCCGCATTGATTGGGCTCTAGGCCTTATGAATGACGGAAACACAATTTCAGAGAACGTTACGAATTTAATGGGCGACGGATCATATGCTGATACAAAAACAGTAACAATTGGTCGCGGTAACCAAACACAAAACTTTACAACTAAAGTTGTTCACTTCGGTAAACACTCTGAAGGTTGGATTTTAAAACACGGTGTACAAAAAGATAGTGCAACATCTATCTTTAACGGAATTGGTAAGATTGAACACGGTGCATCTAAATCAAATGCACAACAATCTTCTCGCGTTCTTATGTTAGATGAAAAAGCTCGCGGTGATGCAAACCCAATTCTTTTAATCGACGAAGATGATGTAATGGCAGGTCACGCAGCTTCAGTAGGCCGCGTAGATCCGTACCAATTATACTACTTGATGAGCCGTGGTATTCCAAAACGCGAAGCAGAACGTTTAGTCATCCATGGATTCTTAGCACCTGTAGTAAATGAGCTTCCAATTGAAGGAGTAAAGGCACAGCTTGTTGAGGTAATTGAAAGGAAAGTTCGCTAATGAATATTCATGAAATACGCAAACAGTTTCCAATTCTTGATCAAAAAGTGAACGGCAAACAACTTGTATATTTCGATAGTGCAGCAACTTCTCAAAAACCAATTCAAGTCATTGAAACGTTAGAACGTTACTATAAAGAATATAATTCTAACGTGCATCGCGGTGTTCATACGCTCGGTACGAAAGCTACCGACGCGTATGAAGGTGCACGCGAGAAAGTTCGCAAGTTTATTAACGCGAAATCAATGGAAGAGATTATTTTCACGCGCGGAACGACAACTGCATTAAATACAGTAGCGGCTAGCTATGGTCTTGAAAATGTAAAAGAAGGCGATGAAATCGTTATTTCTTACATGGAACATCATAGTAACATCATTCCGTGGCAACAAGTTGCGAAGAAAACTGGTGCAACTTTAAAATACCTTCCGCTTCAACCAGACGGTACAATTTCTTTAGAAGATGTTCGTCAAACAGTTACACCGAATACAAAAATCGTTTCTATTATGCAAGTATCAAACGTACTTGGAACGATTAACCCTGTAAAAGAAATCGGAGCAATCGCACATGAAAACGGTGCAATCATGATCGTTGATGGAGCACAAAGTGCACCTCATATGAAAGTGGATGTACAAGATTTAAACTGTGATTTCTACGCATTATCTGCTCATAAGATGTGCGGACCTACAGGTATCGGCGTATTATATGGTAAAAAAGAATTGCTGAACAATATGGAGCCAATTGAATTTGGCGGTGAAATGATTGATTTCGTAGATTTACAAGAATCTACTTGGAAAGAGCTTCCGTGGAAGTTTGAAGCAGGTACACCGATTATCGGTAATGCAATCGGACTTGGTGCGGCAATTGATTTCCTAGAAGAAATCGGTCTTCATAATATTGAAAAGCATGAACATGAATTAGCGCAATATGCTTTAGAAAGACTATCAGAAGTAGATGGCGTTACAATTTATGGTCCAAAGCATCGCGCTGGTCTTGTTACATTTAATATTGAAGACGTACATCCTCATGATGTAGCAACTGTATTAGATGTAGAAGGCATTGCGGTTCGCGCAGGACACCACTGTGCACAACCGCTTATGAAGTGGCTGAAAGCTTCTTCTACAGCACGTGCGAGCTTCTATTTATATAATACAAAAGAAGAAATTGATACATTTGTTGAATCACTAATCAAGACAAAGGAGTATTTCACAAATGTCATTTAATAATTTAGATACGTTATACCGTCAAGTTATTATGGATCATTATAAGAATCCTCGTAACAATGGCGTGTTAGAAGATAGTGTTACTGTTAACTTGAACAATCCAACTTGCGGCGATCGTATTCAACTTACGATGAAAGTAGAAGAAGGTATTGTACAAGAAGCGAAGTTTGAAGGAGAAGGGTGTTCTATCTCAATGTCTTCAGCTTCGATGATGACACAAGCAGTAAAAGGTAAGAAAATTGAAGAGGCACTTCAGCTTTCTAAAATTTTCTCTGACATGATGCTAGGAAAAGAGTACGATGACAGCATTGATTTAGGAGATATTGAAGCATTACAAGGCGTATGCAAGTTCCCTGCACGTATTAAATGTGCAACATTAGCGTGGAAAGCGTTAGAAAAGGGCTTAAACGAAGATAAGTAATGTTAAAGGTTCCTAAAAACGAGGTTATCTAAGGAGGGACACACCAACATGGCGAAGCAACTGCCAGATATCGGCGATTATAAATATGGTTTCAAAGACAAAGACGTTTCGATTTTCCGTGCTGGACGCGGTTTAACAAAAGAAATCGTTGAAGAGATTTCACGTATGAAAGAAGAACCACAGTGGATGTTAGACTTCCGTTTAAAATCACTGGATAAGTTCTATGAAATGCCAATGCCACAATGGGGCGGCGACTTAAACGACTTAGATTTCGATGAAATTACGTACTACGTAAAACCATCTGAGAAATCTGAGAAGTCTTGGGATGAAGTACCTGAGGAAATTAAAGCGACATTTGATAAATTAGGTATTCCTGAAGCGGAGCAAAAATATTTAGCTGGTGTATCTGCACAGTACGAATCTGAAGTTGTATACCACAACATGAAAGAAGACCTAGAAGCTCTAGGAATCGTCTTCAAAGATACAGATAGCGCATTAAAAGAGAACGAAGATATTTTCCGTGAGCATTTCGGAAAAGTAATCCCACCAACAGACAACAAATTCTCTGCATTAAACTCTGCAGTTTGGTCTGGTGGATCATTCATCTACGTTCCAAAAGGTATTAAAGTGGATACACCACTTCAAGCGTATTTCCGTATTAACTCTGAAAATATGGGACAATTCGAGCGTACGCTTATTATCGTAGACGAAGGCGCACACGTACACTACGTAGAAGGTTGTACAGCACCTGTTTACACGACTAACTCACTTCACAGTGCGGTAGTAGAAATCATCATTAAGAAAGATGCTTATTGCCGTTACACTACAATCCAAAACTGGGCGAACAACGTATACAACCTAGTTACAAAACGTGCGGTTTGTGAAGAAAACGCAACGATGGAATGGATTGACGGTAACATCGGATCTAAATTAACGATGAAATACCCAGCAGTTATCTTAAAAGGCGAAGGCGCTCGTGGTTTAACATTATCTATCGCGATTGCTGGTAAAGGCCAACACCAAGATGCTGGTGCGAAAATGATTCACTTAGCACCAAACACGTCTTCAACAATCGTTTCTAAATCGATTGCGAAGCATGGTGGTAAAGTAACTTACCGTGGTATCGTACAATTCGGACCAAAAGCGAAAAACTCTCGCTCTAACATCGAGTGTGACACGTTAATTATGGATAACCAATCTACATCTGATACAATTCCTTACAACGAAATCAAAAACGATTACGTTTCACTTGAACACGAAGCGAAAGTATCGAAAGTATCAGAAGAACAATTATTCTACCTAATGAGCCGCGGTATTTCTGAGCAAGAAGCTACAGAAATGATCGTAATGGGCTTCATCGAGCCATTCACTCGCGAACTTCCAATGGAATACGCAGTTGAAATGAACCGCCTAATCAAGTTTGAGATGGAAGGTTCTATTGGTTAATATATGTATGAAAAAAGCGCCCTGCTGTGCAGGGCGCTTTTTTATGTTGTGCTTGATTCAAGTCAGTAGACTGAGATACCCAGGTAGGTTTCCAGCGAAATATATCGACTTATCAACAAATTACGACAGGAAGAACAGGCCGTATATCCCGAACCTAAATCGTATCCACTTTATCCACAGACTTAACACGGTCCCAAACATACTTCATCCCAATAAAAGAACCATACCCAATTAAAGCACCTAACATATTCAATATGATGTCATCAATATCGAAAACACCAGTAAAAGTAATGAGTTGTAACGATTCAATTAATAAAATAAATTTAATGAAAATTTTTGATGCCATTTTTACATTGTTTATTTGTTTAAATAATAAAGGTAGCAGGAAGCCGAATGGAATGAATATGATGACGTTTCCTAATGTATTCATAAGTACGATGTCTAGATTATAAGAATCGAATTCAGTTAAATAGCGGATTGTACTTCTGAAAGGAACTAAGTTTACTAACCCACCGTGTATAGAATGCCAGTTACCTGTCTCAAAGAAGTGCTTCAGATTACCAAAGTAAAAGGCTGGTCTCCCGAGCAATAGTTTAAATAATAAAACAAACGAATACGGTAAAAATAATCCCCAGCCAATCCACTGTACATATTTTTGCGTAGAGGATTGCATCGCTTTTTCAATTTCAGTTCCTAGAGTAGAGGCTTCTCCAAAATTTTGAATGGCTAATGTAGTAGCTTCTTCTTCAGATTTTCCTTGATCGAGAAATTCTTGTTTTAAACTTGTAAGATGATCGTAAATTTCAAAGTATAGTTCGTCACTATCAGATTGCGATAGGTTTGTTTTTTGAACGATACTCTTTATGTATTCTTCAATCGTCATTAATTTAAAGCTCCTTTCTGACAAGTTTTAATAAGAGCTGTAACTGAATCCCACGCTGTTAGTTTTTCTTCTAAAATTTTCTTTCCGCTCGTAGTAATACGATAAAATTTTCGTTTCATACCGGTGTCAGATTCACCCCAGTAGGAATTTATTAAATCCTTTTGTTCCAGACGTTTGAGTGCTGGGTAGAGTGTACCTTGGCTCATTGTGTATAAATCATTGCTGTTTTCTTTTAGCTTTTGAATAATTTCATATCCGTACGTATCGTGCTGTTTAATGATGGAGAGAAGTAAAATATCAATACTTCCTTTTAATATTTCTTTATCCATTTTATGGTTCACCACCTTATGATGAGATTGTAACACGACATATGTCGTGTTACAAGGTATATGTGCAGGGTGATACCCCTGATAGTATACCTTGTAATATATCAGCGATTTTTCAAATATATCGATCACAACTCGGAATATATCAGCGATTATTTTAATATATCGACGATTCGACAAGGGATATCGACTTATCAACAAATTACGACATGGCAGAGCGGGGCATATACCCCTCAATATTTAGATGACAGAGGAGCACCTATCCATAAAGCGGCCGAATGGAAGTAATTTAGGCTAAGATACTGACAAATCTACAGGGAAATCCATAAGAAAATCCACCAAAATACTCGTAAAACCACTCAATAAACTTTCTGACAAATCCCCGCTCTACCAACTAATCCCCAGACCGGCAAAAGTAAAGTTTCTCATATAAAAAGGACAATCTTTTGCTTTTTCTTATAATGCGAGTACAATGTAAAATAGCAAGAAAAGACGAAAAGTATTTACAGGATTATTGCGTACGCGTAGCGTAAATGGCAGTAAGGAACTGAGAGGAGGTTTTTTCTCTGAATATAAATAAAGAAACAATCATCCACCTTTATCATACAAACGATATACATAGTCATTTTGAAAATTGGCCGCAAATTTCTCGGTTTGTACAAGGGGAGAAAAAGCGAAGACAGGAAGCGGGAGAGACCGTTTTGACGGTTGATATCGGCGATCATGTGGATCGTTTTCATAGCATTTCGGAAGCGACGAATGGACTGGGCAATACGAAGCTTTTGAATGAGGCGTTATATGATTATGTAACGATCGGAAATAATGAAGGAATTACGTTAGCGAAGGAGCATTTGAATCGTCTATATGATGATGCTGGATTTGAGGTGCTCGTTGCGAATTTATTTGAAAAAGAAGGGGTACGTCCAGCGTGGGCAAAGCCTTATAAATTACATACAACGACAGATGGGATTACGATTGCCTTTATCGGGTTAACGGTAGCTTATCCAGAGTTTTATCATATGCTCGATTGGCATATTGAGGATCCGCTTATCCATTTAGAGTCTATTTTAGAAGAAGTGCGAGATGAGGCTCATATTACGGTTGTCCTTTCTCATCTTGGGAAAAGCATGGATGAGTATATGGCAGAGCATTATGATATAGATGTTATTTTAGGTGCACATACGCACCATTTATTTGAGCGTGGCATTCTTATGAATAATACTTTACTTTGTTGTTGTGAAAAGTGGGGACGTTACGTTGGGCACGTTCAGCTTACTGTGGATAAAGAGACGAAGAAGCTGTTGAAAAAGGACGGTAGAGCGATTAAGACAGAACGTTTAGGTGCTTATAGCAAACCGTTATCCACAATTGAATTGCTGCAGGAAGAAAGTAAACAGATTATGGCAGAGCCTATCGTTCATTTAAAGGAATCATTACCAGTCGATTGGTTTCATGAGACGGCATTTTCGCATATGTTAGCAAATGCGCTGAAAACGTGGTGCGGTGCAGAAATTGGAATGGTGAACGCTGGTGTGCTATTAGAGGGATTAAATGAAGGTGTTGTGACGCGCGGAGATATTCATAGAATTTGTCCACATCCAATTAATCCATGTTTATTAAAAGTGCCGGGGAAAACGTTAAGAGAAGTTATTTTGAAAGCACGTCGCCCGAATATGGAGAACCTTGAGGTAAAAGGATTCGGATTTCGTGGGAAAGTGATGGGGAAAATGATTTACGCTGGTGTCGAAGTCATTCCAGATATGATTCCTGGGAATAAAATTTTACTGGAAGATGTATTGATTAACGGGGAATCGCTGGAATTAGATCGTATATATACAGTAGGAACGATTGATATGTTTACATTCGGATACTTATACCCAGAGCTATCCACACTTTCTGACAAACAATATTATATGCCAGAGTTACTCAGAGATGTGTTAACAGACGTGTTGATAACTCATACATCTTCCGTCAAACTATAGGCTAGTTAACTTGTAACACTCATTTTTCTCTTGTCATACAGATAAGAAAGAGAGGAGTGTGGACTATGGTTAATGTGGAGCCAATTATAATCGATAATTATACGTTTATTGCGGTTAGCGTCAAACTTCCAAAGACAAATTTGCTAGCTGTAATGAGCGATAAAGGATATATTATGTGCGGTGCATTAGATGTAGGTCTTTTAAATGAGAAGTTAGGTGATCGAGGAATTATTGCTGGCCGTGCGGTTGGTGTAAGAACGATTGAACAACTTCTTGAAGCACCGCTAGAATCAGTCACGATTGAAGCCGAAGCATTAGGTATTACGGCAGGCACAATCGGAAAAGAAGCATTATTAAAAATGAGATAAGCATATATCGTCCCTCCTTCTTGCATAGAAATGATATAAGAAGGAGGTTTTTTTATGAGTATATTTCGTTCGAAAAATTCGCGGTTTCGAAGGGGACCAATTTCCTTTCGGCACATACTGCTTATGTCGTTTATTCTTTTTGTCATATTACTCGTGCAAGGATTATGGATTGTGAATAAGAGCATTCAGCCGACATTACTTAAATATGGGGAAGTAGAGACGCATAAAATGGCGACAGCGGTTATGACGAAGGCGGTAAAAGATAGAATTAATGAAGGGTTTGATGTCGATTCATTAATGAAAGTACAAAATGATAAAAACGGAAAAGTATCCACAATTAATTTAAATACAAAGCAAGTAAATGAAATCGTAACGTCAACGACCACATACATAGAAAAATATTTACAGCAAGTAGAACAAGGTGATTTGAAGGGGCTAGGTATTTCTGAAAAAAATGGGGCAACGATGGCAGTTCCTTTTGGTCGTGTAACGGATAATGCGCTTCTTGGAAATATAGGTCCCGATATTCCAATTGATTTCACGACGATTGGTCATGTGAATACGGATATTAAACAAAAAATTGAACCGCACGGGATCAATACGACAGCGATTCAAATTATTATGGAGATGGAAGTCACGTTGCAAGTGATTATTCCATTTCATACGAAAGAAATAAAGGTAAAACAAGATGTTCCGATTGCAACGCGCATTGTTCAAGGGGAGGTACCTACTTATTATGGAAGCGGGAGTGTGGTTGTACCTGATAAAAAGAAAACGGATAGTTAGCCGAATTAAAAAAATAACCGTAGCAATATGCTACGGTTATCGTTTTGTATTCGTGCGTTCTTTTCGCTCCCACAGACTTAAATGCATGTATGGATCGAAAGCCCATTCTGTATAACCATTGTCTTTATACATACCGAAATGTAGGTGGGGCGGGAATTTTCCCGCTGTGCCGGGAGGGCCGTAACCGGTGCTACCGACAAATCCGATTACTTTTCCTGGTTCGACAATTTGTCCAAGCTGTATTTCTTTTGAGAATCCGCCTAAATGAGCGTAATAATGGTAATTATTATGAAGGTCGCGAATACCGATGCGCCATCCGCCAAGACGGTTCCAGCCTTTTGTTTCAATAATGCCATAGCAAGTAGATTTTACTGGTACACCATAGCCTGCAAAAATATCAGTTCCTTCATGAACTCTCCTTCCCCCAAAACTTCTTCCAGCACCGAAAGTACTACGGTAGCTATGGTCACTACGAATCGGAAGAGGGAAAGCATTTCCTTCTAAATTAATACGTCCGTAATGTTTATAAATTTGGGCGTATTCGGTAATTAATTCAACTGTTTTCGCACGTCTATAATATTCCCAAAGCATAATGTGAACACGGTCTTCGGACGTTCCTTGTTTCTTTAAAATTGTCGCTGCTGTATGCAGAAGATCACGGTCGTTATTTGCGTTTGCAAATCCATCTTTGTCACCATCTAAACCCAATCCGCCAAATAGAGAAATTGTATGGGGGAGAGTGTCGTTACCATTAACGGGACCAGCCCATATTTCTGGTTTGAAATAAAGGGAAATAATGGCATCTGGTTTTTTCGGAATATCTTTTCTTACGCTCCGTATATTTCTTTCGTATTGATCCATTGCAGCTAAGTAATACCACGGAATGCCTGAAGATTGCTCGGTTTCTTTATATAGTGCCATGCGCTTTTCGTATATGCTTTGCTGATTATCTTCACCGTAAGCGATGTTTTGGTGGAGAAGAAAGCAAATTGAAAGCAAAAGAGAAATTTTTCGAAGCATGAAATAGACTCCTTTCACAACATCACTCTTTTTAGTGTGGGATATACGGAGTATTTCATTATAGGGAACGATTGGAAAAAATCTTAGAATCTTCATTTGAGCAAATCGCTTTCATACGTTAGAATAGATATGTTACATTGAAAGAAGCGAACACGGTAAACTATTTCATATTGTGCGGAGTTGATAACCATGACAAAACAAACAGAATATAAGCGCAAGCCCGAATGGTTGAAAATTAAGTTAAACACGAATGAAAACTATACAGGCTTAAAGAAAATGATGCGTTCTAAGAATCTTCATACAGTTTGTGAAGAAGCGAAATGTCCGAATATTCATGAATGCTGGGCTGTAAGGAAAACAGCAACATTTATGATTTTAGGTGCGGTTTGTACACGTGCTTGTCGTTTTTGTGCGGTTAAAACAGGCTTACCAACTGAGCTTGATTTACAAGAGCCAGAACGCGTAGCAGATTCTGTAGTACAAATGGGCTTAAAGCACGTTGTTATAACAGCGGTTGCACGTGATGATTTAAAGGACGGAGGAGCAGCTGTTTTTGCTGAAACAGTACGCGCTGTACGTCGTAAAAATCCATTTACGTCAATCGAAGTATTACCATCTGATATGGGTGGAGTAGAAGAAAACTTAAAAATGTTAATGGATGCAAAACCAGATATTTTAAACCATAACATTGAAACAGTACGTCGATTATCTGACCGAGTTCGCGCTAGAGCAAAATATGATCGTTCATTAGAGTTTTTACGTCGAGCAAAAGAAATGCAGCCTGATATTCCAACTAAATCGAGCATTATGGTGGGCTTAGGTGAAACGAGAGAAGATTTAATTGAAGCGATGGATGACTTACGTGCAAACAATGTGGATATTTTAACTCTTGGACAATACCTACAGCCATCTAAGAAGCATTTACCAGTTCTTAAATATTACCCACCAGCAGAATTTGCAGAGCTTAAAGAAATTGCACTTAGCAAAGGCTTTAGCCACTGTGAAGCTGGCCCACTTGTGCGTTCTTCTTACCATGCGGACGAGCAGGTTCGTTCTGCAAAAGAAAAAACAGCAGAAGCAAAATAATGAAAAAAGAGAGCTAATCATTAGCTCTCTTTTTGTTTATATTCTAAAACAGTATTTGGGCATGTTAATAAGATTTTCTTTAATTCCTCTGTGGATAATTCAATTGTAAATTCAGGTACACCAGGTGTAATTAAAATTTTATCGTAAGCATAAATAGCAATATCCACAATAATCGTTACATTTTGTGAATAACCGAAAGGAGCTACACATCCTGGAGTACAGCCTGTTTCTTCTCTTAGCTCATCAGGAGAACAGAGAGATAAGCTTTCTCCTGTTATTTCTTTCATCTCTCCTCGGTTGAGCCTTGTACCCTCTAACGTAAAAAATACGTAATAATCTCCAGACTTTGATTTTAAAAATAAGCTTTTACTTGGAGTGCCGTGTAAGCCAAGTCTTTCACGTACGATACGATCTGTTTCATAATCGAGTACTGGTTCGTGTTCAAACTTTTCGTAAGAAGCATTTGTTTTATGTAGTAAAGCAAGTACATCTTCGTACATATGGAGTGATACCCCTTTCTATTGTTAGTACAGTTTCTTCTCGTGGCGTCAACTGAATGTGTTGGAAAGAGATATTACTTGGACGGTGCTTCCCATAATCGTTTTAGGATACATTGTTTATCGAGTGTAATTTCATAAATATCAGGATTCGTTAAAGCTCTCCATTCAATAAAGCCGATCGTATGATCAAAGTGCTTTAAAATGAGCGTGAGTAAGTTGCCGTGTGTAACAAGTAGTGTTGTAGTATGTTTTAACTTTAAAACGTCTTGGATAAGTGATATAGCACGATCCGTCGCTTGTTTTGTTGACTCTCCGCCTGAAAAGGCAATATCTATATTTGTAAAAGTAGATTCTAGTTTTTGCAACCAATCATCCATTGGAACGTCGCTTAATATGCGTTCAGCTAATCGTTCATCTTCTTGGATAGACAAGTTAGCTTGAAGCGCATAGGGCCGAATTGAATCGATAGCTCCCACAAATGGGCTTGAAATAATATGATCTATTTGTGATTGGTTTTCTAAGAGGAATGTAGCAAGAGTGTTTGCTTGATTTTTTCCTGCAATCGTTAATTCGGCATCACGTTCTTGTCCAGTTGCTGAACAATGTCGTATTACAATCAATTTCTTCATAATTCATCCCCATCTTTCAAGTTGACGCTATATACTTCGACAAATGTGGGGGAAATTCCTTTTTATTGGAAACGGTATATTGATTTAAATATGTGGAAAAGTAATGTGGATAAATGAACATTTGAGGTGTAATGATGAAAAAAATGATATGTATTATATTCGGTCTTTGTTTTTTTATACACTTGTCCACAACATATGCAGAATCCAATCAAAAATTAAATTATCCAAGCAATCGAAATAAATCGTTTGTGAGTGAGGATGTGTTTTATGAACAGTTAGATAAAAAGGTGTATAAAGAATATAAAAATGCAGCATATAGCGTTCGAAAAAAAATCTCATTTAAAGAAGTGCCTGATGAAGAATTTTCTTTCTTACAAAAAACAGCTGTGGGTTGTCGGAGTAGTGTGGTGTTCCAAGATTCTTTTATTCACCCTGATCGCCAAGTTTATTTTTTCGCGTCCTTTTTTCAAAATGAAGCAGAAGAGTTTCATAAGTACATTGTTATAGATGCAGAAACGAAGAGGGAGCTGCAAGAGGGCGAGAGTTATCATCATTGCGAAAATCGTGGTAAAAAATAACCCACCAGTTGGTGGGTTATTTTTTATTCCGGTACACTCATTAATTTCTCTTTCATTTTACGAATAAGAATGACAGCACCAATTGTGAAGAGAAGGGTAATTCCTTCTGCAACAAAGATGTTAATTGTTTTTGTTTGATAAAGTGCCGCGAAAAAGTCTACAAATGCGTGGAATAATATAGCGTAAACAAGGAAGATATATTTCTTCTGTTTTACTGCGTATAAGACAAGCATTGTAAAGGAAATTTGCAATACAAGAGCCATAATTCTTTCCAAGCTGCCAAGGAAGTATAAATAAGCAGGTTGTTCTATTAACATATCCTTTACAAGGTTTAATTGTGGTAGTTTTTCTGCCATTTGAGCGAAGCTACCATTGTTAATAGCATTAGCGAATATAAGTGTCTGCAATGCAGAGAATCCGCCAACTAAAATGGATTCAATCCCGCCGTGACCAATTCCATAAGCAAAGCCATCTTTATATTCTAGATATTTTTTTAGTAGGAAGAAGAAGGCAACGAAGCGTCCTAATTCTTCAAAAATACCAGCAGTTAGTCCACCATAAATTGCAAAGACAAACGGATTTTCTAAAAATGGAGCGATTGCTGGATTACCACGCATAAATAGGTGGAACGGTGTTTCGAGAATTTGGGTAAATCCAATAAAGATAAGAACACCAACGCCGACTACTTTCCAATTAATATTATATTTTTTACGGAAATAAACAAACGCAATAATAGGTACCAGAATCGAAATCACAAGTTGAATTGTGATACTGGCAATTACCGTACTTGAAACCATACTTTCACCGCTTTCTAATATATGTACATATCTATTATGCATGAAATATAGTGGAGATGAAACTTTAAAAAAAAATGAATTTACTTATTGACTCTAACGTTGCGTCATACTTTATCGTATGTACTAAGGGGGAGATACACATGACAATGAAGGTAAAAGAAGTAGCTAATTTAGTTGGAATTAGTGTGCGCACACTGCATCATTACGATGAAATTGGGTTATTAACCCCAGACGAGACGACAGAGTCTGGATATCGTCTGTATTCCAATGAAAATTTAGAGACATTGCAGCAAATTTTATTTTTTAAAGAACTAGGCTTCCCTTTGAAGAAAATTAAAGAAATTATTATGAGTCCATCATTTGACCATGAAGAAGCACTACAGCTTCATAAGAAAATGCTTCTTGAAAAGCGTGCCAGATTAGATAAGGTGATTGCGACGATTGATAAAACAATTCAGCATACAAAAGGAGAGATTGAAATGACGAATAAAGAGAAATTTGAAGGCTTTGATTTCAGCTATAATCCGTACGAAGAAGAAGCGCGTGAACGATGGGGAGACGCAGCTGTAGATAAAGCGAATGAATACGCGAAAGGTATGTCAAAAGATAATCAAGAAGAGTTTAATACTATTTACAGAAATTTAGCGGCCCTTAGACACGGCGCACCAGATTCTAAAGAGGCACAAGAAGCAATTGGAGTATGGTACGATTACTTGCAAAACTTCGGAGAGTATTCATTAGATGCTTTTAAAGGACTCGGTCAAATGTACGTCGCAGATGAGCGCTTCACGAAAAATATCGATAAGTTTGGTGAAGGGTTAGCGCAGTTTATGTGTGATGCGATGGCGGTTTATGCGGATCGTAAGAAATAGTCAAAAATAAAGAAGGTGGAGGTTTTCTCCACCTTCTTTATTTTTTTATCATATCATTCAAAGTCTGATCCCCCGTATTGTTCAAATGAGGATTTTTACTCATTTCCCGTTTTAACATGTCGAGGCTCTGTGTATATTCTGTATCATTTAAAGCGCCAGATTGAAGGCCTTGAATTTGAGAAATCAACTTTTGGTCTGTTGATACATATGCTTTATAATAGCGAGGGACGATGGACAAAGCAGCTTTATATACTTGATCTGCTACGAGTTTTGGATCCGTTGTGTTTGCACGGTATACAACAAATACTTCATCATCGGTAACGAGCGTAGCAGCGTTTGTAACGTCAGGAAGTTTGACTGTCATGCTTGTAATCATTTCAGCGACTTTCTCACGGTTAATGGCTCCTACTTGTTTGTTAGATACTTCATGTTTTTGTTTAGATGAATAACCGACTCTCGTTAATCTTGTATTTGTATTTTCCGTATGATACATGTCGTTTTTATTGGAAACAAGAACACGACTTCCTTCTTCACGTTCCATTTCGGCTTTATTAGATGATTGACAGCCTGCGAATAAGGAAAGAGTGAGGAGAGAGAGTATAATTTGTTTTTTCACGATGTATCACCTCCTTCTCCATAGCATGCACTAATTTTCAATTTTTTGTATTTGAAATTGTTGGTTGGTATGCTTTGTGATACGATAAAAAGAAGAATGCTTAGAGAGGAAGTTAATGATGGAGCAAAAGCAAGAGCAAGAGATGCATGCTACGGTGAGCATTAATAATGTGCAGTACGAAGTAATTAAAAACTTTCGTGACGGTTTTAGTGAAGAAGCATTTAAAGAGCGTTATGCAGAAATTTTAAATAAATATGATTATATCGTTGGGGACTGGGGTTATGAGCAACTTAGATTGCGCGGTTTCTTTGATGATAGTAATCAACGTTCGACATATGATACGAAAATTAGTACGTTAACGGAGTATTTATACGAGTACTGTAACTTCGGTTGTGCACACTTCGTATTACGAAAAGTGAAGAAATAAAAAAATCCTCTTACGATTGTAAGAGGATTTTTTGCATTATAAACAAATCGAGATATGATCGCCTTCAGAAAGTATTGCATTTGGTTTCATTTGTTGTCCGTTCAATTGAATATCCCCATTTTTAATTTTATCCACAATGAGTGTACGGCTCCAGTCGGAAATATATGTGGATAAAGCTTTATCGATTCGGTGGGAACCGAAAACGATATCTAATACGATTGTGATTTCAGCTACGCCACCTTCTTTATGAGGTGTAATGGAAATGGTAGTAGTTGTTTCTGTTTGATCTTGCTTCGTCATGTCGACTGTTTCAACGTGATCAGTAAATGATTTATAAATACGAAGTTTTTGGTTCCACGTATGATCTTTCGGACATTTATAAATGGCAAAACGATATATATTTTTTCCGTTGGCGTTATGCCTACGAATATTCGTGTCAGTAAATAAGGTAGTGCGTCTGCAATTTTTACAATACTTTTCAATTGTACCTTGTTCATTTTCATATAAACTCCAAGAAAGTTGTACTTTTTGCATTTTCCTTCACCTCTTATAGTAGTGGCAAAGAAACGTAATACAGCTATTTGGATGTCTTGTAGTATGAAGGCATGAGAAATAGACAAAAATAAAAGGAGGTTCCCCAAAGAGGAACCTCCGTAAACATCATACTACAGATGCGTTACGTTCCTTTGTAATGGGAATGGGCAGACTACTCCCTTGAAAAAGCGTGGTGCTTTTTTGAGAGTAATGCTATCCAATTGCTGGTCCATTACAAAGTAAATGTCGGCATACGTAGATAACGTCCTTTCTATCCAAATAGATTTATTTTTAATTATAACATATAAGATAGAAAATTCAAAATACTTAAAGCGAAAAAACACCAGCTAAAATAGCTGGTGCCTACGATAAATTATATAAGTTCAAATAAAAATGAGCGTAATTCTTCTGCAATTTCTTCAGTCATAGAAAATGCATGCTCTAAGTAGCCTGGTTCGTTTAAATCGTCAGGACCGATGATTGCAAATCTATTGCGCTGTATATCAAGGACAATTGTTTTACCGTAATGACGATCGGAGTATAAAAGCGCTAAATCATGACGCTCATTTTCTCCCATAAAGCTAACGAAACGAGTTCTTGTAGCGACTGTATCGTCGTACAGAAAGAAACGTTCTTCCATACACATGGCTCCTTTATTAAATATCTAAGTTTAAGTGTGGTTTATAATCTAAATGGTGATGCGTTTTAATGAATCGTACCGTTCTTGTTTTGTAACGCATAACGATAGAATATGTTTCAGCTAAATCTCCGCCAAGGAATTTAACACCGTCTAATAACTCACCAGCAGATACACCAGTTGCTGAGAAGATTGCATCATCCCCAGATACTAAGTCATCTAACATAAGAAGTTGACGAGGATCTTCTAATCCCATTTCACGACAACGAGCTTCTTCTTCTTCGTTCATTGGAACTAAGCGAGCTTGCATTTCACCTTCAAGGCATTTTAATGCTGCTGCAGAAATAACACCTTCTGGAGCTCCGCCAATACCAACGAATAAATCAATACCCGTTCCAGGTAGTGCTGTTGCGATTGACGCACCAACATCACCATCACCAAATAATTTTACGCGTGCACCTTTTGCACGAACACGGTCAATAATATCTTGATGACGTTCACGTTCTTGAACGATAACTGTTAGATCACGAATCTTTTTATTGTTAGCTTCTGCTACAATTTCAATTGTTTTTTCAATTGGATCATCTAAGCTAATTTTACCAGCTGCTTTTGGACCAACCGCGATTTTTTCCATGTACATATCAGGAGCATGAAGAAGGTTACCTTTATCTGCGATTGCGATAACTGCCATTGCATTTGCAAGACCTTTTGCAACGATGTTTGTACCTTCTAATGGATCAACGGCGATGTCTACTTCTGGACCGTTACCTGTTCCTAGTTCTTCACCAATATACAACATCGGTGCTTCATCAAGTTCTCCTTCACCAATTACAACTGTACCTGCCATGTTTACCGAATCAAACATATCACGCATTGCTGTAGTTGCTGCATCATCTGCTTCGTTTTTCTTTCCGCGGCCCATCCACTGTGCGGATGCTAATGCTGCTGCTTCTGTTACACGGACAATTTCTAGTGCGAGTTCACGTTCCAAGATTCCATTCCTCCAATTTCAAAAATCATACAAATATAACTATAACAAATAACGGAGAAAAGGTGAATTCGAAAAATTGTCGATTTTTTCAGAAGAAAGCGTTACAATTAAAATGTAAATGCTTTAATTTCCAGGTAGGTGACATTCATGTATTTTGTAGACAGAAAGAAAATAGAACAAATGCTAGTATGTTTAGAACGAGCAACAAGTACATTTCAAGAGAAAAAGATATATGAAACCGAGTTTGAATTTTACGCATTAGAACGCATAGCTCATCTCATTATTGATTGTGTATTAGATGTAGGGAATGCGATGATTGATGGATTTATTATGCGCGATCCAGGAAGTTATGAAGATATTATCGATATTTTGATGGACGAGCGAGTGATAAGTGCAGAAGAAGGACAAGGAATGAAAGAAATTATCCTTCTTCGAAAAATGCTTACGCAAGATTATATTCAAATGAATCATGATGAATTATATAAGACGATTCAAAAACATATTGCAGTGGTAGAGAAATACCCAGCAAATATTCGCAGTTATTTAGAGAAGGAATTAGGACCTGTATCTGCATTTGTACCAGAATAATTATGCTTATAAGATCCCCGGGACTGCCTTTTGGGGATCTTATATTGTATGTGAGAAAGTAAAGGGAAAAGGGAGAAGGGTTAAGCATGGGGGAAGCACGTACGACGAAAGATGAAATTGTACAATTGTTGAAAGTTAAGGGAGAGCACACAGTAGCGGAACTAGCTGACGTTTTAGAGATTACAGAAATGGCGATCCGAAGACATTTAAGTAATCTTGAGAAAGATGGTTTCATTTATTCTAAGATGGTAAGACAACATGTCGGAAGACCAACTTATTTATATGGATTAAGTGAAAAGGGAGAAGATACATTCCCGAAGGAGTATAAGCAATTTGCGATTGATATGCTAGAAGATTTAGCTCGAATGGGTGATGAAAAAATACTTCGTTACGTTTTAACAGAGAGAACGAAGCGAATGGAAGAACAGTTGCAAAAGCGAGTGAGTAATCAAAAGAATTTAGCATATAAAGTGCAAGAGATAGCAGCTATGCAAGAGAAAAATGGTTATATGGTTCAAATAAAGAGAGATGGAGAGAACTCTTTCGTAATTGAAAAACAAAACTGTCCGTTAAAAGAAATTGCAGAGAGATTCCCGCAAGTATGCGAAGATGAAAAAGAGATGTATAATCGTTTATTTGCAGGAGCAGATGTAAAGACGTTAGCAAACATGTGTGAGGGCGATTGTAGTTGTTCTTACCAAGTAAAAGAGAAAAAATGAACGTTATGGGGCGCTTTAAGGTAAAGCGTTTTTTTCTTTTTGAAAAGCGGGTAATATAAGAGTGGTATGATAGGTGAGAACGTTAGCATAGAAGGAGAGACATAATGATGTATAAAGGTTACTTAATTGACTTAGACGGTACGATGTATCGCGGAGAAGAACAAATTGAAGAAGCGAGCGACTTCGTAAAAGCGTTAGGAGAGCGCGGTATTCCTTATTTATTCGTTACGAATAACTCAACTCGTAAACCAGAACAAGTGGCAGAAAAACTTGTTCGTTTCGATATTCCAGCGGAAGCAGAGCAAGTATTCACAACGAGTATGGCTACAGCGAATTTCATTTATGAACGTAAACAAGATGCGACTGTATATATGATTGGTGAAGAAGGCTTACATGATGCGCTTGTGGAAAAAGGATTTGAACTTGTGGATGAAAATCCTGATTTTGTTGTTGTTGGTTTAGATCGTGACATCACATATGAAAAATTAGCAAAAGCTTGTCTTGCTGTGCGTAACGGCGCAACGTTTATTTCTACAAATGGAGACATTGCCATTCCGACTGAGCGTGGATTATTACCAGGTAATGGTTCATTAACATCAGTTGTAGCAGTATCAACAGGTGTGGATCCAATCTTTATCGGAAAACCAGAATCAATCATTATGGAACAAGCTTTGAAAGTGCTTGGCATAGAAAAGAATGAAGCCTTAATGGTTGGGGATAACTACGATACAGACATTTTAGCAGGAGTAAATGCTGGCATGCATACGCTTCTTGTCCACACTGGAGTCACAACTGTGGAGAAGTTAACAGAATACGAAGTTCAACCAACGCAAGTTGTGCATAACTTGACGGAGTGGATTGAGAAGATGTAATGAAAAACAGGTAGCCGGAAGAGGTTACCTGTTTTTTTTATGCATAATTGCATATGTGCTGTTGTTATATAAAATGTAAAATTCATATGTAGTGATATTAAGAGGAGGGAATCAGAGTGTACTGGATGCCATGTATTATGTTTGTTTTTACATTATGTGTTTTGTTCTTTGTTCTATGGAAAATATATAAAATAAATGAAATGAAAAAAAGCGCGGGAAAACTCATTGCAATGTATCCTCGAGTGAAGAGACGGTGGATTGCGTTACTTGGACCAGCATATTTCATTGGACAATGTATGTATATATATGCTCAGTACGTAAGTGGCGATATTGATACAGCTGAAAAGTTTCTTATTCAGTCGGGTAGTTATGTTGTAGCAAGTTGTTTTATGACTTTAATAGCTATCCATCTTATTAAAAGTGTACAAATATATGAAAAAGGTGTAGTAGACGGATTAAACTTTTATTCATATGAAGAATTAAAAGGCTATAAAACATCAACATGGGAAAATCCAAAAGAAAATATATTTTTATATCGCGGGCGAGAAAAAATGAATGACAATGTGAATTTACTTATTAGACAGGAAGATATGAATGAATTAGAAAACATTCTTCGAAGATATATTCCGAAATTGATGATGAAATAAAAAAACTCCGGTTGTGAAAACCGGAGTTTTTTTATTAAAATGCACGATTCACAACATCTTTAACCTCTTCAAGATATTGTTTACGCACATTATCATCCACAGAAGGGACACTCGTATAGAATGTATGCTCAATTGTTTCAATGCCTGTAAATTCAAAAATACCAACATCAGCTGTTTTCTTCATTGCATCAAACATACCGCCTGCTGTGTATGCTTCTTTCGTATTTCCCATTGTAGATAATAATAAGCCTTTTTTATCGCTTAATAGTTTTTCAATGCCATTTTCACCGTAAGCATAAGCGAAGCCGTGGCTAAATACACGGTCAACATATCCTTTTAAAATAGCAGGAAGTCCCGCCCACCAAACTGGATAAATAAATGTAATGCTATCCGCCCAAGAGATATGCTCTTGCTCTTCTTTAATATCTTCTGGTGTGTTTCCTTGAGAAAATGAGATGAAATCGGAAGCGCCTAATACTGGATTGAAGTTTAACTCGTATAGATCGCGAACGCGTACTTCATGACCTTTTTCTTCTAATTCACTTTTTACCGTTTCTAAAATTGCGTGGTTGAAGCTTTCTGTATTTGGGTGTGCATAAACGATTACATGTTTCATTGTTCTTCCTCCTATTTGTGGATATGTGAATAGTTTTTATGTATTCGTGTAACTATTATGGTTACTTTTTTTATGAGAGTCAATTTTTCTGACATGAGAAATATTAGTGTGTGACAAAAAAATACAAAATAGTAGGGATTTTGTATTTTTGAATAGAATATATAGATTGGTAAATAGAGAGAGAAGGGGATATGGGGATGAATATTATTGAAATTGAAAGGTTAGAAAAATCGTTTGATATTGGGGATAGTAAAGTAAAGATATTAAAAGGTATTAATCTTCAAATTCAAAAAGGAGATTTCGTTTGTATTATGGGGGCAAGTGGTTCAGGGAAAACAACTTTATTGCAGCTATTAGGTGGATTAGATATTCCATCGGTAGGTAGTATTCGAGTTGACGGTACAGAGATTTCAACGTTAAAAGAAAAAGAGCTCGCTTTATTTAGAAGACATAAAATCGGTTTTATTTTTCAACAGTTTAATTTGATTCCGGTGTTTAGTGCAGAGGAAAATGTAGGATTACCGTTACTGTTGGATAATGTATCGCAAAAGAAGGCAACGGTGACAGCAACTCGTTTATTAAATCTCGTCGGGTTAAAAGGAAAAGAAAAACATTTACCAGCGCAGTTATCAGGCGGGCAACAGCAAAGGGTTGCGATCGCAAGAGCTTTTGCAAATGAGCCGGCTATTATATTAGCTGATGAGCCAACAGGGGCATTGGATTCAGAAAATAGCAAAAATATAATCGCGGCACTGCGCAATGCGTGTGATGAGTTAGGACAAACAGCTGTCATTGTAACGCACGACCCGTTCGTAGCGGCCCATGCGGATAAAGTTGTTTTCTTATTAGATGGTGAAGTAATTCATGAACATGCTGAAAGTAAAGGATGGAAATTTCGAAATATCCCGCAACAAGTTACCCACATTCAAGAGATTATGAATCGCCACTTTAAAGTAGGAGGTAAAGGTGATGCGATGGGTAATTAAGTATGCGATAAAATCGATGAAACAAAATTGGTTGCGAAATATGTTGATTGCCCTCGGTGCAGCTTTAGGTGTTATGTTAGCGACGATGTTATTACTAGGCAATCAATCGGTAGAGAAAAGTGTAAAAGAACAAGTAGTAAGCCGGTATGGAGATTATAATTTACAATTTGGCTATATAAAAAATGATATGTATTTAAATAATGAAAGTTTAAAAGGAATAGATGGCTTAGAAAATGTTGAGAAAATATCAAAAGTACTTATACCATATCCTTTTCCACATTATAAAGAGTTATCGGGAAAACCGTCCTATTGGGGTGTTGAGCAAGATTCTCCAGAAATGCATTCTTATAAAATATTAGAAGGTCGATATCCGAAAGAAGGTGCTGAAGTAGCGCTGACAAAAGGATATACAGACCGTGAAAATATACGGTTAGGAGATACGATTAAGTTGCCATTCCCGCAGCATGGAGAAAAGAATGTGAAAGTCGTCGGGATTTTAAATCCACCGCTAATGGCAGCAATGGGGCATAGTGCTTATTTTCCAATCCATTGGCTTCAAAAAGAATTAAATCTATCAAATAAATTCAACCTCGTTCAAGTAAAAACCCCCGATGTAAATGTGAAAAGAGCAATTGCTCTTGATGTAAATAAGAAGATAGAAAATATAAAGGTGGATCAACGTACTTATGTTGATAAGGCGTTTGAACGACTAAATGTAATGAAGCCGTTAATTTTTAGTTTAGGTGGTATTGCTTTATTTGTTGTAGCTCTTTTAATAATGGGAAGTTTCTTCTTATCTGTTAGAAGTCGATTTAAGCAGTGGGCATTATTACGTGCACTCGGTAGTAACCCAAATCAAATTATATTAGTCGTTTTATTAGAGGCTTTATGCATCGGGGCAATCGGATCGCTAGCAGGGGTTATTCTTGGGGCAGGTACGCAAACAATTGCAGCATCATTCATTAACAAATGGGTGAATATTGAGGGGGCAGGTAAAGCATCATTCTCAATTTCAGGTGAGATTTTAATCATTACGTTTTTACTAGGCATTGTTATGTCTATCATAGGGGCCATTATACCAGCTTTCATGGTTAGAAAGATTCCACCAGTTCAAGCACTTCGCCCAGGTCTTCCTAGTAATGAGAAAAAAGAAAAGAGATGGAGTGCTTTTAGCCTTAGCGTTTTAATCATTGGTACTGTTATTGGACTAGCAGGTAACGTATTAGAGCAGTATATCGGTTTTAATCCAAGTGCGATAGGAGCGCTGTTATTTGCAGTCGGTTTGTTATTTGCGATTCCGTTCTTTATTCGTATGATAGCACCAGTGATTGCAAAACCGTTTCAAATGATATTACGAATTGAAACGACGATTAGTAGCCGGAATGTAATTCGTTATCGGAATAAGGCAGCTGTGTCGGTTGCTATACTAGCATTCGGTTTTATGTTAGCACTTGTTGGAACGATGTATATAAACTCTATTTACGAAGGCATGAAAGATGGGTTACAAAAACATTTACCAGCTGATTTAGTAATAAGAATTCCAATAGAATCGCAAAGTACTGAAGTATTACCATTTAGTTGGATGGAGAAGATTAAAAAAATTGATGGTGTAGAAGAGAGCGTAGCAAATGTTACTGACTTTACAGCGAAGCTTATAAATTATGATTTTAAAAAAGCGGATCAAGAGTGGTATGAAAATGTGAGGAAAGATGATTTTGAATATGATGTGATAGAGGTTGTGGGGAATGATATTGTTGCTTATCAAAAAGTAACAAAAGCGAAAGTGATTACAGGACAAGATTTAAATAAGCCATTAAAAGATGGTGAGGGAGTCGTTACGAAGAGAACTGCTAAAACATTAGGGATTCAGTTGCATGATACGATTGAAGTACAAGGAAAAGGGAAAGAAAAACAAACGATTAAAGTCGTTTCGATTATTGAGCAAGGATTAAGGTTAAGAGGGTTAGATATTTTTGTAAATGAACAATGGGCTCGCGATAAGTTCCACGTACAAGGATATGAAGCGATTCAAATTATGACAAATTCTAATCAATCATTTGAATCGATTAAGAAGCAAGTAAAAGAAATTACAAATAATAAAGAGAATGTAGAAGTTATAAACAGTTATGATTTATTGAAAGAACAAGAGCAGTTATTATCGCAAATGATGATGTTAATTCGCTTGTTAGTTGTAATTGTTTTCATTATTTCTGGTATAGGATTAATGAATGCGATAGTCGCAAGCTTGCATGAAAGACGTGCTGAAATTAGTATGATTCGTGCGGTAGGAGCTATTCCGAAGCAAATGAGACGGATCGTTTTATTAGAGGGAACTTTACTTGGAGCGATAGCTGGTTGTATTGGCATTTTTGGTGGGATTTTGTTTAGCTATATTGTGTTATCAAGTCTTGAGCTAACAGTTATTATCATTCCGTATAATCAAGTCTTCATATTGGCTCTAGCTAGTCTGATGCTTGGGGCAGGGGCAGCATTGATTGCTTCCTTACAATTAAGAAAGTTTAAATTAAGTGATACTTTAAAGGAGTTATCAGCATAAAAGATTGCTATACCCCACTCATACAAAGAACAAAGAAAACAAATAAAATGATGACAATACCAATGCCGAAATTAAATACGAGAGTACTATCCATATATGTAACCTCCTTGTTTGAAAGTAAAAAGCACTCTGGCTGGAGTGCTTTTTTATTTTGAATCTACTTCACAACTTTTAGAAAAGGATTCATGCGTGTAAAGAGTTACATTATTTTATGTGTTTATATGTTGAAATGAGTAAGTCCTTGTGAGGTATAAAAAAAAGACACTCTTTTGAGTGTCTTTCATGATGACAAAATGTGCCAATTGCTTGAGTTTGATAAGGCGCTAATATCCGTTTTAACGCCTTTTCTTTGATCAAGAAGTGTAGCAACAGCGATTCAAATAAATTGTACCATTTGTTTCATAGGTGTGCGTATGTAATTGTGCATATTTCAATTGGAGGGAAATGAGGCACGAAAAATGAATGAGTATATATAGAATATTTGATTAGGGGAGAGAAGGATGGATATACATAAGTTAACGGTAGCAGAAGCAAAAGAGATAAATACGTGGACGTATGAGGAACCTTATAATTTATATAGTTTTTCAGGCGAGGAAGAAGTAATAGAAGAATTATTAGATGGAACGTATTATGGCTGTTGTAACGATAATGGGGAGTTTATCGGCTATTTTTGTTTTGGAGAAAATGCACAAGTGCCAGGTGGAAGAGATGCAAATTTATATGGTGGAGAAGATGTAATTGATATCGGACTTGGCATGAAGCCAGCGTTAACAGGGAAAGGCCTGGGGAAAATATTTTTTCAAGCTGGGATAGCTTTTGCTATTAAAGCATTTAGGCCGAAAACGTTTCGACTTAGTGTAGCGACGTTTAATACAAGAGCGATTACGCTATATAAAAACATAGGTTTTCAGCAAGGTCCTATTTTTTTGAGTCGCGGAAGAGAATTTATGCTCATGGAATACAAAAGACCGTCAGTATGAAACTGACGGTCTTTCATATTTTATTATTCCGAATGCTCAGCTCTGTGTGCTAAACGGCTTGAAGCAGCGGCAGCGATCCCGCCAACGATATCATCAAGGAATGTATGCACCTTTCCAGATGATTTATCATTTAAGAATTCTAAAATACCAGGTTTTAATTTATCGATATATCCAAAGTTCGTGAAACCGATAGAGCCGTATACATTAACGATAGAAAGTGCGATCACTTCATCAATTCCGTATAAGCCTTCATCACGTTTTACGATATCTTGTAACGGCTCACTTAACATTCCTTTTTCAGCAAGGACATCGAGTTCGATACCAGTAATTAGTGCGTTTTGTACTTCACGTTTTGATAATACACGCTCAACGTTATAACGGCATTCTGACATCTCTAAATTTGGATGATATTTTTTTTGAAGAAAATGAACAAGCTCAGCAATATCGTCAATTGTTACACCACGTTCTTGTAATAGTTGTAATGCTCTTTCTTGTAGTTGATTTGATTCTTTCACGTTTATCACCTTTTTTTCTTTTTAGTATTTGTATACGTTTCGTTGCTTTATCATGTGCATAGGAATGAAAGGCGAGCACAAGCTCATATATATAAAGAAAAACCATAGGTGGCGACTGCGATGATTCATCATATTTATGAGCATTATCATATGCATGTTAAAGAATTAATCCCCCTTGGCCCCTATAAAAGCTTTTGGATTCGCAACAAAATTTATGTACTTGTTCCAATTGGAGAAATGGAGGAAGAAGTACTTGTAGAGATGAAAAAGCTCAGTGATTATATGAACCAGCAAGGGGATATAACTGTAGCGACTTTCGTTCCGACTATACACGGCTACTATGTAAGTGAGATAGAAGAACAAAATTACTGCTTATTAAAAGGTATGCGTGCGTTAGAACGACATGCTACATCATTAGGAAGTGAGCTTTCTATATTCCATAAACGAGGTGCATTCTTTCCAGAAGAAATTGAGCAATTAAGCCGCATAGGCGAATGGAAAGCGTTATGGGAAAAAAGGCTCGATCAATTAGAAAAGTTTTGGCAATCACAAGTGATGAACCACCCTACAGACGTATTCGATCAATTGTTTATTGAATCCTTCCCGTATTACTTAGGAGTTGCAGAAAATGCAATTCAGTATGTTGTCGATACAGAGATGGATGATACGCCGCAAATGACTGATGCAGCAACAATTTGCCAAGAACGATTCACACCTTTATTATGGCATCAAACGAAGCGTCTCAAACTTCCTTTTGATTGGGTGTATGATCACCCAACTCGAGATATGGCAGAATTAATCCGCTATATGATGATAGAAAAAAAGAAAGACTGGGAGCAAACAATCGTTCAATTTGTTACAGATTACGAACGAAATTATTCGCTATCCTCATTTGGTTGGCGCCTATTATTTGCAAGGCTCCTGTTCCCACTTCACTATTTTGAAACAGTCGAAAGATATTACCAAACTGGAAACGAAGAACAAAAAAGCATATATAGAGATCGCTTAGAAGCCATTTTACACGATGTGAACCGCTCTGAGCAATTTATGAAGCACTTTTATGGCTCACTTCGTTTACCAGTCGATAAGTTAGGGATTAGGAAATTAGATTGGCTATCTTAAAATATAAAAAAGAGACCGATTGAGGTCTCTTTTTTATATATCACAATTGTATGTAATACATTATGCCCCTACCTGTTGATCTGCACATATATTTAAAATGAATTGATGTTTTTCGATTTTTTCATTTACTTTACTCAATAATTCTTGCTGAATTTCTTTAAATAAAAATTGATAGCTCGCATTCCATGTTGGTATAACGGATGAAAGGTCTAATAAATACTCTTTTTTCTTTTCTAGTTCTTGAATTGTTAAGAAAGTGTTCCCCATTTTTGGCATGTGTCGTCCCCCTATGTTTTTTACTTTTATATGTGTGAACGATTCTATAGTATTAATTATCTCACTTTTTGAGAAGGATTTCCAATTTTGTTTTATGATGTTAACGCATGAGTGATATTTGAATAAAAAAAGGAGACCAAATTTGGTCTCCTTTTAGCAAGTGACTTTGAACGAGCCGCTTCCGCTTTTAGATTAATATCTAACTCCAGCGGCTAGAACAGTCGCTTCCGCTTTTAGATTAAAATACTTGTTCTACTTCAATAACGCCTGGTACTTCTTCAAGTAATGCGCGTTCGATACCAGCTTTTAGTGTAATTGTAGAACTTGGGCAGCTTCCGCATGCACCCATAAGGCGTAATTTTACGATACCTTCTTCAATGTCTACTAACTCAACGTCTCCGCCATCGCGAAGTAAGAATGGACGTAATTTATCTAATACTTCTAGTACTTGTTCTTCCATATGTGGGTTTTCCATTTTTATCGACTCCTTTCATCAGTTTTATTATAATCAAGATAGAGGGGAAAATCTATTTTTTCTGTTCTTGTTTTATTGCCGAAATTTTTTATCATGTTTACAACGTGTTTTTTCAGTATAGGGGTATGGAATAAGTTTGTAAAATGATGTGCTTATGTAATAAGACATCTGAATATACTGTTGAAACAAGAAGTGGGGGAGAAGAAATGGTTAATGTGCAAGTATATGGGACGAAAGTAATTTGTGCGAGCTGCGTTGGAATGCCATCTTCAACAGAAACGTTTGAGTGGTTACAAGCGGCGATTGGTCGTAAATATGAAGGACAAGAAAATAAATTTAATTTCGAGTATATTGATTTTCAAGAAGAACAAGAAGATGAAGATAAAAAAGCATTCGCAGAGCGCGTAGTGGAGGAAGATCTATTTTATCCAGTCGTTCTTGTAAATGGAGAAGTTGTTGGAGAAGGAAATCCTCGTTTGAAGGATGTTTACGAAGAAATCGAGAAATATTTATAAAGCAGGAAGCCTTTGCGAATTTGCAAAGGCTTTTTTTATTGGAGGGATAGATGTGAAAAATGGAGTGAAGCATGCGTTACCGACAGAAGTACAACAGTTAATGGAGCGGTACACAGTAGAATTAAAAGAAATTTTTTTGGATGAAAAAATAGTCGGGGTATATATTTACGGGTCTATCGCACTTGGTGCATTTCATGTAGAAACGAGCGATGTTGATTTTGTTACGGTAATAAGTGATTCCGTGAATGAGGCTGAAAAACAACAACTTGTAGAATTACATAAGAAACTTAGTGGTAGTACGTTAGGCAAAAGAATGGACGGTATGTATATTCCGCTTGCTGATTTAGGGAAATACAATGATGAAATGAATGAGTACGTGTATTGTGCAGATGGTAAAGCGAATATAGGTCATTGGGATATTAATGCGGTCACATGGTGGACATTGAAAAATCAAGGTATTACAGTTACCGGGAAAGAAGCGGAAGATCTTCCGTTTCAAATAGGGTGGGACGATGTAGTCAATACGATGAAATACAACGTAGAACAGTACTGGAGTGAAAAAGCGAAGCAGCTGTATTTATTTTTCATAGAAGAGTGGGTAGAATCAGCTGTCGTTACGATGGGCCGTATTCTATATACACTAGATCATAAAACAATCGTTTCAAAAGATAGTGGATTGCAATACTTGTTAGAGCGTTCAGGGGAAGAATGGGAGCTTTTATTAAAAGAAGTAGCGAGAATACGGCAGAATCCAAAAGAAAAGCGAATGCTCTCAAGGTGGAGAAGGGCAGATATGACGAGGAAGTACTTACTGCATTTAATTGAAACATGTAGAGAGAAATGGTAGGGAAAAACAGACGATACAGTAGATTGTATCGTCTGTTTTTTAATTAAAATTGGTATATAATGGTTTAAAAGGTTTAATTATACTGGAGGGGATAGGATGAATACAGAATTAGCTACTTATGAAGAAAAGTATGTAGTAATGAGTATGCGCGAAGTAATTAGTATGATAATAATTATTTTTGGGGTAATGTATGGAGTGGGTTTTTTGAACCTTGTTTATGACTCTTCCTTATATCCATGGTATGTAGATCATCTTATTCCGCCTTTAACATTTCTTACTATTATCTTAATATATTCACCAGCGAGAAATTACTGTGTACATTTATTAAAAACAATACAGTTCAATAATTTTAAGCATTATGTAACGATAGTAATGACGATGATCGTACTGCTTATATATCTTGCAGTATTAAATTTAGTTTTACCACATGGGCTTGGGGTGAATGAATCTAATATAGTAATAGAGCCTACTAAAAGTGAAATCATTTTATACATAGTTGTACTCACCACTTTTGCACCGATTTGGGAAGAACTTTTATTTCGGGGGATGTTTTTCACAAAATTATCTCAGCGCTTTTCTACACTTACTAGTATTGTTATAAGTGCTTTTATATTTACTTTAGGACATCCACTTACAGTAGGGAGTGTTTTATATATTTTTGGTGGCGGTATATGTTTAGCCTATACGTATAAGAAAACAAATAACTTACTCGTCCCATGGGGGATTCATTTATTAAATAATGCATTTTTTATATTAGTAAATTTTCAACTGTAAAAAGACGCCTTTTGAAAAGGGCGTCTTTCGTATTTTGTAGAAATGGATTTACATGTACTGTGTAGAGGAAAGGTAATACGAAATATGGATAGTTTCATGTGAAACATTTTATTATCAAATATACAAAATAATTAACTTAGTGTATTAAACATATCATTCATAAGTATTCTAATATATTTAAAAGTAAAATGGAATAATAAACAGGTAATTGTCGGAATAGATTCGATTTCCGTTCATTTTTATGAAATATATGTACTTTTTGTTAGATTCCTTCTTTTTATTTCTATAAAATACACGTATGTAGAAATGAGAAAAGGATGATGTACGTGAGGGACACTGTTTTACAAGAAACAATTTCTCCGCAACAGTTACATACAGTCGTTCAAAAGAATACGGCGTATTATGACTTTAAGTGGGGAAAAGTAGAAAATCCAGCGCAAGGAAATACGTGGAATTGGGTAGCCTTTTTCTTCCCAGTTTTTTGGTTAGCTTATCGTAAAATGTATAAGTTGTTTATTATACTTACGTTACTGGCGGTACCTAGTATATTTGTAACTCCTTTTATAGATATTCCAGATGGAATTTTTTTATCAATTGGTCTAGTTTTTCAATTAGGAATGATGATATTTACTGGATGGCAAGGAAACCGTTTATATTATAAGCATGCTGTCCGTATTTTACATAAGGAAGAAAATATGCCTGATCATGAGAAGGCATATTACTTACAATCAAAGGGTGGCGCTAGTTTTGCTAGCATGATTGGTTTACAAGTTATAGTGACGATAGTATTTGGTGGAGCTATGTTTGGACTTTCCCTTTTACCAACTGAGCCGAACATTAAAAATGTTGTTCGTTCAAGTGGTGAAGGTGTTACTTTAGAGATTATGACAGATGATCCAACTTGGAAGTTTGTGAAGAAAGAAAAAGATTATGACGTAGTAGAGTTTACTGGTTATGATTATACAGGGAAGAAAAATGTGAAAATAAAATTTGCTGTTTATTTTAGTGAAGACTATTTTGAATGGCAAGAAGTATATGAGAATAATAAGAAGTTAAGTGAAGAAGAGTTAGAAGAGTATCAATTTTACATTGAAGAAAATAGTTGGAGTTTCTATTGAGAACTCGTTCATTTTGAAAAGAAGAATCTTGTGAGGGTTCTTCTTTTTTCATTGGAAACGGTATATGAATTGAAATTTTGTAAAATACAATAAAAAATGAGAATTTGAGGTAGGCTTGTCAATAACGTAAGACTATGGCACTATAAAGAAATGCTATACAAATTTTATTTATCGAGATGTAAACATCAATTTTGATTTTTACGTATAAATAATGAACGGAGGAAATGAATTTATGGCTACTTTACCAAATTGTCCAAAATGTAATTCAGAATATACGTATGAGGATGGCGTTCTTTTCGTATGTCCAGAATGTGCTCATGAGTGGGGCCAAGAAGCAGAAGCTGAAAATAATGATGGTGCAAAAGTTGTAAAAGATGCGAACGGAAACGTTCTTCAAGACGGCGATGCTGTTACTGTTATTAAAGATTTAAAGGTAAAAGGAACTTCTTCAGTTGTGAAGATCGGTACGAAAGTAAAGAGTATCCGTCTAGTTGATGGCGATCACGATATCGATTGCAAAATCGACGGTTTCGGAGCAATGAAGTTAAAATCACAATTCGTGAAGAAGGCGTAAGTAAAAGAGGAGGCGAATAGGCCTCCTCTTTTTATTATGTCATTTTTTGTCGGTAAGTCGATATTCCTTGTCGAATCGCCGATATATTTCAAAAATCGTTGATATATTTTGAGTTATGATAGATATATTCGAAAAATCGTCGATATAATTTCACTCACCGAGAACGGTGCATCATTTACCAAGCGAGAGGTACGATTCATTTCACGCCATAGTCAATCTCTTTCAACTGACACCGCTTATTAAAGAATGTTTTATATCCAAGCTGTAAGAAGATAATAACAGCAAAGGCAGTGCTTCCTGAAATACCAAGTATAATGGCGATTTGATATTGAATGGCTGTAAATGGTGATACACCAGATAAGATTTGACCAGTCATCATGCCTGGTAAGCTTATAATCCCCATTCCGACCATAGAATTGATTGTTGGTAAAATAGCAGAGTCAAAAGCGTCTCGTATGAGCGGCGCAGCGGCTTCTTTCGGTGTTGCGCCAAGCATAAGTGAGCCTTCAATTTGACCTCTTTGCGATTTCATATTATTTAAGAACGTATTTGCACCGAGAGAAACACCTGTCATCGCATTCCCAACTAACATTCCCGTAATCGGAACGATATATTGCGGCGCATACCAAGGATCATGACCGATAATAACAAAGATAAATAGTAGAAGTGGCCCAATTGATCCGGCAACCATGGAAAGCGCGGCTACTCGTTTTAATTCTTTAGACATCGGGATGTTAACCCGTTTATAAATATTAAAAATTGCAAAGGTAGTAATAGAAGTAATAAGAGCAATTGTATAAAATGGATTACTATTTTCAAATACGTATGTAAGGACATATGCAACAAGTACGAGCTGAATCGTCATACGGAATGTTGCGAGCGCAATTTGTTTTTCACGCGGAATCCCTTTTAATTTTACAAGTCCAATTAAAATAAGAATAAAAATATATGCAGCGGCAAGTTGCCAAATTTGGAGTTCAATAACGCCCTTCAATTGAGAGCACTTCCTTTCTAGTTGCACCGTTTGTTTTACTAATTTCAATAATATCGTCTGCAATTCTTTCTGGAAGTTGTTGTGAGTGTGTAATGAAGATAACTGTTTTTTTCTTTTCTCTTGCTAGCATAGTAAATTGTTTCATAACGCGGCGTTCTGTATCGCTATCTAGTGCCGAGGTTGGTTCATCTAATAAATAAACAGGTGGATCCATAAGTACGATACGTGCAAAAGCAAGTCGTTGTTTTTCTCCGCCTGATAATGAATCAGCGTTGTCTTCTAAATTTTTTTCTAAGCTAACAGTCGTTAATGCGCTTCGCAAGGCATCGTCATTTGGAAATGGTTTTTCAGAAAAACGAAGTCCCATTAATAGATTGTCTTTAATCGTTCCATCAAAAATAGGTGGCGTTTGCCCAAGCATGACTACGTCACGTCGTAATTGAATAGGAGGATAATCAGAAATCAGTTTTCCGTTATATTTAATTGTACCGGATGTTGGAGATTGCAAATCATTTAGCATGCGGAGCAATGTACTTTTTCCGCTCCCACTCTCACCGATAATACATGTGATTTTTTCTTTTTGAATCTGTAAATAAGGAATTTGTAGTATATCTTTATATGTAACGTCTTTTAATATAAACATAGATGGCTCCTTTCTGATTCTAGTTCTATCGTATCAAAAAAGGGAGGATAAAGGTTATAAAGAGCAACGTTTTTTCTTCGTCTTGAGTTCTATTAATAAGTTAAGTAAACGATCTAATTCTTGGCTGAAAGAAATCACTTTATCATGAGTGAATCCGTACTTTTCAACGAGATAGATCAATTCTTTCTTCTTCGCTTCTATTCGATCGTTTAGTTTCGTTAAGTTCATAAGTGAAATGGAATACCTCCTGTAAAAGTATTTACAACATAAAAAATAAGACCGAATGACTTCGGTCTTAAAGGAAATAATAAAACAACTTATAAATAGCATACACTGTTTATCAATAGTTTTTAATATAAAAATGAAAAATAAATCATTATTCATATTGAGAAAGATGTGTCTGATAATTATATTTTAACTCATAAAAGAGACTGCCTATTTAGTAGACAGTCTGTAAAGTATTAACCTTTATGATACTTGTACATCCAAAGAAGACCGGATTTTAATAATCTCGGTACACGTCCCATTAATGGTTGGTTTGCAAGTAAACCAAAGCCGTGCTTCTTACCAAGAGAGCCGAGAACACCTTTTAATTTAATTACAGGTAGTTCGTCAGGAAGTGGTTCATTATTCCAACGTTTTAATAATATTTGGACAATTTGCTCTCCTTGACCTTCAGCAAGTTGTGCAGATGGAGCGTGTGGAAGTGCTGCGCAATCTCCTACAACATACACGTGCTCGTTATTTGGAATATTGTGATATTTTGTTAAAACAACCCGTCCGCTACCATCTTGTTCAACTGGAAGGTTTCGAACAACTTCATTTGCTTGAATACCAGCTGTCCAGACGATTGCATCACATTCAAGTGGCTCATCGTGGTTGTACACAATATTTGGTTCTACTTTTGTAATGTTAGAGTTTCGTATAATAGTAACCTTATGTTTTACGAACCATTCTTCTACGTATCTACTTAATTTCTCTGGATATGGGAATAGAATTCTATCTTTTCGATCAAATAAGTGAATTTTTAAATCAGAACGGCTTTCGCGAAGTTCACTTGCAACTTCAACGCCACTTAATCCAGCACCAACGACAGCTACTGTTGCGTTTGGTTCTAGACTATTTAATTGTTCATATGTCTTACGTGTTTGTTCAATCGATTGTAGGCTATGTGTATATTCCTTCGCCCCAGGAACGTTATGATATTTATCCTCACAGCCAAGACCGATAATTAAATCATCATATGGGATTGCTTCGCCGCCATCGAGATGAACAGCTTTTTCTTCGAGATCAATATTTGTTATTGTGCCGTATTGAATATTGAGGCGTGGGTGCTCGGGAAACGGTATACGAATATGTGTTTCTGAAATAGTACCCGCAACTAATGCATAATATTCAGTTTTGAAGCAATGGTATGGTACTTTGTCGATTAATGTCACTTGTACATCATCTGGAAGTTGGTTGCTTGGAAGTAGCCGCTGCAGAATTCTCATTCCACCGTAGCCGCCACCTAGTATTACGAGGTGTTTCATGATGGATTACCCCTTTTCTGTTGAAATATCCCCTAATCATACAATTTTATATTAATAAAATATTTTGACTTTACTCAATCAAATTATATCGAATTTGTGAACAAATAACAATGCATGAATGAATACTCTGTTGTACAATAAGAAGAAAAGTAAAGTAAACTGTTTTTCCTTTTTAATTACTATTTCATTGCGAGCAGCATGTTATATAAAATAAGTCCATCTACTTTGAAGTGAAATAGTGAAGTAACTAAATAGTTTAGAATGTATAACGAAAACAACAAGAGACAGCTTAGTTTTCTTCTTATAGATAGTCAGAAGGTAATTTGTTTTGTAGTACAGGGGGGAGAATTTTGATTAAACCATTAATTGAATTTTGTGTAGGTAACCTTGCGAGTGGTTCACAAGCAGCTTTAGAGAAATTAGAAAAAGATCCGAATTTAGATGTAATGGAATATGGTTGTTTAGGATATTGTGGTATTTGTTTTGAAGGGCCGTTTGCACTTGTAAATGGTGAAGTCGTACAAGGTGCTACAGTAGAAGAACTTGTCCATAATGTATATGAGTATTTGGATGAAAATCCAATGTTTTAAGGTGTTGCAATCAGCAGCACCTTTTTCTATTAGATAAAATCTTCTTTCGCGGGGGAGGATAATATTGTATGTAAATAAAAAAGGCCCTTGTAGAAGGGCTTTTTTCTTACACAATTTGTGCAAGAATGGCTCATCGCCAAATGTTGTCAAATATGAGAAACGGGGGACATTCATATTGTGTTCTAAAAGCGTGCATTTTATACTTAAAATAACAAACTATTTTTGGAGTGAATACAAATGAGCCAATTTTCTTTTACAAAAATGCATGGTCTTGGCAATAGTTATATATATGTAAATATGTTTGAAGAACAAATTCCTGAAGAAGATTTAGTTCTTGTGGCGGAAAAGGTTTCAAATATTAATACTGGTATTGGAGCAGATGGAATGATTTTAATTTGTCCATCTGACGTAGCTCCGGTGAAAATGCGCATGTTTAATAATGATGGTTCAGAAGGAAAGAGCTGTGGTAACGGTTTACGCTGCGTAGCGAAATATGCGTATGAGCATAAACTAGTAGAAGAAACAGTTTTCAAAATTGAAACGTTAGCTGGTATTGTAACAGCGGAAGTAACGGTAGAAGAAGGGAAAGTTACATTAGCGAAAATCGATATGGGAGCACCGCGTTTAACACGTGCAGAAATACCGATGCTTGGTGAAGGTGAAACACCATTTATTCGTGAAAACTTCTTATACAATAATCATCGTTATGCATTTACAGCTGTTTCAATGGGGAATCCGCATGCGGTTATTTTTGTTGATGATGTAGAGCAAGCACCTCTTACAACACTTGGTCCAGTCCTGGAGACACATGAAATGTTCCCAGAGCGAGTAAATGTTGAATTCGTCGAAATTTTGAATGATGCAGAGATGAACTTCCGTGTTTGGGAACGTGGATCTGGTGTAACACAAGCTTGCGGAACAGGGGCGTGTGCTGCAGTTGTAGCCTCTATTTTAAATGGGAAAATGGAACATGGTAAGGAAATTACAGTTCATTTAGCTGGCGGCGATTTAATGATTGCATGGACAGAAGAAGGCAATGTGTTAATGAAAGGACCAGCAGAAGTAATTTGCCGCGGAGTGTATGAGTACAAGATAGAAGCGTAAAGATGTATAATAGAATGAGAACAGAAAGGATGGTGTATTTCATGATTGAAGTAACAGAACAAGCAGCTTTTCAAATTAAAGATATGTTAAAAGATGCTGAAGATGGAGAGAAGTACGTGCGCCTTGCTGTACATGGCGGCGGATGTACTGGCCTTTCTTACGGGTTAGGATTTGAAGTAGAACCAAAAGAAGACGACACAGTTCTTGAGTTTTTCGGTGTTGAATTTGTTATCGATACAGAAAGTGCTCCGATTGTTAAAGGAGTAAAAATTGATTATAAACAATCTATGCTTGGCGGTGGATTCACAATCGACAATCCAAACGCAATCGCATCATGCGGATGTGGATCATCTTTCCGTACAGCATCGAATGCTGGTAAGCCAGAAGAGTGCTAAATTTTTAGCCGAAATAGAAAAAGACCTTTTTAGCGATGGAATAATCGTTAAGGAGGTCTTTTCTTTTGCCGTGAAAAATCAAAAAGCTACCTTCTAAATTTAGAAACCAGCCTTAAGATATTTGTACAACGAGTTTTAAAATCTTAAACTAATTTATCTTTGCATATATGCAGGTATTAGTTAGTTGTTTGCCGTCAGCTGAAAAATCTTCATTACGTAATATCCCTTCAAGCTCAAAGCCTAATTTTTCAGGGATCGCACGACTTTTCGTATTGTTAGATTCACATCGTATTTCAATCCTTCTAAATTTGAATAACTGAAATCCAAAGTTTGTTAACGCACTTACTACTTCTGTCATATATCCATTTCCACTAAATTGCGTGTTAATCCAGTATCCAATTTCACATTTAGAAACCTTCCAATCAATTTCGTGAAGGCTAGCAGTTCCAATAAAATCATTCGTCTCCTTATGGTAGATAAGATAGCGAAAGCTTTCTCTTTTCAAAAAATCTATATGCGCATTTCTCAGGAGAATTTCCGTTTCTTCAACAGTAGGAATTGACTGGAATAAAAGCAACCACTGCTTTAATTCACTAATTGAATCTTTAATAGCTTCGTGTACTATATTCCCTTCACCAGCTTGAAGTGGTGCCCGAAGAATGAGTCTGTCTGTTTCTATTTGTAACGGAACATCTAATAAAATAGGATTCATATTATTTCACCTCTCGAAAACTAGAAAACAATAAATATATATTCAATTCATCATTTAGAAATCCCTTTTCACATATTGAAAACGAAACCGCTACTTAGAAAGGAGTTAAATGATTCCTTTTTAAGTAGCGGTTTTTCTTTTGTTTTGACATTTTGTATACAAACGTATACACTTTTGATTAACGAAATAAATGTATACATTTGTATACAAAGGGGGATTTGAAATGAGAAAAGATAAGTTCATGAAAGAAGGACACCACCGTGGTGAGCGTCATAAAGGGAGAGACGGATCGCATCATCGCGGACCGAAAACATTTCGCCGCGGGAGAGCGATTGCCTTTTTAGAAATGATGAATTTGAAACGAGCGACAATTAAACAACAGTTAAGTGAGCCGGAATTCCAGTCTATTCAGCAAATTTTAATCGGGGAATTAAAGGCAATTGATATGGTTATTAATGAATTTACACAACTATTTGAAATACATGAGAGTGAAACAGAAGAAGCGCCTATGTTAGATGAGAAGGAAAATCTAGAGCAAGGGACTGCATCTGATGAAACAAATTAATCGTTATATCGATTCAGTGTTTTGTGGCCAAGATGTCCTTTTGGATGAAGTGATTGTTTCCATAAAAGAAAACGAAATGCCGCCGATATCGGTATCGCCTTCTTCGGGTAAACTTTTAACGATGTTAGTTTCCATTTCTGGAGCGAAAGATATTTTAGAAATAGGTGCATTAGGTGGGTATAGCGGAATTTGTCTTGCGAAAGGTTTTGGAGAAGAAGGCATGTTAACTTCTCTTGAATTAGAAGAGAAATATGCAGAGATAGCACATCATAATCTACATAAAGCGGGATTTGGAAAACAAGTGTCGTATATGACTGGTGCTGCCTTACAAAGTCTTGAAAAATTAGCTGCAGGTAATAAGCGATTTGATTTCTTCTTTATCGATGCCGATAAGGAGAATTATGAAAATTATTTAACGTATTGTATTGAGCTTGCTAAACCAGGTGCTGTAATTGTTACAGATAATGTTTTAGCTGGCGGTAGTGTAGTGGGTGAAAGTGTGAAATCAAAACGTTATACAGAAGTTATGAAGAAGTTTAATGAAGTAGTAGCCAATCATCCGAGGTTAGAATCTGTACTTATTCCAATTGGTGACGGGATGACGGTTTCTAGAGTGAAGAAATAATTATTATCTTACAAAAGTGTAATGTTCATGTCATGTTTTTGAATTTCTTCTTTAAGCTCTGGGCTTTAAGATAAGAATATAAGAAAAAACATATGAGGTGAAGGAAATGAAAAGATACATTGCACTGTTTAGTATTTTAGTTGTATTCGCAAGTCTGTTAGTTGGTTGTGATATTAACCGTATGGGTAAAGATGAGTACTACGTTCAAATTACAGTAGATGGAAAAGAAGTTCATAGTAAAGCTGATAATGGTCAAAAATTTAAAGATTATGAATATAAGCTAACTGGCTTTGATAAAGACGGTAAAGAGAAAGAATTAGAATTTACTGCACAAAAAAACTTACGTAAAGATGCATTCCTACGTGTATATCATTCAGATAAAAAAGGTGTATCAGCTTGGGAAGAAGTAAAGAAAGATGAGCTTCCTGCGAAAGTGAAAGAAAAATTAAGTGTGAAATAAGACAGAAGAAGGAATTGACGAACAGGGTCAATTCCTTTTTATATTCTCAAAATCCTCTTCTGAAATGACTTTAAATCCATGTCTTTTGAATAAAGCAGTTGTTACCCCGTAACCAGTTTGCTTATTCCCGTTAAATTCTCCAGTGTAAATCGTAGAACTACCACAAGATGGACTACGTTCTTTCAAAATAATATATTCAGGATGTAAACCTTTCATTTGTTCTAGAGCTTTATAAGCGCCATTTACAAATGCTTCTGTGACATCTTCACCGTCTTTTGTCACCACTTTTGCTTTTCCATCCAAAACGTCATCGCCATTCCCGCCAATAATTTCAGCTGAAGGACGAGGCGTTGGTAATCCTCCTAATACTTCAGGACAAATGAGGACTGTATCTTCTTGTTGCAGTAGCTCCTCTATTTTTGAAACGAGATTGTCATTTCCATCATACCGACAAGCGATGCCACCTAAACAAGCGCTAATTACGATCATATTGTCACCTCCAAAAAAATTTAAAATACCCCGCCAATTTTGCTTCCTGACTCTTACCTATAAATGAGGTGATAAAAATGGGAAGCTTATATAATTTAATGAAACCATATAGTGAATTTCGAAGTAAAGAAGAGTTTAATACATATCAAAGACAAATTTTGAAGTGCTATCGATTTCAATTAAATAAAACGGATACAACTATCATTTATTTTTTAGGGAAGTATGCGGTGAATGAGAAACAGAAAACAGTGGGAGTTGCTTGTCCGTTAATGGAGACGATTGCTACAAATGTTGGAAAAAGTATTCGTACAGTACGCCGTTCAATTGCAAAATTAGAGGAACTAGGAATTATAAAGCGTGTTGCGACAAAAGAAAGACATAAGCGCGGCGGATATAGTGCGAACTTATATGTATTTCTTACATCTGCAATTGACCGCATGGATGACCGTATGAAACTGTCCGCATGTGAAAGTGAGGATCGTGCAGATGGCTGTAGTAAAAATGAGCAAAAAAGTGAAGGGGAAACAATTCTTTTTAAAAACATTCCACAAATAAAAGAGAATAGAAAAGAAACGTACGAGCTTGATGAGACGTATTGCCGTCACGATATACCGAAGCCTTTTATATACGCACTTGTGCCGATGACGCGTAATCCGAAGAAGATTAATATATTTTGGAGTAAGGTGGAACTTGCATATAAAAAGAGCGGGTTACTAGAGCAAGGTGTTTTACTGGAGCAAATATTAGCGGATGAAGAAGTGTATGGAAACTTCATTTGGCGAGTAAAGAGTGTTGTGAGAGCGTATAAATACGGGGAAATCCGTAAAAATGTGAAGGCGCTTCTATATAGTACAGTGCGGGATCTATTTTTAGAGGTTGGATTAGAATGGGGAGCAGCTGTGAGAAGGAGTAAGGGGATAACGTTATTTAATCCGTTTAAAAAAGAGCCATGCGTATAATACATGACTCCAAGTAGTTAATCAAACTTCCTTACAACTGGAACACGAATCGCTACAAATAGTACGAAGACGATAACGGCGATTGCACCGCTTTTCATAACGGTTACGATTGGAATTCCTATTGCAAGTGCGATTGATGTGAATGCATAAGAAAGCGGGATAAAGCCCATTGATGAGAGCATAAGTAGACTCATTACGCGTCCCATCATTTCTTCTTTTACTGTCGATTGAATCATCGCCATAAGCGGAACGATAGCCATTGCAATTGTAATACCGTAAAACATGCCAGCTAATAATGCTTGCCAAAGTACGGTGCTAAAGTTGATGGATAAGAAGAATACACCAGACAGTAGCATCATGATAATGCAAAATAGACCGCGTCTACGATTAATATTTTTTAAACCGACAATGACAGCGCCTATTGCCATTCCGCCCCCTACAGATGCTTCTAAGTAACTAAACTGAAGCGAGTCACCGTGCAGAACATTTTTAACGAAAAGCGGGAAACCGACTTGCATCGGGCCGATTAAAAATAAGTTTAAAAAGGCACTACAAATAAGGAAGGTTGAAAGGAATGGTGATTCCTTTACATATAAGATTCCTTCTTTAATAGAAGTGAACATGCCTTTGTCTGTATTTTGCTGTTCTGGCATCGTAAATTGTATTTTTTGAACGAGTATGGCTGCGACGATTAGTAATAAAATCGTGATCGAAAAGATCGTTTCATAGTTCGTAAATTTAATAAGAATTCCGCCAAGTACAGGGCCTAGGATGACCGATGCTTGATTTGACATTTGTGTAAGTGAGTTTGCTTGTGTTAAACGGCTTTTTTCTACAAGTTCAGGCAAGATAGATCCATCAGCTGACCAGAAAAAAGCATCAGCAAGCCCGAAGAATAAAGCGAATAAAGCAAATGTATATAGTGTTACATCACCTACGATGAACCATGTAAGGATGGTTGCGACGAGAATAGCACGAATAATATTAGAATAAAACATAATGTTTTTTTTCGGGAATTTATCAGCTACAGCACCGCCGATAATCATAAAAATAAGCCTTGGAACACTAAGAGCTACGAAAACAACACCGAGTGAAGCCTCAAGGTTTAATGTTTTTGCTATGTACCACGTTTGTGAAAAAGTAAAAAAGGCTAAAGCAAAACTTGAAAAAAGAGTAGCTGCCCAAAGAAAAAGGAAATTCGTATTTTTTAATAACGGTTTCGCATTTTCTTTTAAAGCAGATTTATTTTGTTGTAGTTCCTCCATATTGCTTCCTTTCTATGTGACAAATTTAAACTAAAAAACCTATTAACAATCGTTTTATACAGTTTCTAATATTTCTATACTGCACTTTCTCATTGTAGACAATAATGTTGGGTTTGCACAGTGGCTATTTAACGACAAAAAAGAAGATACCATTTGGTATCTTCTCTTTTGTCGTTCAGGCTAATGCAATATAAATATCCAATTGTACGTTAGTTGGATCTGTTGCTTTTTCATCATAAAGCTCAAAGTCTGTTGTAAAAGCACGTTTGTTTTCTTTTGACCATTTCCAAATATATTCCCAAGCCTCGCAAACCACTTCAGCAACTGGTCCCTTTCTCGTTGTAAATACCGCATACGTAGCGGCAGGTATTGTTAAAATTGTCATATTTTCAGGAACGTCTTCTAATGAAGAAACGGGCATACCGATTGTAAATTGATATGTACCAGTTTCATCTGATTCGTAATTTGAGTAGAAAGCGAATGTTTCTTTCGTTTGTTGATTTGGGATGTGATGCATCATTTGTTCTTGGAAGTAGCGGTTCCAAAGTTGTGGGATTTTTCCTTCAGTAGATGCCTCTATTTCATTTGTCGTCGTAATCGAAACGCCGATTGCTTGGAAAGCTTCTTTTTTTACTATAATAGGTTCTTTCATTTTAAAATATCCCCCTTATCAAATAGAACGTTTGTTCTTATTTATTGTAACATATTTTGGAAGGATACGGTAGCACAATAACAAAAGAACTCCTTTTACGTAAAAGGAGTTCTTTTCATTTCTATATTAAAACATACTAGAGCTGTGCATCGGTTGAAGTTTTGCGTTTGGATCGAAGTAAGCTTTTGCATTGTTTACTGCTGTTGGTGCTTCACCGAAGCCGCAAGCAATGAGTTTTACTTTTCCTTCATATGTACAAATGTCACCAGCAGCATATATGCCAGGAATATTTGTTTCCATTTTCGAGTTCACGAGAATGCTGTTTTTTTGTATATCTAAGCCCCAGTTTTTGATTGGGCCAAGAGAGGAAACGAAGCCGTAGTTTACGATGACATCATCCACATCGATGATAATTTTTTCTTCTGTTTTTACATGCTGAAGAACGACTTGTTCAATGTTGTCATCACCAATGAGTTCTACTGGTATGTACGGTGTGCTTACTTCTGCACGAGAATTCATTAAGCTTTCTACGCTATGTTCATGTGCACGGAACTTATCACGGCGATGAACGATTGTAACTTTTTCAGCGATCGGCTCTAACATCATTGTCCAATCGACAGCTGAGTCGCCGCCGCCAAATACTACGACGCGCTTACCAGCAAATTTATTCATATCATCAACGAAATAATGTAAGTTTTTCTTTTCATACTTTGCTGTATCTTCTAATTCTAAGCGGCGTGGTTGGAAAGCACCATTGCCAGCAGTAATAATAACTGATTTAGAATAGTGAGTTTGCTTATTCGTAACAAGTTTAAATATACCGTCAGCTTGTTTCTCAAGCGTATCAACAGCTTCTTCTAAGCAAACGGTTGGATCAAATTTTTTCATTTGCTCTTTTAAGTTATCAACTAGTTCTTGTGCGCGCACTTTTGGAAATCCAGCTACATCATAAATGTATTTTTCAGGGTAGAGTGCGGATAATTGTCCTCCAAGTTGAGGTAAGCTTTCAATGATTTTTACACTTGCTTGTCTCATACCGCCATAAAATGCTGTGAACAGCCCTGTTGGACCACCACCAATAATTGTTATGTCGTAAACTTTTTGATTTTCTGCCACTTTCATTCCCCCTATAGATGGAATTTTGATATTGATTTCATATATTGTTCATATGTACACAAAAATCCTGCAAATGATGACACTTTCAAATAAATGATAGCATATTTGAGTTCATAATACTTCTGAAAACGACTGAATTGTGTGTAAGTTTTCGCATAGATGCTTTTTTAATTGTATAAAATATGGTGAAAGGAAAATACATGAAAAAAAGGCTGAAAAACCCTTGAAAACGCTATGTTATTTTAAAATATTGATAATTCTCCAGACGCTTGAATTCTGGAATAAAACCGACTAATATAGGGAAGTATTATGTTAAATTTCTATGACAAAATTCGTACGATTTTTTGACTGCGTTTTGTTATGATATAGAATGTGATAAATTCCACATTCTTGACAAATATAGTTTTTAGTACTTGGTATTATTTTTCATTACTATTATATAAAGAAAAGGGTTGTGATTTGGTGAAGACTCCAAAAATCGTAGTTTTAGGTGCAGGTTATGGCGGGATGATTACGACTGTTCGTCTGCAAAAAGCATTATCTGTAAATGAAGCTGAAATTACGTTAGTAAACAACAACAGCTATCACTACCAAGCGACTTGGTTACATGAGAGCGCAGCTGGTACATTACAAGATGAAAAAATCTGTCTAGATATTCAAGACGTTATTGATACAAATAAAGTGAACTTTGTACAAGACACAGTAGTAGAAATTAAAGCTGCTGAAAAACGCATCATCTTAAAAGACGGCGAGCTAGAGTATGACTACTTAGTAATCGGTCTTGGTTTCGAATCAGAAACATTCGGAATTACAGGATTAAAAGAGCATGCATTCTCAATTGCTAACATTAATGCAACTCGTGAAATTCGTGAGCATATGGAAGCTAGTTTCGCTAAATATGCAACTGAAAAGCGCGATGAGTTAGTAACAATCGTTGTTGGTGGTGCTGGATTTACTGGTATCGAGTACGTAGGTGAGCTTGCAAACCGTGTTCCTGAACTTTGCAAAGAGTATAATGTACCACGTGAAAAAGCACGTATCATCTGTGTAGAAGCTGCTCCAACAGCACTTCCAGGTTTCGATCCGGCATTAGTAGAATACGCTGTAAAACAACTTGAGAAAAAAGGTGTAGAATTCCGCATCGGTACAGCAATTAAAGAAGCAACTGAAGAAGGTATTATCGTTGCAAACGGCGATGATACTGAATTAATTAAGTCTGAAACAGTAGTTTGGGCTGCGGGTGTTCGTGGTAACGGTATTGTAGAAGAGTCTGGCTTTGAAGCAATGCGCGGACGTGTAAAAGTTGATGAGTACATGCACGCTCCAGGATACGAAGATGTATTTATGGTTGGTGACGCAGCGTTAATCATTAACGAAGAAATTAATCGTCCATACCCACCAACGGCACAAATCGCAATTCAAGAAGGTTACAACATTGCACACAACTTAACTGTGTTAGTTCGTGGTAAAGGCGAAATGAAAAAATTCGCATTCGACAATAAAGGATCTGTATGTTCTTTAGGTCATGACGATGCAATGGGCGTTGTTATGGGCAAAAAGTTAACAGGTTGGAAAGCTTCCTTCATGAAGAAAGTTATCGATAACCGTTACCTATTCTTATTAGGTGGACCTTTATTAGTTCTTAAAAAAGGTAAATTAAAGTTCTTTTAATATATAATAGAAAAAGCAGAAACGGCTAAGAGCTGTTTCTGCTTTTTTCATTTTAAAAATATAGTATAATATATAAAAAGAAAGAATATTCTGTCCGTTCTAGTAGAGGAGGGTATTACATCATGGAGAAGCGAGGGAAAGTATGGCTAGCTGTTGGTGGCTTAGTAGCTACAAAAGATGGCAGGTGGCTGTTCGTTAAGAAAAAATATAGTGGATTAAAGGGGAAATGGTCTTTGCCGGCTGGTTTTGTAAATGAAGGTGAGACGGTTGATGAAGCTGTGAAACGTGAAGTGTTAGAAGAGACAGGTATCGTCGCTCATGTGAAGGGGATCATTGGTGTTCGATCGGGCGTGATTCGCAATGAGATTAGTGATAATATGATTATTTTCCTTTTGGAGCCTGAAGGAGAAAACATTATTGTACAGGAGAAGGAATTGTCTGAAGTAGCATTTTTACATCCAGATACGATTGCGGACGATCCAAATACGTCTCTACTTATCAAATATTTGTTTGAAGGAAGATCAGAACTACATCTTGAGATGAACAAAACATTAGATCCAGGAGAGCAATTTGGTTATACAGCCTATCATGTATTTACGGCGCATGCGAAGGAGAGGGAGAAAGAGTGAGTATACCAGTACTACTTATTTCAATGATGTTATTTTTTATTTTGTTTTTTGGAATTGGATTTTTACTCAACATGATATTGCGAGCGACATGGGTAATGGTTATTGTGTATCCGATTGTTTGTATACTTATTATTAATAAGGCGAGTGTGTGGGATTATTTTTCAAAGCCGAAAGAAACATTCTCTTCATTTGGGACAAGTGTATCACATTTAGGGCAGGCAGATGTGTTTATTCTATCTACTGGATTAGTAGGTGCTGCTTTAGCCGGAATTGTCATTAAGAAACTTCGGAAAAGCGGATATCAAATGTTTTAATCTCCAATTCATTTGGGGATTATTTTTTTGCATATTCCTTCATCGTATAGGGAATGATTAACGATGAAGGAGTGTGGAATATAAAAATGTTAAAACGATATTGTATTCGCATTATGATGACTTGTTTACTTGTATCCGCATTATGCGTAACATGGAATGCTTTCACAGGAGTTTCTTTATTAGAGATTGTAAAGAAATATGAGGGAACGAGTGCAAAAGAAGTACATGCAGCAGAAGTTAAGAGAAATGTTGCTCCGAGTAAAGAAGTGATAAATGCTTTAGAGCAGGCAAACGACTGGTCTAAATATCGTTCAATTGAAATGACTGCAACAGGTTATACGTCGGGAATTGAGTCAACTGGTAAGAGACCGGGACATCCGGAGTATGGTATTACATATTCAGGAGTTAAGGTGAAAAGGGATTTATATTCCACAATCGCTGCGGACTTACGCGTATTCCCAATTGGAACGATTCTATTCGTACCAGGTTATGGGTACGGTGTAGTAGCTGATAAGGGCGGTGCAATAAAAGGAAACCGTCTTGATCTGTATTATGATACGGTGAAAGATGTTTATAGCCAATGGGGTAAGAAAAAAGTGAATGTGTATGTAGTGAAAGTTGGAAATGGTAAGTTTTCAGAAGAAGAGTTAACGATGTTAAATCAAGACGAAACGATGCAAGTGTTTCGTGGTCAATATTTAAAACAAAGATAGTCTAGTGGTAATTACGCTAGACTTTTTTATTTTATAAATAGAAGAAATATGGATTATAGAGGATGTAACAGAAGTTAGAATTATCGCATTTTATCGAAAATAAAGTTATAATAAAGGCAGAGTAGAGAAATTTAGGGGGTCTGAACATGTTTCAAGTACAAAAAGAATTAGCAAGCCATGAAGCAGTAATCGTTGCCTTATTTGAAGAAGAGAAAACGAGTAGTTTTGTACAAGAACTGGACAAAGCGTTTGAAGGACAACTACAAGTTTTATTAGAAGAGAAAGAACTTTCTACGAAGAAGAAAGCTATTTCAAAAGTACATAGTTTAGGAAAAACAAATGTGAAACGTTATTATTTCGTTGGTTTAGGTAAGAAAGAGTCTTACACGACAGAAACGTTGCGTGCTGCTCTTGGTAAGGCGTTTAAAACGTTACAAGCAGCAAAAGTACAAGATGCAGCAATCTTGCTTGATTCTTTCGTAACGGAGAAATTAGATGCGATTGATGTAGCTCATATTGCAGCAGAAGTACAAGGTCTTGGTACATATGAGTTACAAACGTATAAATCAGATAAAAAGGATCGTGTAGAGTTAGAGAAGTTCACGGCTATTACAGCGGAAGATGCACAAGAAATTGAAGCTGCATTAACAGTTGGCTACGTACATGGACGTGCAACAAATTCAGCTCGTACACTAGTAAATATGCCGCCAAACGTACTAACAGCGACGAAGCTTGCTGAGTATGCTGTTGAGTTAGCGGAAAAGTATGATATGGATTATAAAGTTCTTGAGAAAGAAGAGATGGAAGAGCTTGGTATGGGTGCGTTACTTGCAGTAAATCAAGGATCTAGTGAGCCACCAAAAATGATCGCTCTTATTTATAAAGGAAAAGAAGAGTGGACAGATGTCATTGGATTCGTTGGAAAAGGGATTACATACGATACAGGTGGTTATTCTTTAAAACCACGTGAAGGTATGGTCGGTATGAAAGGTGATATGGGCGGTGCAGCTGCTGTTTTAGGTGCGATGGAAATCATCGGCGAACTTCGCCCAGAGCAAAATGTGATCGCTGTTATTCCATCAACGGATAACGTTGTAAGTGGTACAGCATTTAAGCCAGACGATGTAATCACATCTATGAGCGGAAAAACAATTGAAGTATTAAATACAGATGCAGAAGGTCGCCTAGCGTTAGCTGACGGTATTACGTATGCGAGAAAACTAGGTGCAAACTATCTTATTGATGTTGCGACATTAACAGGTGGTGTAATTGTTGCACTTGGAAATCATACGACAGGCGCAATGACAAACAATGAAGAGTTGTTTGAGCAAGTGCTAGAGGCGTCTATGGAAACAGATGAATCAATTTGGCAATTACCGATTTTTGATCGTGATAAAGAACGCGTTCGAAACAGTAAGTTTGCCGATTTAAATAACTCACCAGGCCGCGAAGGACATGCGGTTATGGCAGGTACATTCTTAGGTGAATTTGCTGAAGATACACCTTGGGTACACTTAGACATCGCTGGAACATCTGAAACGTCAGGAGCGCATGATTTAGGGCCAGCTGGAGCAACAGGTGCAATGGTACGTACACTTGCAACGTTTGTTGAAAGGTTTAGTGATGGAGAATAAGCAAAAAGATAAAGGTGAATGGTTGTTACAACTTATAAGCAATCATAAATGAAATAATAGCAAAGAAGATAATTGCATTGTTATTACTATGAGAAGTAAGTTTTTGATAACTGAATATTTTTATGAAGATTTTCCATATAAATTATTATTTTGTTTTAAACATTTATCCTGTAGTTTGATCCAAAGAAAATGACCTCCAAATGAATCGTAGATTCGTTCGAAGGTCATTTTTTAATAGTTTATTGATTATATCCGACAATTTTATTTGTATCGATATCGACGTACACTTCAACGTTTTTGGGATAGGACGTATCAGATGGGAAATGCACGAGGTAGACACTTCTCCCTTCATATTCTTCATTGAATTGACGGCTATTATGTTTATGCAATATTGTTTTGATCATTGTTGCATTTTCCCAATCACCGATAATATATTGCTTTTCTTGATTGGATAGTTGATTCCAAACTGCCTTTTTTATGCCTTTTTCTGTTTCTTGATTTTGATAGGAAATGTCTTTCGAATTATTCGTATCGATGCAACCTGTAAAAGTGAAGCATACGAAGAGTATTGTAATAAATTGCTGTAATATGTTCTTCATGGCTAGCATATCGCCTCCCTGTTCCCATACACTTCAATTAGCAGAAAGAAAATTCCTGCTATGCGAGGAAATATAAGTGTATTATATGTTTCATAATGAAAATGTATATAAGGTTCCATCTAAGGCAAATGACGTTATACCAGTTTCCTCAGATACAACAAAAATAAGTGCATCACTGACTTCAGAGAGTCCAATTGCTGCGCGGTGACGTGTTCCCAACTTTCGATTGGATGTCAAAGCTTGTTGCGATAAGGGTAGTATATTTGCTGCTGATATAATATGGTTATTATTTACAAGAACAGCACCGTCATGAAGTGAGTTTCCAGGGTAAAAAATAGATTCTAGTAACTGAACTGTTAAATGAGCCTGAATTTCTATACCAGATTGGATATATGCTTCTAATGATTTTTCTCTTTCTATAATAATAAGAGCTCCATGGCGTTTTTGAGATAATTGCCTGATTGCAGTTAATAGTTGGATATAGCAATCTGTATATGGTGATAAATATGTTTTGAGATAGTAAGAAGCGGTTGTTGATTGAATTTGTAATAGTAATTTATGTATATCTTCGACTTTACATAAAAGGCATTTATCATTGTTCTCTAATGTGTTTTGCATATCTTGAAGTGCAAGGGAAATATCTTTGATAATCTCTTGGATATGTTGTTGTATTTCTGGTTTAAGCGCCCATTCTTGCATTGTACCTCACCTTATTCGAGAATATATTTATTTATGTATAGCTTTTCAATTTATACAAAAAGTATTCATAAGAGGTGCTGTTTTATACATTTAATGTAAAAGTTTTTGTGAGTATTAAATATAGTATTGAGGAAAATATCATTTTCACCATATAATTAAATTGTGTTTGATTGAGAGGAGAGAATTTAAAATGGAATGGAAAAAAGAATATGAACGCTGGAATACATTTGCTAGTTTGGATATAGAGTTAAAACAAGAGTTAGAGGAAATGAAACAAGATGTAAAGAAAATTGAAGACAGTTTCTACAAAAATTTAGAATTTGGTACAGGCGGTATGCGTGGTGAACTTGGTGCTGGAACAAACCGTTTGAACGTATATACAGTACGTAAGGCGACAGAAGGTTTAGCTCAATTTATTGAGAAACAAGGAGAGGAAGCAAAAGCACGTGGTGTTGTTGTTGCGTATGATTCTCGTCATAAATCACCTGAATTTGCAATGGAAGTAGCTGCAACACTTGGTGCCCACGGTATCACAACATATGTGTTTGAAAGCTTACGCCCAACGCCAGTGCTTTCTTTCGCAGTTCGTCATTTACATACAGTAAGTGGAATCGTTCTTACGGCAAGCCATAATCCGCCTGAATATAACGGGTATAAAGTATACGGTGAAGATGGTGGACAATTGCCTCCAAAAGAAGCTGATGAGTTAATTAGCTATGTAAATGCAGTAGAAGATGAGTTAACAGTTGAAGTAGCTGACGTGGAGCAATTAAAAGCTAATGGTTTATTACATATTATTGGACAAGAAGTAGATGATGCATATGCAGCAGAATTGAACAATGTCATTATTAATAAAGAAATGGTGCAAAAGGTTGGTAAGGACTTAAAGATCGTCTTTACACCATTACACGGAACATCAAATATTTCTGTACGCCGTGGTTTAGAAGAAGTTGGATTTACAGATGTAACGGTTGTAAAAGAACAAGAGTTACCAGATCCAAACTTCTCTACAGTGAAATCACCGAATCCAGAAGAGCACGCAGCGTTTGAGTATGCAATTCGTGACGGTGAAAAAATTGGCGCAGATGTGTTAATCGCAACTGATCCTGATGCAGACCGTCTAGGAGTAGCAGTTCGCAATCATGATGGTGAGTTCCAAGTGTTAACTGGTAACCAAACAGGTGCATTAATGCTTGATTACTTACTATCTCAAAAGAAAGAAAACGGAACGCTTCCAGAGAACGGTGTTGTATTAAAAACAATCGTAACGTCTGAAATTGGTCGCACAATTGCGAAAGCGTACGGTTTAGATACAGTTGATACGTTAACTGGATTTAAATTTATTGGCGAGAAAATTAAGCAGTATGAAGAAAGCGGACAATATGAATTCCAATTCGGTTACGAGGAAAGCTATGGTTATTTAATTAAGCCATTCTGTCGGGATAAAGATGCTGTTCAATCTGTTTTATTCGCATGTGAGGTTGCAGCATATTATAAGGCGCAAGGAAAGACATTGTATGATGGATTGCTTGAAGTGTTTGAAAAACATGGTTATTTCCGTGAGGGACTTGTGTCATTGACCTTAAAAGGAAAAGATGGCGCAGAACAAATTCAAAACTTGATGACAACATTCCGTGGAAATTGTCCTGTAGAAGTAGCTGGTTTAAAAGTTACAATTGCTGAAGATTATAAAGCAAGCTTGAGAACAAAAATTATAGGGGATGGAACAGAGGAAATACATTTACCAAAATCAAATGTGTTAAAGTATTACCTTGAAGATGGTTCTTGGTTCTGTTTACGTCCGTCTGGGACAGAGCCTAAAATCAAATTTTATTTTGGGGTGCAGGGAAGTACGCTACAACATAGTGAAGAAAAACTTGAAAGTATAAAGAATGATATTATGAACCGAGTTCAATAATATATTAAAAAAGCATGAGCGTTAGGTGCTCATGCTTTTTTTTTTGAAACTTGGAGTAAATTTTCTTGTTCGAATTTTTATCAGTAGTTGGTTTTATTGTCACAAATTGGACGCAATCAGTAGATGCATTTAATTAAGTTCAGAATGAAATTTTGGATCAATTATGTTAAAATTTGTTTCGTGTGTATATAAACTAAAAATGACAATTTGTAAAAAAGTGATGATATAACTATCAATTTTAAAAAAAGAGAGTTGAGTGTATGAAAGCATCAATGAAGCATTATATATTTTTACATGTTGCCTTTTTTTTATACTCTATCATAATGGTGTATATGAAATGGGCGGCAAACTTTTCAGTTGGATCAATTTCTTTTTTTATTGCCTACATGATTCTTGTAATTCTTTTATTTGGATACGCAATTATTTGGCAGCAAGTTATTAAACCATTTGAAATATCTAAAGCGTATTCACATCGGGGAGTCATTATTTTATGGGGACTATTATGGTCAGTGGTGTTCTTCGGTGATACAATAAAATGGAATAATTTGGTTGGTGCGGTCATTATTATTATAGGGATTGTCGTGGTGGTAAAAGATGAATAAATTTGTGTTGCTTTACATTTTTGGAGTTGTTTTAGCAAACTATTCGCAAATTTTATTAAAGAAGGCAACATTATCGAATTATGATACAAAGTGGAAGGAATATGTAAATCGCTACGTAATTGTAGGATATTCTTTATTTGTAATTAACGCTGGATTAAATGTAATTGCCTTGAAAGGTGTTCCATTAAAACAAGCGCCTGTTATTGAATCGCTTAGTTATATTTTTATTTTAATATTCAGTTGGTATTTTCTTGGTGAAAAAATAACGAGAAGGAAGATATTCGGAAATCTGATTATTATTATAGGCATTATTGTGTTTTGCATTCAGTAAAAGTCATTTTTCGTGCATCTACTGTATGCCGATATTTAGAAAATAATATAATCGAGGTGTTTGTAGCATGATAGGAAGAAAAAAGATATTTTTATCTTTTTTTATAGTTTTTTGTGCAGTTTTATATGTGTTTTTGACGGGACCTATACACACTGTAAATAAGAGTCTTGTTTATAGCAAATATAAGATGATTGATTTAGCGCAAGGTGAAGAAGTGCGTCAAGAGATTCATTTTGCAGGTGAAAACCCAAAGCATTTGCTGTTACCTCTTACAAGTGAAAGTTATCATAAAAACGCTGTGTTAGAGTATGAGCTCTCGGCTAAAGGGAAAATCGTGAGTAAAGAAAGAGTCGATTTAAAAACATGGGGCGGAGAAAATTATATTAAGGATCCTCATTTTAAGAGCAGTATTATAATTCCTATTGAAAAAGACATAAATAAAGATGCTGTCTTGAAAGTAAAAATAGTAGAAGCTGAAAATGGCGAAAAAGTTACTATTCGTACAGGGGCATCATTGTCTCCAGATGAAAAGCTGACTGTTAATGGTAAAGAAGAAAGTGGACAAGCGATAGCTGCAAAGGTAGCATATGATCAACTTGATTGGTTTAAGGTTGGAAAAGCAGTTGTTACCGCATTAGCTACTTTATTAGCTTTATTCCTTATTGGTAATAACACAGTTAAAAATTTTGTCGTTGTTACCGGAATAATGGGGGTTATGTTCAGTTTCAATAATCCACTTTTTGAGGCAACTGATGAAAACTTCCATTTTGCAAAAGCGTATGATATTAGCTTAGGGAATCTTCTCTCTACAAAACAGGGAGATAAAGTGGGCGTTAACTTACCAGAGAATATTGATGATATGCCACGCCCGAATCAATTTGAAACAACTTATGGGTTATTGGCAAATGGCGAAAGATACGATAGGGCTAAGAGTGATATTTGGGATACCTATACATTTGCAGATAAAACGAATTTTGTAGAGCAACCCACAACAGCTGTTTATACACCAATTCCTTATATTCCACAAGCTCTTGGCTTAATTATTGCTAATCTATTGGGGCTAAAAGCTTTTAGTGCGCTAATGTTAGGAAGGATTTTTAATTTAGCTGTGTATATTGCTTTGAGTGCTCTTGCGATAAAAATTATTCCAAGGTTGAAAAATACGTTAGCATTTTTAGCGGCATTTCCATTGTTTGTATCATTGGGTGCGTCGTTTTCAGCAGATGCAATGCTGATGGGGTTAAATTACCTGTTTATTGCTGTAATGTTGCAGAAGCTTATGCGTTCTGAAAAGAATACGTTAGGAATTAAAGATTTTATTATTCCAATTGTTTTATTAATCTTAATAGTATTATGTAAATTTACGTATTGGCCGTTATCATTCTTGATTTTTGCGTTTATTGGAAGGGATTTATTCCGTACAAAAATGCAAGGTGTTATGTCATTTTTATTACTGGCAGGAATACCAGGTTTGATAATGAGTTCTTGGAACCTATTCGTAATGAAATTTGTGGGAACTATTAATCCAAATGAAAAAATTAATCCTGTTAGTCAATTGAAGTTTATACTAGAGCATCCAGTTGAAGTAATGAAAGCTTTCTTTGGAACATTTGAAAGTGGAATGAGCATGTGGATGAACATGCTAAATCAAGTTGGATGGGTAACTCATTTAATGAGTGGTATTGTGCTTATTAGTATGATAGGACTTGTAATGACAGCCATTTTTGATTATAGCGAAGATGGATTTAAATTACGTAACTTCGATTATGCAGTCTTTATAATCACAATTACAAGTGTAGTTGGGCTAGTTATGTTAAGCTTATATTTAACATGGTCTGAAGTTGGTGCAGATTTCATTAGCGGTTTACAAGGAAGATATTTCTTACCTGTCATTCCAATTGTATTGTTCATCTTTAATGAAAGAATGAATGTGAAACAACACTCAGAGTTAACAGCGCAACGCTCAGCCAGATTAGCATGTTGTATGCTATTGTATGCAAATGTGTTTATGCTAGGATATTTTTATTAAAATTAGTGGAGTGAGGGATTCCAATTGTTAAAAAAGAAGTTGATTATTATTCCTGCTTACAATGAATCAACGAACTTAATACACGTTGTAGAGGATATAGAGAAGAATGCTCCAGATTTTGATTATGTTATTATCAATGATTGCTCAAAAGATGATACAGAGCAAATATGTAAAGATAATAATTTTAATTATGTAAGTTTACCGATCAATTTAGGAATTGGTGGAGGCATGCAGACTGGTTATAAGTATGCTCAGCGCCATGGATATGATGTTGCGGTACAATTTGATGGTGATGGACAACATGATGCGGCCTATTTAGGAGCCCTTCTTAAAGAAATGGAAGATACGGGAGCAGATATGGTTATTGGCTCACGTTTTATTAATAAAGAAGGATTCCAGTCTTCATTTACTAGAAGAGTTGGGATTCGTTTCTTTGAAAAATTAATCAAAATTGTATCTGGAAAGAGAATAACGGATGCGACTTCTGGATTTAGAATGGTAAATCGTAAAATTACTAATGAATTTTGTGAGTACTATCCAAAAGACTATCCAGAGCCGGAAAGTATTGTTGCTGTAATTAGAAAAAATTATGAAGTAAAAGAAGTTCCAGTACTTATGCGAGAAAGAATGGGCGGGACATCTTCAATAGTAAATTACAAAGCCATTTACTATATGATTAAAGTAACACTTGCGATTACAATTGATCGATTAAAACCTAAAAGAAAGGAGAATGCTTCGTGACAATTCGCCTTCAAATATTAATTATTTTAGGAGTTATAGTAGGATTAATTATTTTTACAAACCTAGTCCGTAAAGAAAAATTGGAATTGAAATATGTATTAACATGGTATGGAGTGTTAATCGGTATTTTAATGATTGGGATTTTCCCAAAATCAATTGATGTGGTTTCATATTTATTGGGAGTTGCTACACCGATAAATGCGCTATTCTTTTTGGGATTCCTTTTTGTAACATGTGTTTTATTTTTCTTAACTGTTGTAGTTTCGAGATCTTCCATTCGAATTAAAGAATTGACGCAAGTTATAGCTATTTATCAGCATGAAAATGAAAAAATGAAGCGAAAATTATTAACTCATAAAGAAAAAGAAGAAAAACAGAAAGTAACTGTATAATTAAATAGGTGACATAAGCGAAGCAGAAATATACTGGATTTCTGCTTTTCTTATGTCACCTTCTTTATGGGTCTCATAATAATGCTTTGGAGGAGAATAAATGGTAAATATAAAAATAAGTGAGAAAATGTTTAAGGTTATCTCCTTAATATGTTTGTTAGGGGCAATTGGGTACTCGCTAGGATATCAAGTCCTATGGCTACTTTATAAAGAGCCTGCAATGTTAGGGTGGATGTTTGATGATTTTCATTTCTTTTACTATGCATTTCATACAATTTGGAATGATAATGCTATAAGCATGATGTATGATTTGGACCATCAAATGGAGACATTTCGTCAACTATATGGTGAAACAAAAGGTGCACTAGGATACTATATGTATCCACCACAGTTCGCTGTATTTCTTTCGTGGTTCGCAGCATTTCCTTATGAAAAAGCACGCCTTTTATGGACCATGTTCAATAGCATATTATTCATATTAGGTGTATGTTTCGTAATACAAGCTGCGTATAAAGGAAGGGCAAAAGGGGTAAAGTATCTCTTGTTTTCTGCGGCTATTATTATTTATCCAGTATTTGCTGATTTTTATTGGGGACAATCCAATCGTTTAATCTTCTTTTTAGTATGTTTAACATATTATTTTTATCAATCTAAACATAAGTGGTTGGCAGGGATTCCGATTGTTTTTGCTACTAGTTTTAAATTACTACCGGGTATTTTTCTTGTATACTTCCTATATAAGAAAGAGTGGAAGGTGTTTTTAAGCGCTGTGATTACAACGATTATTACATCAGGGATTACTATTGCTATAGTTGGATGGAATGTAGCTTGGGAATATGTAACAAATGATTTGTTTGTTGTAAATGGAATTAATGAAATGCATGGTGGAGCACCTTGGGATAGCTCATTTAAAGGAGTATTAAAGACATATTTCCCACACGATTCAATGAGTATAACTCACCTTGTGTATGTCGTAATACTATTAGCAATTACATTTCTAGTTATTAGAAAATGTAAAAAAGACAGCTCGTTGGAGTTTGTCCTCGTTACAGCGCTTATGCTGTTATTCTCACCTGTTGTTGAAGTACATTATCTTGTATTAATGATCATTGTAATCGTATGTGTACTTTCACATATATTTAACAATTCATTAATAGAAGAATTCGTAGATGGTAATATAATGTATAACATTAGTCTAGATGCAAAAAGTGTATGGCATTTAGTTGTTACGGCGGTCTCAATCAATATTTTGATGGATTCACCAGAAGGAATGAGTTACTTCATAGCCATGTTATTCCTATTCTATGTATTATTAGGTCGTTACTATATTCAAAATAAAAAATAGAGTTTAGTAAAAGTTTACGTATAATTTGAAATTGTTATGGTAAAAAAAATTAAATTATATAATTTTAAAGATATATATTTACGTGGCCGTTCACATGTTTATTAACATGCACTTATTTAGCTTTTTTGCAAAAGGAAATAAGTCCATATTTGTCAGATTCGCTACGCTTTTTAGGACCAATTGTACGAAGGATACAGTAAAAAAAGGGGCTCATGAGTAGAGAATAAGGAGAAGCACATGAGAGATTAATAAGTAACCTTGACGAATAAAGAGACAATCATGTAGAATTTGTACGAAGTGTCTTTTGCAGTTAGTGAAGAAGTTAACATGTAAAAAACTTTAGTTTAATAAGAAAATTGATAGATATATAGTATAAAAGTTATACTCATTTGGATAAGAATGTATCCCATAAATATGGTTTGATAAGGGAAAAATAATAAAAATAACTACTGCTTGGACAAATATGAATATATACCAAAGATGAGAGAAAGAGGTTATAAGCATGAAAAAAGTAAGAAAAGCTATTATTCCTGCAGCTGGTCTTGGGACACGTTTTTTACCAGCTACAAAGGCACAGCCTAAAGAAATGTTACCAATTGTTGATAAACCAACAATCCAATATATCGTAGAAGAAGCTGTAGCGGCTGGTATTGAAGATATCATTATCGTTACAGGAAAAGGAAAACGTGCGATTGAAGATCATTTCGACAATGCATTTGAATTAGAGCAAAACTTATTAGAGAAGAAAAAATATGATTTACTTGAAAAAGTACAAGCATCTTCGAAAATGGTAGATATTCACTATATTCGTCAAAAAGAACCACAAGGTTTAGGACATGCAGTATGGTGTGCTCGTAAGTTCATCGGCGATGAGCCATTTGCTGTTCTTCTTGGTGATGATATTGTACAAGCTGAAAAACCTTGTTTAAAACAGCTTATCGATGAGTATGAGCATACACTTTCATCTGTGATCGGTGTGCAAACTGTTCCAGAAAATGAAACGCATCGCTATGGTATTATTGACCCATTAGAAAAAGAGGGTCGCCGTTATCAAGTGAAGCAATTTGTTGAAAAACCGGCTCTAGGTGAGGCACCTTCAAACTTAGCAATTATGGGGCGCTATGTGTTAACACCAGAAATATTCCGTTTCTTAGAAGAGCAGCATATTGGTGCTGGCGGTGAAATTCAATTAACAGATGCAATCCAAAAGCTAAACGAAATCCAACGTGTGTTTGCATACGATTTTGAAGGAAAGCGTTATGATGTTGGAGAGAAGTTAGGCTTTATTCAAACAACAATCGAAATGGCGTTACAACATGAAGAGTTAAAAGATGATTTATTAGCAATCATGGAAGAAATTGTGAACGGACAAAAAAATACTGTGAAAAATTAACTTATTTATAAATATGTGAGGTTAGACATAGTGAATTGGAGAAAGAGGTATTCTAAGATAAACATCCAGTTTACTATGTCTAATCTGTGCTTATAAGATGTTCTTTATGAGCAGGCTTGAAAAAGAAAGGAGCACCTTTTTTGAAGACTATTACTATATTGGTACCGGCATATAATGAAGAAGAGGTATTAGATCAATTATATAGTCGTTTAACAGGGGTATTTCAAGGCATTCCAAATTATAACTTTGAAATTTTGTTTGTTAACGATGGAAGTAAAGATCGTACGTTAGATATTATTAAGGAATTTAGAGTGAATGATAAGCGTATTTCGTACGTAGACTTATCACGAAATTTTGGGAAAGAAACAGCAATGATTGCGGGTCTGGATCATGCAATTGGAGATGCAGTAATTATCATTGATGCTGATTTACAAGATCCACCAGAATTAATCCCTGAAATGATTAAGTACTGGGAACAAGGGTATGATGATATTTATGCAAAACGACGCTCTCGTTCAGGTGAATCATGGGCGAAGAAATGGACAGCTGGTAAATTTTACAGCTTGCTAAAGAAAACAACAAGAATTCCGATCCAAGAAAATACAGGGGATTTTCGTTTATTAGACCGTCGTTGTGTTGAGGCATTAAAGAAAATTCGTGAAACGCAGCGTTATACAAAAGGGATGTTTAGCTGGATTGGTTATAATAAGAAAGAAATTTTATTCGATCGTGACCCTCGTGCTGCAGGTGAAACAAAGTGGAACTATTTCAAATTAATGGATCTTGCTATTGAAGGAATTACATCCTTTACAACAGCGCCATTGCGCCTTGCATCGTTCATGGGATTTACTGTTTCATTCTTAGCTTTTATCTATATGATTTGGATTATTATTAAGACGCTAATGTATGGTGAGTCAGTAAGTGGATATCCATCTATGATGACAGCTATTCTATTTATCGGTGGTGTACAGTTAATTTCCATCGGTATTATTGGGGAATATTTAGGACGTATCTTCAATGAAACAAAACAACGTCCGCTATATTTTGTAGATGAATATAATGATGATAAAGTAACGAATATCGATGGCGATCAAAACATGGCGAAATTATACAGCGTAGAAGATCGTAAAGTAAAATCAAATCACTAGGGGATTAGAAGTGTGAATAATAAAGCGAAAGAAATCTTTAACTATTTACTTTTCGGTGGTTTAACGACGTTAATCAACATTGTGACGTATTTTATTTGTGCAACGTTAATTGGAATGGATTACAAAATAGCAACAACAATTGCTTGGATTGTATCGGTACTGTTTGCGTATATTACAAATAAGAAGTATGTATTTAACAGTCAACAAACAAGTTTTGCTCACGTAGTAAAAGAGTTTGTCTACTTTATGGGATTCCGTATTGTATCGTATTTCATTGATATCGCATCCATGATTGTTTTAATTGAATGGCTAGGTATGAATGATTTAGTAGCAAAAATTATTGCAAACGTTATTGTTGTGGTTGTTAATTATTTTGCGAGTAAATATATTATTTTTAAAAAGAAGACCGATATAGAAAACGGTCAAAATATATAAAAAACAATGGCTTGGCTCTATGCCGGCTATTGTTTTTTATACATAGAATTTGGTAATAAATGATTAATGAAGAATGATATGGAGGAGTATAATGCAAGCTCTGTTAGATTTGTTTAAGAAAAGGAAGTTTTTATATACTTTTGCTTTTTTACTTCCTTTTTCTATTTATGGTGTAGTTTTTATTTTACTGGGTGTTGCACCGTTTGGAGAAAAATCAATCCTTGTAACGGACTTACACACACAATATGTGCAGTTTTACACGTATTTATATGATGTGTTTAAAAATGGAAAAAGTATATTTTATAGTTGGGAAGGTGGAATGGGGTTAAACTTCATTGGAGTATTTGCTTATTATTTAGCTAGTCCTTTTTCACTACTCATTGTCCTGTTTGATCGTTCGCATATTCCAGAAGCGATTATGTTAATGACGTTATTAAAAACAGGATTAGCTGGTTTTACAATGACATATTATTTAAGTCATATGATGAAGCGTCGTGAAATTGCTATTACGCTATTCTCAACTTTTTATGCCTTAATGTCATTTGTAACAGTATATTCTTTCTGTGTAATGTGGTTAGATGCCATTTATTTACTACCCCTTATTATGTTAGGTATTGAAAAGCTAGTTACAGAAAAAAAATGGGTGTTATTCACATTTAGTTTAGCACTTACATTTATTACGAATTTTTATATTTCCTTTATGGTAGGGATTTTTACATTTATCTACTTTGTAGCACGTTATTGTGTGCTTTACGATATTCGAAATATAAAATTATTAATGCAAAGGTTCCTATGGTTCTGTCTTGGAACAGGATTGGCAGGTGGAATGTCTGCATTTATTACGCTACCAACATACATGGATTTAAAGAGCAACTTTGTTGAACGTACTAAGATTCCATTCTCTACAGCATTTAATTTTGATCCGTTTGATTTTTATGCACGATTCTTTAATGGCGTAATTGATACGACAGTAAATGGAATGCCAAACGTTTATGCAGGTGTTTTAACTGTATTACTCATTCCATTATTCTTTATTACAAAAAGAATTTCATTGAAAGAAAAGATTGTATATGGAAGCGTACTGTTATTCCTAATCCTTTCTTTTGAAATTCCGTTTTTAAATATCGCTTGGCATGGTTTTGAGCCACCAACGAATTTCCCGTATCGTTATTCATTTACATTCTCCTTTGTACTCATTTATGTAGCAGTTCGAACGTTTATGGTATTCGAAGAAGAATTAATACCAGCTTTAAAAAAGGTTGTATTGTTTAATATATTTATGCTGCTATTATTAGGAAAAGTTGCACCAAGTTATATGCAGTCAAATAAGATTGTAATTAATGCCTTTTTAATCATTATGTATGCATTATTGTTATTTGGAAAAGTTCGCTTGCGAAAAAATAAAGCGATTATCTCTTTGGCTTTATTCGCTATAGTGGGGCTAGATGTAGCAGCTAATACAGTATACATGGTTAAGTTAATGGGTTATGAATACGGATATATTAATCGTCAAGAATATGCTTCGCCGTATCCAAAATATGAAGAGACCATTCAGAAAGTAGCCGAACAGGACAAGGGGCTTTATCGCATGGAAACGACAAGAGGTGTTACATGGAATGATGCGCTACGTTTTGGATATAAGGGCGTAACACACTTCAATTCTGTGGCAAATGGTCACTTGAATTTATACATGCAAGATTTAGGTTATGGGTATCTAGAGGCATTAATTTTACAAAATGGTAAAGGGATTCTCTCTACTGATGCCTTGTTTGGTGTAAAATATATGATTTCTGATCAACCTTTAAGTAAATACGGATGGTCTGAAATCGATCATGTTGGAAGCAATTATGTATATGAGAATAAAAATGCGCTTTCGTTCGGATACATGGTAAATAAAGATGAATTTGATGTTAAAGGAAAAGATAAGTTGAAAGTACAAAGAATCAACTATACAAATTCCTTTGAGAAGCAAAACGAATTGATTGGTAAATTAGATGGGCAACAAGTTAGTTATTACCAACCGTTAAATCCACTTTCTGTAGAATATAATAATTTAGCAGTTGTAGAAACGAGAGAGAAAACGAAAAAAGATCTACAGGCTGAAACTGAAAAAATAGCTCAAACAAATCAAAAGCCAATCGAATTGGTTAAACAGCAGGATGGACAAAAAGCAAGTATTAAATATACATTTGATGTAAAAGGTAAGCAACAATTGTATACAAAATTACGTGTGGAACCAACTGATATTACAAAAGTATATGTAAATGGAAAATCACTTGGTAAAAAATTCACTGAATATCCTCGTTACTATTGGAACAATGGTATTTTAGATTTAGGATATTTTGATAATGAAAAAGTCGAGGTTGAAGTTGAAGTCAAAGGAAGTAGTCATTACGTTGAGTTGGAACAACAACTATTTTATGGACTTGATGTAGAAGCATTTGATAAGCGAGTAAATGTACTGAAACAACAGTCATTTGATGTAAAGAATTACACAAGTCGTACGGTATCAGGAAAAATTGATGTGAAGGAAGATAACTATTTATTCCTATCTATTCCATATGATAAAGGATGGAAGGCAACAGTTGATGGTAAAGAAGCTAAGTTACTTAAATTAAATGATGCATTCCTTGGATTAGATTTAGAAAAAGGAACGCATACAATCGAATTAAAGTATACTTCCCCAGGATTTGTAATGGGAGCAGTTGTTTCGTTTATTACTTTTGTTATCACATTACTAGGCGCTTTTATTGTATCAAGGAAACAGAAAAAAATATAATAAAAAAGGACTACTGATTATTCGTAGTTTTTATTATATATACATCCCGTAATGAGGAAGAAATACATCATGAAGACGGCATTTTCTAATATGTTATAAAAGGCACTTCCTATAATAGCACCAGCAACTAAACATAAGATAATGGGACTAAATATTGAATTTCTTCTTAGTTTCCAGAAAGTACTTAAAATTCCATATGCAAATATCGAACATAAAATGACTCCAATAAGTCCTGTTTCTGCTAGAATTTGGATGTATTGGTTGTCAGAATAAAAATTCCATGTAATATTGTACGATTTATAAATTGGTGACGAGTATGTTTGAGTAGCTGCGTCACCAAATGTACCGAAACCATAGCCGGTAATTGGTTTGTCACGGAAGATTTCTAATGCTTTCTGTACATAATATATTCGACCATCTTGCTTACTTAATTCTAATGTGTCCTCTGAGAGTGCTTCTGAAAAGCGTTTTGCACCTAGAGAATCTCCTTCTAAATAGTTTGTCATGAGAGAGATTCCAGTAGCGCATATAAATGAGATGGTTAGTATAGGGATTAATGCTTTCCAATACGGTATATTAAGATGGATAATGATATAAAGCACTCCAAAGGTTATTAACGTTAAAAATGCTCCGCGTGAATAGGTTAACCATAAAGTTGTCGCGATAATTGTTAGTCCTACATAGAGTGTGTACTTCATTCGTATGGAAGCATTTTTTAATAAATATAAAGAAGTAAGAAATGCAATCGTTAAATAAAGTGCAAGTTCATTTGGGCCACCAGCCATACCATATATACGAATTTTATTAGTAGGAGCTAGATCAAGATTTTTCCATACCTCTGGTAGTAACATACTACGAAGAGAAATTTTTTCAATTAAACCTTGAATAGAAATGATAATTGCAGCCACAAAAGTTACTTTTGCAAACAATATGAAATCATCTCGGGTGAACGACAATCGAGAGACGATATAGAATACAAAATAGTATAGTAGAAGGGTATGTAACTGCATGATTATTGCTACTAAAGATACATTGTTAATTAATCCTACAATCGCTCCGAATAAGCAAAATAGGAAATATGCGATTTCAAAGTAATGAAATGTAAAAAGTTTTGAAACTGTATTTCGATATTGAAAAATGATTTTGCATAATAGAGCGAGAATAATGAAAATCCCAATAAATTTAAACCCTGCATTGTAAGCAGATAAAAAGGGGCGCATTGGAATAAATAATAGTAAATAAGCAATACCGAGCTTTTCATCTCGAAATGCAGTTATTGCTAACAGTGCGGAAATGAATAGCCCGGTATAAGTTGCTGAAAATATTAATCCTACTATAATAAGGAAAATACTTAAAGTAATATAGTGAAATCGATTTAGCTGAATCATAATATATTAAGCCCCTTTAACATGATGATGGTATGCGGTAAATATGTTTCACCTCTTCTATCATTTTAGAGAAGGTGAAATGTTGTAAATAATATTCGCGTCCGCATTCTGCTAAAGAATAGTAGAGTTTGTCATCTTGTAATAATGTTGCCAGTGCAGTTGCCAATTGTTCGACATCTCCATATGGTATAGAAATACCAGATTGATTTGGAACAATAACTTCTGGTAATCCGCCAATATTTGTCGCAATCACAGGCTTTTTCATAGCAATCGCTTCAATTGCTACGTAGGATAGCCCCTCATTTTTAGAAGGAATTACGATGATATCGTGTGCACTATATTCTTTAATAATGTCATCTCGAAAACCTAATAAAGAAACGGAATCATTTAATTGTAAAGAAGTCACTAAGTCTTCTAATGGAGTTTTTAATGGACCATCTCCAATAATGTTACAGTGCCATTGTAAAGAAGGGTATTTTGTTTTTAGTTTTTGTAAGCCGTGTATTAAAAATGGTTGTCCTTTTTCTTCACTTAACCTCCCAATTACAGCGATTTTCATCGGTTTATGAACAGATGGTAAATTGTTTAAATAAGGATCCTCTAAGCCATTATAAATTATTTTTAATTTATCTTTCTGAACTCCTTTTTGAAGGAGTTGCTGTTTCATAAACTGTGAAATACAAATGATGGTGTCATTATAACGAGTGAATATATTATTGCACCATTTTAAAGGAAGTGACATGGGGACATCCACATGGTATGTCCAAATGACACGGATGGATGCCCCTAATAACTTTGCTAAAATTGCAATATAATTTTCACGTAAAAATTGTGCGTGAACAATATCTACTTGCTCTTTTGCAATTATTTCTTTTAGTTTCCATGCAGTTTTTATATCAAAAGGGTGTTTCATTTCTATTTGATATATGGGTATATTTAATGCTTCAAACCTATGTAAGAAAGGACCAGGAGTAGAATATACAAGAATACAACATTCTGGATCCATAGATTGAATTAAATCTAGGACGTATTTTTCTGATCCACCATCCCCAACATAATTCAAAAGGTACATAATTTTATTCATTTATATCATTCCTTTTACCTAAAAATAGCGATAGCAATTGTTGTAGTTCTTTAATCTTTAACATGTAAGTGACTAATAAGTAAACGATGGCGCCAATCGCTATTGCTAATAAAATAAGCAACTTTGTATCATGTGTAAAATGAAGCATCAGCTTGGAAGTAAACAAGCTGATAAAGGATGCCACAATGCATTTGAATAAAAAGCCACCGTAGTACAAGTTTACTGCTTCTTTCTCTTTCATGAATTTTTGGAACATCCACAATAGTATGATTACTGTACTAGCCGATGCTATTGACGTAGATAGAGCTGCACCAGCTAAGCCCATTTTGTTAACGAGTATAATACATAATATAACATTTATAATCATGGAAAAAATTGATGCGTACATAATATATCGATTCAATTTTAAAGAAAATAGTAAACGATCAAGTAAATCTTTTAAAGGTTGCATGAGAGCGGCTAGCGCATAAAATTGCAATGCAGTTGCTGTCATCATAATAGAATCTTTCCCGAATTCACCATAGTTATAAACAACTTTGACAATTTGTTCTGTAAAAAAGGTAAAATAAATAAAAACGGGAATAAATAAATATAATAATACTTTTATATTCGTTTCCATTAAATTTACGAAATCTTTCCATTTTGAGTCAGTTACATAACCGACAAATTTAGGATACATAACTGTTAAGACTGGAGCAGCGATTAATCCAAGAGGAATGAAGTATAATTTTTGGGAATAATTAAGGGCTGCAATAGATCCTTCTTCTAATCCAGATACTAGTGTACGATCCACAAGTAGATTAATTTGAATAGACATACTTGTAATGAAAGCAGGAATACTCAACTTAATCATCGTTTTTAAAGAAGGGTCTTTCCAATCGATTACAAATCGATAGCGATACCCCTCGCGCTTAGAAGCAAAATAAACAAGTGTATTTTGTACAATGTTTCCGATAATAACGCCTAATGCGAGTGCGTAAATTCCAATCCAATTAACAAGGGAAACAAATATAATAAGGGTAATACCATTTAATACAACCCATTGCATGCTTGTAATGCGAAATTTATGTAAACTGTTCAAATAAGCATTAAAAATATCAATCATGAATGTACAGAATACAGTTGGGAAAATGATTTGTAATAGGTAAGCTGATAATAAAGCTGTTTGCTCTGGGAGCCCATTTGCAAATATTGAAATAAATAAGTTCGGCTGTAGTTCAATGAGCAAAAGCGGAATGAAAAAAATAAGTAGAACAATGTTTAAAAAGTTATTCATAAATCGATATGCTTTAAGGGAATCTTTTCCCTTTAACTCCATAAAGATAGGAATGAAAGAAAAGGCGAAGGCCCCTGTGATACCAGTAAAAACAATAGTTGGTATATTTAAAGCTACAACGTATGCATCAACGGCATGGTTTGTACCGAAATAAGCTCCAAGTGTGATTTCTTTTGCAAAGCCAAGTAGCTTTCCTAAAGCTGTCCCAAGCGTAAAAAATAGTGTTACTATGAGAAATCTTTTTGTATGTTCTTGAGAGGATTCTCTCCCCATCTATAATCAAATCCTTACTTTAGTTTAATTCTTTTTCAAGCATAATTTATTTGTATCTAAAAATCAAATATATATGAAGAATAGAAAGTGCTAACCATATGAAAAAAGAGGCTATCTTCCAATAGAAGGATAGCCTCTTTAGTACGTAATAAAAACCCGATTAGGGAAGGGGAATAATAATCAAGGGAAACGGTATCTCATGCAAATATCAAAAAAACAACTTATGAAACGAAGTGACTGTTTCGATAAGCAGAACGGCGTACAGCATAGTATATGCGAGGTGCGATAATAGCACCGATAATTGTAAATGCAATATCTTTTACTGCAAACCACATCATAATCATCCAAGCAGCTTTATAACTCATATTACCACCCATAAAGAAATTGACTGCCCCGTACATATAAGTAGTACCGATAATATAAGTTAAAATGATTCCTGTGAAAGAGGCAATTGCAAATGTACTGAATGTTGGTCGTTCTTTTTGTTCTACTAGTTTTCCGGATACGTAAGCAACGATAATAAATGCAATAATAAAACCACCAGTAGGATCTAAAAGTGCTCCAAATCCAGCTTTGAAGTTAGCGAAGATTGGTGCACCAGCTAAGCCAACGAGCATATACACAGTCATTGATAATGCGCCAAGTCTACTTCCAAGAAGAAGCCCTGCTAAAATTGCGAAAAATGGTTGCATAGATAATGGGATGCCCGCCACTTGCAGGAATGGTGCCCAAGATACAATATTTGCACCAATGGCCATAAGAGCGACGAACATGGCAGCTAATGCTAAATCTAAAACATGAAATCTCCTCATAATGTTAACCTCCTGTTGTTTTTAGGTTAACATTATCGTAGCGAAAATATTTACTTGTTGTCAATCAAAATATTTTGATAAGAAGGCTTCAAATAATCTCTTAGCAACGTATATGGAATACGAAATTGAGGAATTCCGCTTGAATAAGGAGCAATCTCATATAAAGGGAAATAAATGACGAGATTGTCCGGTTCTAAAAAGAAGTGGAACTTTTTCGTGCTCATGACCTTTTCAGTTGCATCGGGAAAATAAATGCCTTCATTTTGTTTAATTTGTCTTACGATTTCAGCGCGGATTACTTCTTTATATTTATCTTCTTGTTGAAATAAATCATCTAAGCGTAGTAACTTTTTTTCTTTTAAATCAAATGTGTTTGCCTTCCACGTATAAAGACCGTGTGCTCCGCCTGTATATTGATAGTAATTCAAATATAGGCTGAGTAAGGGTGGTTTATTTAAGGAAACTTTATAATCAACATTCGCCACGTACGGATGAAAAGGTGTGCTAGATCCTTCCGTTTCTTTATAATATTTTTTTGCGTCTTTTTCTAATTTGGTTTTAAATTTGTCAGTAGATTTTTTGTAATAGAAATTGAGCTTATTTTGAAATTTAGAATCGGAAAAATTGTGAAAAGAAGGTCTGTTAATTTGATATTCTATATAAGGTTTCTTACCTTTTTGTGTTACAGTCTGAACATCGATTGTCAGGTTGGATGCTTTGGCTGCTAGTGCACAATTTGGTACAATAGTCAGCAAGGAGAACATAAGCAGTAATATACAAAATTTCTGTTTCATTTAGGTGAAACCTCCTTATATAAGTGTTATAAGTAGTTTGAAAATAAATAGGTAAAATTATACATTCAATTAAAGTAAGAGAAGGAGGAAACGATATGGGAAAAACTTTAATGGATTCACTTGGAATTGAGTTGTTAGAGATGACAGAAGATAAGGTGGTTGCTACGATGCCTGTTGATGAGCGTACGCATCAGCCGTTTGGTTTTTTACACGGCGGTGCATCTCTTGCATTAGCAGAAACAGTAGCAAGTGTCGGTTCGTACAATTTAATTGATCAAGAGAAATGTATTTGTTTCGGTCTAGAAATTAATGCAAATCACATTCGCTCAAAGAAAGATGGGATTGTAACAGCGATCGGGACACCGATACATAGAGGACATTCAACGATGGTTTGGGATGTACGTATTATTGATGAGAATGATGATTTACTATGTATATCAAGATGTACAGTAGCAATTAAAGAAAAACGTGAAAAGTAAAAAGAGGCGGCTCAATAGAGCGCCTCTTTTTTATAATTAGAACTGGATTTTCTTCTCTAAGAAGCCTTTTAGCTCGCTAATTGGCATACGAACTTGTTCCATTGTGTCACGGTCACGTACTGTAACAGCTTTGTCTTCAACTGAGTCGAAGTCGTAAGTGATACAGAATGGTGTACCGATTTCGTCTTGACGACGGTAACGTTTACCGATAGAACCAGTTTCGTCAAAGTCTACCATGAAGTCTTTAGCTAGTTCTGCGAATACTTCAGTAGCACCTTCAGATAGCTTTTTAGATAATGGTAAGATAGCTGCTTTGTATGGTGCTAAAGCAGGGTGGAAACGAAGAACTGTACGAGAATCATTTTCTAATTGCTCTTCTTCATATGCATCACATAAGAATGCTAATGTTACGCGGTCAGCACCTAAAGATGGCTCGATGCAGTACGGTACGTAACGCTCATTCGTTTGTGGATCGATATAGTTAAAGTCTTCATTAGAGTGTTCCATGTGACGTTTTAAATCGAAGTCTGTACGAGATGCTACGCCCCATAGTTCGCCCCAACCGAATGGGAATCTAAATTCAATATCAGTTGTTGCGTTACTGTAATGAGATAATTCCTCTTCACCGTGGTCACGAAGACGCATGCTTTCTTCAGTCATACCAAGTGAAAGTAACCAGTTCTTACAAGTTTCACGCCAGAATGCGAACCATTCTAAATCTTCACCAGGCTTACAGAAGAATTCAAGTTCCATTTGTTCGAATTCACGTGTACGGAATGTGAAGTTACCAGGCGTGATTTCGTTACGGAAGCTCTTACCGATTTGGCCAATACCAAATGGAAGTTTTTTACGCATAGAGCGTTGTACGTTTTTAAAGTTTACGAAAATACCTTGTGCTGTTTCAGGACGAAGGAAGATTTCGTTCGTGCTAGACTCTGTAACACCTTGGAATGTTTTGAACATTAAGTTGAACTGACGGATTTCAGTGAACTCTTCACTACCACAATCAGGACATTTTACTTCATGTTCTTTCATTAGGTCAGCCATTTGGTCGAAAGTAAGACCATCAACAACCATTTCGATGCCTTTTGCATCTAATGCATCTTCAATTAATTTGTCAGCACGGTGACGCGCTTTACATTTTTTACAGTCGATCATTGGATCGTTGAAGTTACCAACGTGACCAGAAGCGATCCAAGTTTTTGGGTTCATTAAAATAGCTGCGTCTAAACCAACGTTGTATGGAGATTCTTGAATGAATTTTTTCCACCAAGCTTTTTTAACGTTATTTTTTAATTCGATTCCAAGTGGACCGTAATCCCAAGTGTTTGCAAGACCACCGTAAATTTCAGAACCAGGGAAAACAAAACCGCGATGTTTCGCTAAGTTTACAACTTGTTCCATTGAATACATAATAAAATCCTCCTTTTGAAAGTTAACGTATTGGCGATGACGTGCTCTGGTACTTGTGAAACGAGCGGTATATGCTTTGAAAAACATAAAAAAACGCTCATCCCAAGGCTTAATTGCCTAGGGACGAGCGTTTGCCCGCGGTTCCACCCTAGTTGATACACAACAGGTGCATCCACTTTATCACGTATTGCTCGAGACTGCCGTTTCCTTGCGGCTTCAGGCTTTCACTATCCCTGAATCGCTTTTTGTGCAAGTACTTATAAGTCCGTCATCGCTACTTATATTAATAATAATGAACATATTCTAACACGTTCTTTTTTAAATCTCAATAGAGGAACGCGTCTATCTATGATAGAGTCTCGCCTATTTTTTCGTGATTTATTCCGTAATTTTGTTTAATGTGCTTGATTGCTTCACGTTTACTAAGCGAGGCAAGCTCGTTATTTTGTACGTATTCCCAAACGACATCGGGCTTTGTTTTTGCATATTCGCGAAGGACCCAGCCAATCGCTTTTTGAATGAAAAATTCTTTTGAAGAATGTAGTTGTCCAATAATCCAGAAAAGAAGTTCTTCATCCATCTTTTGTTTATATTTTAGCTGGAATAAAATAGCGGCGCGTTGTAACCATATATTATCTGATGCAATCCATTTTGGAATATAGGCGGAAATTAATTCTGGATGTTTTAAAAAGATATTCCCTAAAAATGTAGGGACGATGCTATCAACAGAATCCCACCAAGACTTTGTGACAATGAGTTCTTCTAAGAAGGGGATATGCGTTTCGTTTATATGCTTTTTATATTTTTGCATAATATCAAGTGCGGCCGCTTGAAATTCACGTTCTGGTAAGTCCCAAAGTTCACGCACGATGATTTGGAAGTCTTTTTGATCTGGGAGAGTATGTATTTGGATGACGTCTTTTAATAACTGTCTTCTCTCGGGAGTTTGAATGCCGAGAAACGGGAAGTGATTTTTCATATAACGTGCCATCGGTTCTGCTTTTTCCGGATTTTTGTGAGCTATGAAATGTTCTTGTAGTGCTTTTACAAATGGATGCATCAGTTGTTCTCCTCTCTAATTATCTTACTCTTATTATTATACAGAGAGTTTGGTTGAATTTTAAAACATAACTTGCAATGGAATGAAATATGTTGAGAGTAGAGAGGAGAGGATAAGATGGAAGATCAGGGTTTACTAGCAGGTTTCTTTGCTCTTAGTTTTGCGTTTATTCTTGTTGTATTGATTTGGGCAATTATTGCGTATTTATTAACGGCTTTTGCACTGTATACGATGGCGAAAAATGATGGTGCAACGGATGGTGCTCTTGCGTTTATTCCTTTTTTAAATAGTAAGATATGGGGGGATTTAGCGAAAGATAAATTACCGGATTTCTTAAAAGAAGAAGCAGGATGGAAAGTATTCGGCATATATGTCGCGTGTTTCATTTTTAACTTCGTACCAATTCTATATTTATTAGCAACAGCTGTATCGATTGTACTATCTATTTATCTTATCTACGCTATTTTAGACAGGTACGGAACGAATTCTATATTATTTACAATTATTCATACAATCACATTTTCGGTTTTCTTACCGATACACTTATTTATTATTCGGAATGAGCCGGTAAGATATAACGAGTAGATATATGCGGGGAGCTGTTTCGAAGATATTTTGGAACAGCTTTTTATCGGTAAATCGATATTTCGTTGACTAAGAAAAGAGGGCTGCCACATAGGACAGCCCTTTTTCTACTACATAAGGTAGCGTAAATAAATATAAATATGAGAAATGATTAATGAAACGATCATAATTGGGAAGCCGACTTTAAGGAATTCCATGTAGCTAAATTTATGGCCCTCACGACTTGCGATACCTGCAACGATTACGTTAGCAGAAGCTCCGATTAATGTTCCGTTCCCACCTAGACAAGCACCTAATGCTAATGCCCACCATAATACGTCGATTTGTGCGTCAGAAGGTGATAAACCTAGCCCAACTGCCATATCGTTAATAAGCGGAATCATTGTTGCAACGAATGGAATGTTATCAATTGTTGCCGAGGCGATACCAGATACCCATAAAATAAGGATAGATGCTTGAGAAATATCTCCGCCCGTTATTCCAATTACTTTTTGAGCTAAGGTTTTGATAAGCCCGATATCGATAAGTCCTCCAACGAGTACGAATAGTCCTGCGAAGAAGAAGATTGTTACCCACTCTACACTTGCGAATACTTCTTCAATTTCATGTTCTTTCACACCGATTAGCATAAGTACAGTAGCACCAGTTAAGGCAATGATAGCTGCATCAACATGGAAGATAGAATGAGTCATGAAACCTACGATTGTAAGTCCAAGTACTGTTAAAGATTTTTTCATTAATACTGGATCTTTAATGTATTGCTTTTCATCTAGACTCATTAATTTTTTAACTTGTACAGGATCAGCAATTAATTGTTTACGGTACATGAAGTAAAGTATTGTCGCTGTAACAGCAATAATAATGATTACGATAGGTGCTAAGTTGAATAAGAAAGCATTGAAATCTAAATGCTTATTTGCAGAACCAATCATAATATTTGGCGGATCACCAATTAATGTTGCTGTTCCTCCAATGTTTGAAAAAATAATTTCAGAAAGTAAATAAGGAACAGGATTTACTTGCAGTATGCGCGTAATAGATAAAGTAACTGGAACAACAAGAAGTACAGTTGTAACGTTATCTAAAAATGCGGAACCAAGCGCAGTAAGTAAGGAAAGTGAAATTAAAATTTTAATTGGATTTCCTTGCGCTCCTTTTGCTGCTTTAATGGCAACGTATTGGAAGACACCCGATTTACTCGTAATGTTCACCAAAATCATCATACCGATGAGTAGTGTAATCGTCCCCCATTCAATATGTTTCGTAAAGGCGTTGTGTAAATCAACGACCCCCATAATTACCATGAGTGCTGCACCAAGAAGTGCGATGACAGCGCGATTAATTTTTTCAGAAATAATAATGGCATATGTAATTAAAAAGACTGCGATAGCAAAATAATACTGCCAGTTTGCGAGCTCTTGCGTTGTTTCGTGCAAAACTCTCATCTCCTTTCATTCACTTTTCTTAGTGTGTCAAAAATTAACTAGATGAAACACACATAACGTCATTATAAAGTAGAAAAAAGGGGGATGTAAATGAAAGGGCTTATTTTGTCATATTTTCTGCATCGTTCATTTTTTCTTATTTTTAAAAATATTTGTGGGCATTTGACATATATATAAGATACATCCAATCTGAATATTTAAAATGGAATTAGCATTCGAGCTTGTTCGTGTAGGAGTGTCAAATAGAAAGGAATGACAAAGATGATAAGGAAGGGATCGTATGGATGAACAACAATTTTTATTTTTGGATTTTGAGTTTACGATGCCCCAGCACAGAAAAAAACCAAAAGGATTTTTCCCGGAAATCATTGAGGTAGGACTCGTTTCGGTTGTTGGCTGTAAGGTAGAAGACACGTATTCAGCTCATGTTAGGCCGAAAACTTTTCCTTCTTTAACGGATCGATGTAAGAAATTTTTAGGAATTAAACAAGAAGTCGTAGATAAAGGAATTTCGTTTCCAGAACTTGTTGAAAAACTTGCAGAATATGAAAGGAGATGTAAACCAACCATTGTTACGTGGGGAAATATGGATATGAAAGTGTTGAAGCATAATTGTGAAATGGCAAGAGTAGACTTTCCGTTCTTAGGACAGTGTCGTGATTTATCACTTGAGTATAAGAAGTTTTTTGGGGAGAGAAATCAAACAGGATTGTGGAAAGCAATTGAGGCATATGGAAAAGCAGGGACGGGTAAGCATCATTGTGCGCTAGATGATGCGATGACGACGTATAATATTTTTAAATTAGTAGAAAAAGATAAAGAGTATTTAGTGAAACCAGCACCTCCAACATTGGGAGAACTCGTTGATTTTTCAAAAGTGTTAAAGAAAGTGAGTACACAGTAACGACCAAATTGCACAGTATGTAATTTGGTCGTTTTGTTTTTTTAAAGTTTGTAGTCTTTTTTTAACTGCTCTAATGTTTCTAGACTACGAACCGAAAAAGGTGAATCATCTTCAGAAAATGAATTCATTTGAGTTTCTAATGCTAATTTGAGTGACTCTGTATACTCTGGAATTTCTCCTTCATATTTCTTCACCATTTGCTCTGGAATGTTCGTCTGTTCACGGAAAGCTAAAGCACGTCTTTCATGGAAAAATGGTACGTCAGCTTGTTTTACGTTATGTAAGTCACCTTGCACCGGATGTTTTAAAACAGCTAACACTTTTACGACGTAACTGCCAGGACGGCTATTTGTAACTTCGCCGATGTATTTGCCAGTTTTATAAATACCAGTAACGATTTCACCAATTTCAAATGTTTCTCTCATATTTTTCACCTCAAGTTTATAGTAAGGAAAGTGTGCGAAGGAGTCAAAGAAATCATTCGCTTTCGGAATGCCCCCTTGAGAATATGGACAGGTTCCACTATAATTTTATATTATATAACAGAAAATTCTGATGTTTTATAAATCCTCTAATAAGGAGTGTTCTATTTATATGATGCCTTTATATTTTCCGGAAGATAAAACAGAATATATTATTCCAGGGATTGTTTGCGTTCTATTTATCATTGGTGCCGTTGCTACGTGGCGTATGTTCATTCGTGTATCTAAACGAGAAGCGGAGCGGTTACAGAAAGTTGAAGAAAAACTTTTAGCGGAAAAGAAACAGTAACTCATTTTTGTATGTTTCCCTCCATGCTCGGACAATCTAAAGGCAGAATATATTTTGGAGGGAATAGAATGAAAAAACGGCTTTTTTTCAGTTGTTGTTTATTATTTCTGATGGCAGGTTGTGACCAAGGAAAGCCGAAAGAAATTGACGTGAAATTACATAATGCTTCAGGCGATGAAGTGGGGACTGCGAAAGTAGTGCAGCAAACAAGCGGAGTGAAAATCACGATTAAAGGGGAAGGGTTCGCACCTGGCCCGCACGGCATGCATGTACACGAAATTGGTGAGTGTAAAGCACCACGTTTTGAATCATCTGGTAATCATTTTAATCCTGATGATAAAAAGCATGGACTTCTTAATCCGAAGGGTGCAGAAAACGGTGATTTACCGAACGTAATTGCAGACGGTTCTGGAAAGATTAAAGCGGAAATCAATGCACCACATATAACGCTGGAAGAAGGAAAAACGACGATTCATAGAAAAGATGGAGCGTCTATTATTATTACAGAAAATGCTGATGATGGTATGACACAACCGACAGGTAAATCCGGCGATCGAATTGCTTGTGGTGTCATTGTAAAAAAAGCGTCGGATATGAAGAAAAAGTAAAAGCTACCGTGCATGGTAGCTTTTTTTGTGAAACGTAATTGAAAATATATCAGCGGTTATTGGGATATATCAATTTGCCAACAAGAATTGAGAAAGGAGGCTGCCCACGATTGATTAGGGGGCAGCCTCCTTTCTTATTATGAAAACGTATGGCGCAGTCTGTTTAAAATTTCTTCTAAAACAGATCTTGGACAGCCGATGTTAATTCGAATATGTTCTTCGCCGCCTAATCCGTATTTCTCACCAGGTTCAACGATGATTTTCCCTTTTTCCTCAAGCAATGTGGTGCGTTCGTTTTGAGAAAGCTGTAGGCGAGAGCAATCAATCCATAATAAAAAGCTACCTTCTGGTTTCGTTACAGAAAGAGTAGGTATGTGATCTTTAATATATTTACAAGCGAATTGAGCGTTATCTTCTATATATAATCGAATTTCATTTAGCCAATCGTTACATTCTGTATAGGCACTTTGCATCGCTGTATAGGCAAATGTATTTAATCCGTGGAAACCTTGTCTATATTGGATAGATATAAAGGTTTGACGGAGTTTTTCGTTTGGAATGATAATAATCGATGCCTGTAATCCAGCGATATTAAATGTTTTACTCGGAGCCATACAAGTAATCGTGCGCGCTGCTAATTCTTCAGATAAAGAAGCAAATGGTGTATGAGTACGATCTCCGTAAATAATATCGGCATGAATTTCATCCGCGACAACGATTACATTATATTTTGTACATAACGTGCCAAGTTGTGTGAGTTCCTCTTTTGACCAAACACGCCCGATTGGATTGTGAGGACTACAAAGAAGCATGAGTTTGACGCCTTGTTGAAATTGCTTTTCTAAATGATCGAAGTCTATCACATATGTATCATTTTGTTTCTGTAAAGGACTCACGCATAATTGTCTGTTGTTTGTTGTGACCATTTCGAAAAATGGGGGATAAATAGGTGGTTGTACGAGAACGGATTCGTTTTCCTTTGTGAAGGCCTGTATGCTCGTACTAAGAGCTGGAACGATTCCCGCGCTAAAGACAATCCAATCTTTTTGAATATCCCAGTTGTACTGTTTTTTTGTCCAGTTACAAATAATATCTCCAATATTTTCGGGAGGAAGTGTATAGCCGAAAATAGGATGCTCGATACGTTTCTTTAAAGCAGTCTGAATTGGTTGTGGTACTTCAAAATCCATATCAGCAATCCAAGCATGGAGAAGTTCTTCGTTTTTATACGTATCCCACTTCGTACTATGAGTTCCACGTCGATTGACTGTTTTATGAAATAGTTGCATAAGTTTGCCCCCTTCTTCTGTAAACCGTTAAGTTATGAAAGTTCTCTCTCTTCTTATAGAATAGCTGATGTGATAGGATAAAGAAAAGTATTAAAAAGTGAAAAGGCGGGAAGCGAATGGGTACATATGAAAAGATGATAGAGGTTGTGAAGAATTGGGATCCGTTTCAAATGGGACCGGAGTTTTATGAAACAGAAGCGAGCGATGTTGTGAACGTCGTAAGTGTGTTCGACGATCCAAAATACATCGCAAAAAAGATTCAACATATATACTTTATGTCTTTTGAGGAAGTACCTGCGCTTGGAAAATGTGAGAAGTTAGCTGTGGAATTACTTGTAATAAAAGAAGGCGGAAGTTGTTCATTGTAGGCTGTCGGAATTTCCGACAGCCTTTTGTATTATTGTGCAGAAAAAGCGATAATTTCTTCATAAACAAGTTCAGGCTTTTCTTCAGGTAGTAAATGTCCTGTGTTTTCGTAAGAAATAAATTTCGAGTTTGGTAAATCTTTGTGTAGCCGATGACCTACATGTACAGGGACGACACGATCTTTTTCACCCCAAATGAGTAGTGTAGGTGTTTCAATTTTTTGTAATTCAGTTGAAGATAAATCACCTTCACGGTCTCTTATCATACGAGTTAAAGCAGGGAATATACGGTTGTCATAAAAAGGAGCGGAGTAACCCTCCTTCATTTCATCGTCAATTAATGAGTGATCATGAACGACATTCATTAAGTTATGAACAATGCCGCGCCGTATAATCCAGTTCTTTACGTATAAATGAAAGAACGGTAAATAAGAAGAGTATAGTAAAGGTAAGGTTGCGCGTGCTAAATAGCTAGAGCTGCATAGTAAAATTGTCTTTGAAATTAATTCAGGGCGTATACGGTTTACATAGAGAGAAATTTGTCCACCCATAGAATGCCCAACTAACACAATATTTGAGAGAGATAAATGTTCAATTAAATCGATAATAACCGTTGCTAAATTATGATAAGAATATTTAAAGAGATGAGACTTATCACTTTTTCCGAACGGTGGCAAATCAAGAGCTAGTACTGTTCCTGCTTTCGATAATAAAGGAATGAGGCGGCGGTAACTGAATGAGGAAGATAAAAAGCCGTGAACGAGTACGAAAGTAGGACGTTCCGTTTTGTTGTCATGTTCATACAATTCGTAATGAATAGTAGTGCCGCGAGTGGAAAAAGTGAAATAAGGACAAGTATATTCGTGATTCATTTTTTGTCACTCCATTGATTTTTGTTCATATCATCTCCAAGGCAGAAAAAAATATGTTAACAAAAAAAGGCAAGATGACGATGTCATCTTGCCTTTCGTTTATTCATCATTACCCGCGAACAATATTAGGCGGTGTTTTTCCTTGTAACCCTGCAACTAAATTTTCAGCGGCTGTCATAGCCATTTGCTGCCTAGTTTTTAACGTTGCAGATCCAATATGCGGTAAAGTCACGACATTTTGTAATGATAAGAGCGGATTATCTTTTTGAATCGGCTCTTGTGTAAACGTATCAATGCCTGCTGCAAAGATTTTCTTTTCTGTTAACGCTTGGATTAACGCTTCTTCATCTACTGTTTTTCCGCGAGAGGCATTAATGAAGATTGCTGTTTCTTTCATTAATGAAAATTCCTTTTCTCCGATAAGATGATACGTTTCATCTGTTAATGGAGTAAGAAGAACAATAAAATCAGATTGTTTGAGTAACGTCTGTAAATCACAATATGTAGCATCGAATTTTTGTTCAGCTTCTTCTTTACGGCGACGGTTATAATACAGAACATTCATATCAAATCCGAATTTCGCTCGTTTTGCAACGGCTTCTCCAATTCGTCCCATTCCGATAATACCGATTGTACTATGGTGTACATCCAGCCCGAAGTGCTCTTTTCCGATTTCGGCGTTCCATTCACCATTTTTCACGTAGGAGTCGAGTTCGCAGACGCGGCGACCAGCAGATAACATAAGAGCGAAAACAAGGTCTGCTACTGTATCATCTAATACATATGGTGTATTCGTTCCAATGACATTGCGCTTTTCCATTGCTTGTAAATCAAAATTATCGTAACCGACAGAAATGTTGCTTACTACTTTTAAGTTAGGAGCTACATTTAATAATTCTTCATTAATAGCAGATCCGAAATTTAATAATCCATCTTTATCTTGTATTTTCTCTAGTAGAACATCACGAGGTACCTTCTCATTTTGCTCCCATTTTTCATAATCACAGTGTTCTAATAAATAGTTTTCTACAAATGTTGGAACTGGTTCAGCAATATAAACTTTTGGTTTCACGGTTCCATCCCCTTTCGCTTTATCACGCATTTTTCCGCTGATTAAAGTTTCACTTTATTTTGACATAATTCACTAAAAAAATCTTCTTTTCAAACTGGAAAGGGTATTTGTATAATTTAGACACAAACGAAAAGGAAGGATGATTTATATGGTGACAGAAAAAGAATTAGAATTATTAGCTTGTCTTGAAAAAAGTAGTCGATTATCTGTAGATACATTAGCAAAGCTGTTAAATATAGAAGTAAAAGAAGTAAAGAAGATGGTTGAAAAATTAGAAGCGGAAAAGATTATTGTGGATTATGTAACACATATCGATTGGACGAAGGTAAAAGAACATACAGGTTTAACGGCGATGATCGATGTGAAAGTTACGCCAAAGCGCGGCGTTGGGTTCGATGCGGTTGCTGAACAAATTTATCGTTATTCAGAAGTGAAATCTGTGTATTTAATGTCAGGGACATACGATCTTTCTATTACATTAGAAGGAAAGACAATGGGAGAAGTAGCGATGTTTGTTTCTGAGAAATTAGCAACAATTGAATCTGTCGTTTCTACAACAACGCATTTCATTTTGAAAAAGTATAAACATGAGGGAATTATTTACGAAAAAAACGATGATGATAAGCGCATTGTGGTGACACCATGAAGCAATTTGAACTATCTAGAACGGCAGAAGCTTTACAACCATCTGGTATTCGAAAGTTTTTCGATTTAGCAGCAAATATGAAAGGTGTTATTTCTCTTGGAGTAGGAGAGCCTGACTTTGTTACACCTTGGAATGTAAGGCAAGCATGCATCCGTTCTTTAGAACAAGGATATACGTCATATACAGCAAATGCAGGATTATTGGAACTTCGTCAAGAAATAGCAAAGTATCTAAAAAAACAATTTGCAGTATCTTATGATCCGAACGATGAAATCATTGTTACAGTTGGAGCGAGTCAGGCGTTAGATGTAGCGATGCGCGCCATTATAAATCCTGATGATGAAGTACTCATTATTGAACCAAGTTTCGTTTCTTATGCACCGCTTGTGACATTAGCTGGAGGAGTTCCGGTTCCTGTGGCAACGACTTTAGAAAACGAGTTTAAAGTACAACCAGAACAAATTGAAGCAGCTATTACAGCGAAAACAAAGGCAATTTTGCTTTGTTCACCAAATAACCCAACAGGTGCAATGTTAAATAAATCCGAGCTTGAAGAAATAGCAGTGATTGTTGAAAAGTACAATTTAATCGTATTATCTGATGAAATTTATGCAGAGCTTGTATACGACGAAGTATATACAAGTTTCGCGAGTATTAAAAATATGCGCGAGCATACAATTTTAATTTCGGGATTTTCAAAAGGGTTTGCGATGACAGGATGGCGTCTCGGTATGATTGCAGCTCCTGTTCAATTTTCGGAATTAATGCTCAAAATTCATCAATATTCCATGATGTGTGCACCGACAATGTCTCAGTTCGCAGCACTTGAAGCGTTACGCGCGGGGAATGATGAAGTAATTCGGATGAGAGATAGTTATAAGAAACGCCGTAATTTTATGACGACATCGTTTAATGAAATGGGTTTAACGTGTCATGTGCCGGGCGGAGCATTTTATGTCTTTCCTTCTATTTCTTCAACTGGACTATCTTCGGCAGAATTTGCAGAACGGTTATTATTAGAAGAAAAGGTGGCTGTTGTACCTGGAAGTGTATTTGGCGAAAGTGGTGAAGGATTTATTCGTTGCTCGTATGCAACATCGCTTGAACAACTTATGGAAGCAATGAAGAGAATGGAACGGTTTATAGAAAATAAAAAAAGGACAAAACATAATACGTTTTGTCCATAAAAGGGGGGGAATACTAGAAAGCCATGTGTTAGTATTCTATCCCAATATTAGAAAATTATACGTACTCTAGGAAATTTTTCGTTAATTTTGAATGAGTTCTGTCATAGTGGTATAATTTACTAATATAAGGTATGCGTATCCTGAGTAGCTTTACTTAGGGTACGTACTAACTAATCGGATATTTAACAATAAATCATCTGCTTTGCTATCTACAATTGTAGAGAAAATGGTAAACGTATGGGAGTGTTTCATATGTCAGAACAATATACAACTGGAGTGGTTGTAACAGGGAAAGTGACTGGGATTCAAGATTACGGAGCATTTGTAGCGTTAGATGCAGAAACACAAGGGCTTGTGCATATATCTGAAATTACAAATGGATATGTAAAGGATATTCATGACTTTTTAAAAGTCGGCGATACAGTAGAAGTAAAAGTACTTTCAATTGATGAAGAACACAGAAAAATGAGTTTATCGTTAAAAGCGGCGAGAAGAAAACAAGGGCGGATTCTTATACCGAATCCATCTGAGAACGGATTTAATACGCTGCGTGAAAAGTTAACAGAATGGATTGAAGAGTCCGAGTTAACAAAATAAAAGAGGAGCGCATATGAGCGTTCCTCTTTTACTTTATCTTATGATATATATTTGCAAATATGATTGCATGCAATCATATTCGTATGTCGGAGGTGAAGTAAGGACATACTGACTAGCGAATTTCGTTCGTTTCTGGGTGAGTGCCAAGATTTTCTGATGGTTTAAAGAGTAAACCAAGATTGATAAGCCCAGAAATACCAACGATGCCGTAAATAATACGGGAAAGAGCGGAATTTTGTCCACCGAAAATGGCTGCCACTAAGTCAAACTGGAAGAACCCGATTAGTCCCCAGTTCACAGCGCCAATTACAGTAAAGACTAATGCGATACGTTGCAGAGTACTCATGAAAAAGCCCCCCTTAATTGTGAAGCATGAGCAAGCGATGAGTTAATTAACTCCTTTATAGAATGGCGTAGTTATGTTGTTTTTATACATAAAAAATATAAGAAAAAGGATGTATATACATCTATACAGAAAAATAAGAATTTTTATGCAAAAAATGAACTTTTTCTAAAAAATATATTTTGGTTACGTTTACAATGGTTGAATCGCTTGATTTACAACTTCAGTTTCGCTAAAGTGAATACAGAAATACATATCCATAATTGGAGGGAAAAAGATGAGTACACATGTAACGTTCGACTATTCTAAAGCGTTATCCTTCATCGGTGAACATGAAATCACTTATTTGCGTGATGCAGTGAAAGTAACACATCATGCAATCCACGAAAAAACTGGAGCTGGGAACGATTTCCTTGGGTGGGTAGACCTTCCGCTTCAATATGACAAAGAAGAATTTGCTCGCATTCAAAAATGTGCAGAAAAAATTAAAAATGACTCTGATATTTTACTTGTTGTAGGTATTGGTGGTTCTTACCTAGGAGCACGTGCAGCAATCGAAATGTTAAACCATTCTTTCTACAACACACTTTCTAAAGAACAACGTAAAACTCCACAAGTGCTATTTGTTGGACAAAACATTAGCTCCACTTACATGAAAGATTTAATGGATGTATTAGAAGGTAAAGACTTCTCTATTAACGTTATTTCCAAATCAGGTACAACAACAGAGCCGGCACTAGCATTCCGTATTTTCCGTAAGTTATTAGAAGAAAAGTATGGAAAAGAAGAAGCTCGCAAACGTATTTATGCAACGACAGATAAAGCACGTGGTGCATTAAAAACATTAGCTGATAATGAAGGTTACGAAACATTCGTTATTCCAGATGATGTTGGAGGCCGTTTCTCTGTATTAACGCCAGTTGGTTTATTACCAATCGCAGTTAGTGGCTTAAATATTGAAGAGATGATGAAAGGTGCAGCTGCTGGTCATGGTGACTTCGGTACATCAGAACTAGAAGAAAACCCAGCTTATCAATACGCAGTAGTTCGTAACGCTTTATACAATAAAGGAAAAACAATTGAAATGCTTGTTAACTATGAGCCAGCACTTCAATACTTCTCTGAATGGTGGAAACAGTTATTTGGCGAAAGTGAAGGAAAAGATCAAAAAGGTATTTTCCCATCTTCAGCAAACTTCTCAACTGACTTACACTCATTAGGTCAATACGTTCAAGAAGGTCGTCGTGACTTATTCGAAACAGTTCTGAAAGTAGGTAAATCTACACATGAACTAACAATCGAATCAGAAGAAAACGATTTAGATGGATTAAACTACCTTGCTGGTGAAACTGTAGACTTCGTAAACACGAAAGCATACGAAGGTACATTACTTGCACATAGCGATGGTGGCGTACCAAACTTAATCGTAAATATCCCTGAATTAAATGAGTACACATTCGGTTACCTTGTATACTTCTTCGAAAAGGCATGTGCGATGAGCGGCTACTTATTAGGCGTAAATCCATTTGACCAACCAGGAGTAGAAGCATATAAGAAAAACATGTTTGCTTTACTTGGTAAACCAGGATTTGAAAAGTCCATCGGTATATTCAAACTAGAGTGGGTATGCTAAAGAAAAAGTCTAGGAGGGATGGGCTTGATTCCGATTCAATCAAATTTAGAAGGACGTACATATGCGTTATATAAGTTAGAAGAGATAATGAAGCCACTTGGGTATAACATTGGTGGCAATTGGGATTACGATAAAGGATGCTTTGATTACAAAATCGATGAAGAAGATGGATATCAATTTTTACGAGTGCCATTTACAGCAGTGAATGGCGAATTAGATGTACCTGGTGTAATAGTCCGTCTTGGAACGCCTTATATTCTTTCGCACGTATATCAAGACGAACTAGATGATCACGTAAATACTTTAACGGCTGGAACGAGTGGAATGGATCAATTTGCTGAGCCGAAAGATCCAGATGGAGATGTGAAAAGAAAATATATCAATATTGGGAAAGTGCTCATGCAGGAACTAGAAAAACATTTTCTTAATGGTGAATAACAATGAGTATGTCGCTTTCAATGAGAACAAAGGAATGGACTGGATTAATCATATATTGTTCGTCGCGTTTTATACCTAGTAAGAGAATATTTTGCTTTAAAAGAGTATAGCTACAATTTGCAAAAGTTTGTCCAGTGCAGGAAGGATAAAGCTCCATCAGTTGTAATTTGTTATCAGAGATTTCATCGTAAAGTGAGAATAGTACGCCTGAAATGGAAGGGAATAAAAGAGAAGCGGTAAATACGTAGCTCGTTAATTTATTTCCTTCTATAATTTCTGATACACCAGCTCTAGTTGCATTTTGTATTTGTTCAGAAGTAAGAAGTTCAGCGATGCAGTGAATGTTTGGATTAAGACCTTTTGCAGTTAAAATATTTAAAATGGACTGTGTATCTGCTAAGCTTTCATTTTTTTCTTTATCAGCTGTTATTAATATAGTGTGAGCAGTTGTAATATTAGCTTTTAATAAAGTTTGATCGTGATGCGGGCAACCCTTTATAAATTCTAAATGATGAAATGGTTTTGGAAGTAAAGAAAGTGTTTCATCAATTAAAACGATATCAAGGTTCGGTTGTAAGATGTGCATTTGTTTTACAACATGTTTTGCCCGTTCATTCCAACCCACGATAATCATATGACCGTTAGAGGTAGCGGCTTCTTCTCCTTTAATTTTCATATATTGTTTATTAATCATATCAGTGGCGAACAGAACCATATAATAAGAACAAAAACCGGTTCCAAATAAAATAATACCCATACCGATAAGTTTGCCTATTAGTGTATGCGGGGCAAAGTCACCATAGCCAACGGTGAAAATGGTAACGATTGACCACCAAACTCCATCAAACCATGTGGTGAAGTGTGATGGCTCTAATCTATGTATAAGGAAGCCAGAAAAAGCAGTAAGTACAACAATAAAGCAAACTAAACGGAAAATAATGGAATCACGAAATGTATCTACTAAATTTGGACGGGATTTCAAACTCTTATTCCTCCTTACTTTGCAGGGCTACATTCATTGTTACCATTATAGAAAAAAGAAAAACTCTCTAATTTAAAAGAGAGTTTGTTTTACATTACATACTTTCTAATTCAGTTTGTTGGACACTTTCAAGATGCTGGAGGGCGTAGTAAACATCAGCAGTATGCCTTTTTTGATCGATGGATAATTTCAAATGTAAATAGTGAGAGCCATTCTCCAATGTTTTGAGCTTCATATTCTTAACTTTTATATCCATTTCTTTTATTTCTTCAATTACAATTGGGATATTGTCCATATTTCGCACAACAAGTTTTACTGCGATATCACGTTGACGAAATGATCTCGGTCCTACAAATTTCATTGCTAATGGTATAAGTTCAACGCTAATCATAAGGAAACACATTCCGAAAATCGCTTCGATATAGAATCCAGCCCCAACAGCAATACCAATACCAGAAGCACCCCAAATCATAGCAGCAGTCGTTAGTCCTGCAATGCTATCGTTTCCTCTTCGTAAAATAACACCGGCACCTAAAAAACCGATTCCTGATACAATTTGAGCGGCGAGTCGAAGTGGATCCATATTCATATGATCGGTATGTGGTAAATTGTAAGCCGCTTTAATAGAAACAATCGTCAGGAGGCAACTAATGATAGAAATAACTAAACAAGTTTTTAAACCAAGTGGTTTTCGTTTTAATTCGCGCTCTAAACCGATAGCGAACCCTAAAATAGCCGAGAGACCTAGTTTGATTAATAAATCGGCATAGTCCATATATATTCCTCCTTGTATGATATGGTATATAAATAAAACATTTATTATAGAAAGAAATGCTTTTGATAGAGTTACTTTATATAGAATATATGTAGGAATTATTTATACATGAAAGAGATATTTCGTTTAAGTATATGATATTAACAAAGAAATTAGGGTGATCTAAAAAAAGTTTATAAAAGGTGTTGCATTTCGAATTTCACCATGATATATTAATAACCGTCGCTGATGCGGAAACGCAGAAAACGACAAAAAAGAAATTGAAAAACTTAGTTGACATCGAAAAACGAAGATGTTAACATAAGGAAGTCGCAAATGAGCGACCAAGTAGTTCTTTGAAAACTG